>JAICGZ010000128.1 GCA_025922875.1 Pyrinomonadaceae bacterium
ATGCCGATCTGGTTGTAGAGAAACTCCGTGTAAGCCTCGCGGTTTGGCTCAAACTCCGGAAACGCGCCCTTCTCCGCACCGAGCCTGTTGCTCTCCATCCACGACTCACGCCGGACAAAGCCCATCACTTCGTCCATCAGATCGATCGAAGCGGGAGAGCCATACGTGACGTTCAGATTCAAACAGAGATCGGCAAATCCCATGATGCCCAGACCCACGGGCCGTGTGCGATGGACCACATCGTTGATCTCCGGCAGCGGCCACGCGCAAGTATCGATGACGTTGTCGAGAAAACGAGTGCACAGGTGCGTCACTTCGCGGAGACGATCGAAGTCGATGCGCTTCTCGGGATCGTAAAACTTCGCGAGATCGATCGAACCCAGGTTGCACGAATTAGAGAAGTGCAGAAACTGTTCGCCGCACGGGTTGCACGAATAGATCGGCCCCATCGACTTCATCATGTGATTGTGACGGTTCACTTCGTCGATAAACGCGATTCCCGGTTCGGCATACTTGTGCGCGCTCGCAACGATGCGGTTCCAGATATCAGGTGCGAAGATCATTCCCGGCATCGGCGGCTCTTCAATCGTGCAATCGGAAACATTCGCATTCAAAAATGCCTGTCGATCGCAGAACGTCACAGTCGATCCATCAGCGCGCCGGTAAACAACGTAGTCGCCATCTCGCACTGGATCGTGAATCGGTTCTTTCCAGGGCTCGCCGTTGAACTCCAACTGGAACCACTCGTCGTTATCAACCGCTTTCAAAAACTTGTCAGTAACGTTGACGGAGATATTGAAGTTGGTCAGCGAGTGCTGATCGTTTTTCGCGTGAATGAAACGCAGCACGTCAGGATGCGTCACACGCATCATGCCCATGTTGGCGCCACGTCGCACACCGCCCTGCTTCACGACGTCGGTGACCTGGTTGACGATGTTCATGAACGACACGGGGCCCGATGCAACACCAGTCGCGGAACTGACCATCGCGCCATGCGGACGCAGAAACTCGTAAGTCATGCCGGTTCCGCCGCCCGTCTGATGAATCGTCGCGGCCGCCTTCGCGTGTTCCATAATGCCGGTCAGCGAATCGGGCACTTCAAGCACAAAACAGGCCGCCAATTGTCCGTTGGCCTTACCGGCGTTGACTAAACACGGCGTATTCGGGACGAATTCGCGCTTGAGCATCACGTCGCTCATCGCGGCAAAAAACTTGTCTCGTTTTTCGCCAGTTTCCGCAGCAGAAACGTGGCCGACGACCCGGCGAACGATATCCGACCATTCCTCGATGGCGCGGCCTTTCGAATCCTTCATTGAATAGCGCTTGCTAACTACTTTTCTGGCATTAAGTCCTAGCTCCTGAGACTTCTTACGAGGGGAGACACTGGGAGCACCGACGGTGGTGCCTCCGACTTTTTTGCCGATAGCTGCGCTCATCAACATCTGCCTTTCTTACGGGGAGCCCGAAAGCAAAACTGGGTTTCAAAAACACGTCGGCCAGGCGTAAATATTACGCAGGCTTTAACTTAGACTGTTTAGCGGGTATTCCGGTTGGCTATTGCTATTACCATCACCAGCGCGCAGCAATATACTCCTCTACCTGCGGCGTGTCAACGATATCTTGTGGTAATTTTTACGGCGACAGCTATAGAGTGGGGTTTGTTGAATTTTTGGCGCTATTTGCCCGTTCCCGTGTTCGAGACCAGCAGCTCGTAGTTGCCGATGTCGCGGTTATGGCTGTCCAGGGCGGCAAACGTGTCGGAGGTTTCCTCGAGCATCTGTTTGGTCATGGCAATCGAATCGCTAAGCTGCTCGAAGTCCAAAGATGAGACGCGTTCGGGCGTCGGCAGCGTCACAACCTGATCGTTAACCAGACCGAAGAAGTTTTCGATCGACTGTAACTGACCTTCCACCAACTTCACCGATCGCTCGATGTCGTTGAAAGCTGCGACACGCCGTTTGAGAATCTCGACGTTCGCCTGTTGAATCCGTCGCTCACGGTCGTCCTTCGCGGACTGGACCGAACGTTCAGCCTGGGTCAACTGGTTCTGCACTGACTGGCGATTGATGCCGCGAAGATGATGTTTACGTCGACGATAAACGTCCAACAGATCGACGAAGTCTTCCCAGCGCTGGTCCAAGCTCTGAATATTGTGCGGAATCTGCTTTGTGCCGGTGAACTTCTTGTAGTTCGAATAGATCTGGTTCTTCATCCAGCGCAAGTATTCGACGGCCTCACGCTCACGCGGATCGAATAACTTGATCTGCGCTTCGCGCTGTTGTTCGCGCAGCTTCAACAGTCGCTGTTTCTCACGTCGATCGACGAGACGGCGATACATTGTGCTCGCGGGCACACTGACGAGATAAAGTGTTTCGGTTGCTAAAGCAGCGACGAGCGGTGTGATGTCCTGAACGTAAGCAGCGGCTACGGCAAACCCGGCCATTCCCCAAAAGTTTATGGGTTCCTTGAAGGCTTCTTTCAGATACTTGACATCGAACTTGGGAAACTCGGCCATAAACTTATTGAGACTGGCGTTACAAAGCATTCTGCAAAACCGCGGGCGACATTATCAGCTCACATCGAACGGCCGCCACCACCCGTGCCATTCTGCCCGGTAGTGGTTTCACCTTCAGCCGGAAGCGCCTGAGGCGTTGCGCTTGAACCCGCGCCGAGTAAGCCCATATCACGTTTGTAATCAAGCAACTTGTCGGCCAACTGCATATCCAGCGCTTCACGCTCGATCTCCTGCATTTGATTGTCAACGTTAGAAGCGCCAAGTTGCATCTTCGCTTCGGCTGCGGCGGCGCGTCGATCGATCTTGTCGCGCATCTCGTTGAAGGTCGACGCATCGTCGCCAAGCTGGAACGATTCCATCGTCTGCGCAAGCTGTTCCTGCAACTTCGCCTGCTTCGACTGATTTATCAACTGCATTGCTTCGGCTGTGCGCCGTTGCATTTGCAGTACGTAGTTGTCGCGCGCCTTAAGTGCCTGTTTCGATGCGATGGTCGCGTACTCTAGTTGCTGCGTTGTTTTCTGAAGATCGATCTCCGCCTGTTGTAACTGGCCAATGTAAGCGGTGGCAATATCGTCGCGGCCCATCTTCACCGACGCGCGGATTTTCGAGTCGAGATCGACTCTCTGCGTTTCCAGCCGTTCCTTACTCTTCGCGAGGAGTCTTTCGGTGGCCATCACGTTAGCGACATTGTTATTCAGCTCGGGCACGCGGTCGCGCATGTCGCGGATGGTTTGCTGAAGAATGAGTTCCGGGTCTTCAGTCTTTTCGATTATCCCTCCAAAGAGGGCGCGCACGGAGCGCTTCATTCTTGTCCAAAGTCCCATTTTCCGCTCATCCTCCGACAGCGAAATGTGAAAGTCTCATGGCTGGTTCGACGGCTCAATACCGGAATTTCGGGCCGGGGCGCAACGCTCTGATGTACGACGCATACGCTCAGGCGGTTTCAATTCCAGAGAAAACTGCTCGGAGTATAGCAGTACTACGGAACGCCCTCCAAAAAGGTTGGGCAATTGGCGGTTCAGATCCGCGGTGAACGACCGATGTCGGTACGGAACTGAATTCCCGGCCAATGAACGGTCTGCAATGCGCCGTAGCAAAGCTCCAAAGCCGCCGGCAGGTTTTCAGCCGCGGCCGTCAGCCCTAACACGCGGCCTCCAGTAGCAATAAACCTGCCATTCGGCGCCAGCGAGGTCCCGGCGTGGAAGACCTGCACACGCGTCATATCAACGTCGTCGAGGCCTTCGATTTCTGCGCCTGAATCGTACTTTCCGGGATAGCCGCGGTTCGCGGCGACGACACACGCAGACGCACCTTCCGCCCAATCGAGCCGCAATCGCCCGAGCGTTCCGCTGTGCATTGACTCAAACACCGCCGACAAATCGGTCTTCAGTCGGATCAATATTGCCTGCGTTTCCGGGTCCCCGAAGCGCACGTTGTACTCGAGCAGCTTCGGACCTGCCGCGGTCAGCATCAGCCCCAGAAACAGCACGCCCTTGAACGGAAACCCCTCGTCGCGCGCACCTATCAACGTCGGTTCAACAATCTCTCGAACGGCACGTCCCAACGTCGCCTGATCGAGCACTGAGGCATCAGTAATACTGCCCATGCCGCCGGTATTCGGACCGGTATCGTTATCGCCGATTCGCTTGTGGTCGCGGGCCGCCGGCATCAATGCGTAATCACGTCCATCCGAAAACAGCAGCAACGATGCTTCCGTACCCGCCAACGCCTCTTCAATCACCACTCGTCCCGCGGCGTCCTCGCCTGCGACGTGTTGGACCATCAAGTCGTCTATTGCTTTTTCAGCTTCGGCGCGCGTCGCGGCAACAACAACGCCTTTTCCGGCTGCCAGTCCATCAGCCTTGATCACGACCGGTGAATCAGCGTCACCGAATTCACCACTACGAAGAAGCTCAATTGCCTGCGCCGGTGAATCCGCAACACGATAAACAGCAGTCGGAATTCCGTGTCGCGCCATAAAGTCTTTCGCAAAGATCTTGCTTCCTTCGAGTCGCGCGGCCGCCGCAGTTGGTCCAACGATCGGTAAACGTTCTGCTTCAAAGGCCTCGACGATACCCGCCGTCAAAGGCGCTTCCGGTCCAACGAAAGTCAGATCGATGGAATTCGCCTCCGCAAAACGCGCCAGAGATGCTTGATCGTTAACAGAAACATTGACGAGTTGGGCCAATTGGCCTATACCTGCATTACCCGGCACACAAAAGAGTTTCACCGGAACCGGAGACGTATTGCGAAGGGCCCACACGATGGCGTGCTCACGTCCACCGGAGCCGATGACGAGTATTCTTTTCATGATTTGACGGCGGATGCTGCCACCCGCCCGGAAAGAATGTCAAGACAACCTGATTTACGCAGGATTTACCTTGACACAATTTCGCCATAGTTATATACAAATCCCCCAATGGCGGCCCGTGCGGCTGGTATCTATACCTCAACTGGTGGACAACCGAAGAGCGTTCTGGCTTTCACGCGTTGTTCTTTATTCGCCAGCCGGATCAGGTGTTTTTAGGCTAACGACCCAGGGAGTGGATCATGGCACAAACGGAAGCGGCTCACGTATTGGAAACGACCCCACACAGTGAATATCAGGATCGGCCAATCAGGTGTGTCGATTGTAACGAGAACTTTATCTGGACTGCCGGCGAGCAGGTTTTCTTTCACGACAAGGGACTGAAGAACGAACCCAAGCGTTGCAAACCCTGCAAGCAGGCTAAAAACGAACGGCTCGCGGCAATTGCGGCAGCACAGTCTTCGGGAGTGCGGCAACGAATCGAAGTCTCTGTGCAATGCGCGCAGTGCGGACAACAAACTACCGTCCCCTTTTATCCATCTCAGGGACGTCCGGTGTATTGTCGCTCCTGCTTCCTTGCAGGAAAGACCGCAACGGCTGAAGCGACACAGATATAACTCTTCAATTACGCAGCGTTTCCCCGTCTGCTGGAAGCGCGACTGACCTCGCTAAATTTTAACCACCGACGTGCACGATAGGTCGCCTATTGGGATCTCGCTCTGCCTTGCGTAAAACCTCATGCGTCACCGGCGCCGTATCACCTTCGCCGAATGCGATGTACTTCAGCAGGTAGGAGATCGGATTGCCTTCACTCCAACCGAAGTAGACGTGGGGCAATTTGCCCATCTCGTCGCGCAGATAGAGGAGAAACGCCGCAATTGCATTCGGCACGGCGGCCGATTCCGTTCTTAGAATTCGATAGTCGCCCATCGTCTCACCACGAATCGCCAGCTTACCTGCAAATTCCGAAGCATCACCCGGAGTAACTTCGAAAAACAGTATCGGCTCGCCGAGAGGAATGTGGTTACTCGTGCGTTTCTCACGTTCTTTCTCTCGATACTCGAGGATGTCGCCTTTGTCGCGACGATTAGCGATGATTCGTATCGTTCCCCTGGCGGCGTCTTTAATGAACTGGCGCGCCTGGTCGTCGAGCTCGATCTGATCGACGCGTAATTCGGTCGATCGATACACGCGTGAGAAGAGTGACGCGAGAATGATCGTGAGAATAAAAAAGGAAGCGATCTTGATGCCTTCAGGCCGTTCGTGAATGTTCTGGATCGTGGTGTAGATAAAAACCAGCGCGATCACGAGATACACCTGCCACTTGTAACCTCGCTTACGCGCCGCAAGCGTTACGGCGATCGCCGCCGACGTCATCAGCACCAGCACGCCAGTGGCGTATGCACCGCCTTGAGCATCGACGTCCGCACGGAAGATGATCGTGACGGCAAAAGCGATAACGATAATCACGAGGACCAACGGACGCGCTGCCCTGGCCCACTCCGGCGCCATGCCGTAGCGCGGCAGATAACGCGGCACGATACTCAAGAGTCCGGCCATCGCCGAGGCGCCCGCAAACCACAGAATTAAAACCGTGCTGAGATCGTAAACGGTTCCGAAGATCTCACCGAAGAAGTGATGGGCCAGATAAGCAATTGCACGCCCGTTTGCTTCACCGCCTTCAGCAAACTCCTGCGGTGGTATCAAAATCGACGTCGCAAAACTGCTCGTAATCAACATCACGCACATGATCAGTGCGGCAGTGCGCAACAACTTTTTCGTGTTTTGAATGCGACCGCGAAGAAGTTGCTGGACCTTCGCCTCCTCACCATGACCGGCGCGCGTGGAATGAATACTGTCCCAATCGTTCTCGCTTAACTCCTTGTCACCCTTCACCAGGGGCATTACTGCCACGCCGGTCTCAAAACCTGAAAGACCCAAAGCGAGTCGGGGAAACAGGATCAACGATACCGCGACGATCATCCACGCGTTGCCATTCACGCGCGGATGAGAAAACAGCGCTTGTTTCCATTCCGGAAAGTGATACGGATGCGTGATCAGCTCGAAGACTCCGTAGCCGATGACGATGGCGTTCAGCAACAGGTAAATAGCCACCAGCGCCACCGCCAGTCCGATCGCTTCTTTGAAACCCTTCAGAAAAATTGCGCCCAGTATCGCGATCAAGACGAGCGTCACGCCGATCTGGTGCTTGAGTATTGGGGGCGTGAATGGGTTCTCGATGATGTGCGCCGTCGCGTCGGCGGCGGAGAGTGTGATCGTGATGACGAAGTCAGTCGCAACGAAGCCGAGTAACACGAGCACGAACAACTTGCCCTTCCAGCGCGAGAGCAGGTGTTCCAGCATCGAGATGGAGCCTTCTCCATGCGGGCTTTCCTCGGCAACTCGATTGTAGATTGGCAGCGCGCCGAACAGCGTCAGCAGCACCAAAACGAGAGTGGCGATCGGTGAAAGCGCTTGCGCGGCGAGGAACGCGATGCCTGGCTGGTATCCGAGAGTGGAGAAGTAATCGACTCCGGTCAAGCACATAACTTGCCACCACGGATGTTGCCTATGTGATGGGGAGTGAACTGCTTCTTTGTGTTGAGCGGCGTCTCTGTATAACCAGAGTTTGAAACGTCGTCCGGCGGATCGAGTAACTAAGCTATTGAGCATCTTTTGTCGGCCCGGCCAGAAACCGGGCTCGCACAAAATAAAAAGGCACGGGGCAATGAGCCCCGCGCCAGTTTCGATCGCGGCACTGCCCTTCCTTTTCGCCTACGAGGTTAGCTGTCGGGCTCGAACTGGAAGTGTTCGTCGTTTGCGCAATGCGTACGCCAACGATTCGCCCCTGGAACGGTGGTTCCCCCGTGTTGCGCAGCCGTGCGTGGTCCCATCGCAACTTCGGCAGACATTAAGTTATCAAACCGTTTTGATGTTACTCCTGGCGGCACACAGAAGCAACACGCAAATAAATCACCCGCCGACGTGCACGATGGGCCGTCGATCCGGATCCTTTTCCGCCTGACGCAGCACCTCGTGCGTGACCGGCGCAGTGTCACCTTCACCAAACGCGATGTACTTCAACAGGTACGAAACCGGATTACCTTCGCTCCAACCAAAATAAACGTGCGGCAGTTTTCCCGTCTCGTCTCGAATGAAAAGCAGAAACGCGGCGATCGCATTCGGCACCGCCGCAGATTCGGTGCGCAGTATCTGAAACCGGTCGACGGTCTCGCCCCGGATCTTCAGCACTCCCGAAAATTCCGACGCATCTCCCGGCGTCACTTCGAAGAAGAGAATCGGCTCACCTGCGGGAATGTGGTTGTCGATCCGCTTCTCTTTCTCTTTCGATTCGTACTCGAGTGCGTCACCGCGATCGACGCGGTTCGTAATGATGCGTACAGTTCCTTTCGCGGCGCGGCGGACAAACTCGCGCGCTGGATCGTCAAGCTCGATGCGTTCAACGCGCAGTTCAGTAGAGCGCCAGACGCGTGAGAAGAGTGACGTCAGCACAATCGCGACGATAAAGATCGACGCGATCTTGATGCCTTCAGGTTGTTCGACGATGTTAACAACCGTCGTGTAGATAAAGACGAGCGAGATCAACATGAAAACCCACTGCTTGCGTTGACCGAGGCGTCGCGCAGAGAGCGTCACCGCAATCGCCGCCGAGGTCATCAACGCGAGCACGCCTGTCGCATACGCGCCGCCCTGCGCATCGACATCTGCTTTGAAAAGAATCGTCACGATGAAACAGATCAACGTGAACACAACCACCAGCGGCCGCACGGCACGCGCCCACTCCGGCGCCATTCCATATCGCGGCAAGTAACGAGGCACGATGTTCAGCAGGCCGGCGAGGGCCGATGAACCCGCAAACCACAAGATCGAGATCGTGCTCAAGTCGTAGATGGTTCCAAATACGTCGCCGAGGTAATGATGGGCCAGGTACGCGAGCGCGCGTCCGTTTGCAGTGCCCGCTTCCTGCGTTGCCGTTTCCGCTCGAAACTCTTCCGCCGGAATCAGCAACGTCGTCACGATGCTGCTCGAAAAAAGCAAAACGCTCATGATCAAGGCCGCGCTCATGAGCAACTTGCGTGTATTGTGAATACGGCCTGCAAGTTCCGTGGGTGATTCACCACTGCGCGTGAGATGCGGGTTCTCTTCAATCTTGAACTTGCTCGGATCGCCGTCGCCTCTCACCAGCGGCATCACCACCACGCCTGTTTCAAAACCTGATAGACCAAGCGCGAGTTTTGGAAAGACAATCAGTGCCGTTCCGATCATCAGCAGAGGGTTCGCGTATTTGGTAAAAAGCAGATTTTGCCAATTACCAAGCACATTCGGATGCGTGGCGATCTCGTAAAAACCAACACCTACGACTATGAAGTTGAGCGCCAGATAAATCGCCACGAGAAACACGGCGATTCCGATAGCTTCCTTGAAACCGCGCAGAAAAATCGCGCCCAAGGCCGCGATCAGGACCAGCGTTACGACGATTCGATGATGGAGGAACTGCAGATGATCGAGGACAAACGGGTTCTCGATGATGTGCGCGGTGGCGTCAGCGGCTGACAGCGTAATCGTGATGATGAAACTCGTCGTCGCAAATCCGAGCAGCGCCAGTACGAACAACTTCCCTTTCCAGCGCGACAGCAGGTTTTCGAGCATCGAGATCGAGCCGTCCCCGTGCGGACTCTCCGCCGCGACGCGCTTGTACATGGGCAGCGCGCCAAACAGCGTCAGGAAAATCAGCACTAACGTAGCGATCGGCGACAGTGCGCCGGCCGCAAGAAACGCAATGCCTGGTTGATAACCGAGCGTCGAGAAGTAATCGACGCCGGTCAAACACATGACCTGCCACCATGGATGTTGCTTGTGGTGAGTGGAAGATTCCTGCGTGGAACCGCTGCGTTTTTTGCCCTCGTAAAACCAGAGCTGAAATCTGCGTCGTGATCTCTGGAAGAACGCCATCGTCGATTGTCAGCCGCTCAGCACTTTTTTGATCGATCTCGCCGACGAATAATCGGAGCCTGGAAGCTCCACGTCAAGAAAAACTTAGCGCGGGTAGTGCATCGCCTGGCCGGATACAAAAGGGGCGGCAAAAAAAGCGGGCGGGGGCCTCCCACAGCCCCCACCCTAAGGCCACGTGTCCTCACCCCACGCGACCACTTCGTCCACCGGGGAGGTGAACGCAGGCGAATTATGCAATAGTCCGCTTAAAGTTTCAACCCGCTTGCTGATTTTCATGTAGCCAACAAAGTCGCATTGCAGCGAGTTTTTCGCTGCAAATACTTATAGACCACATAAGCAACTTCGATTTTTGAAATAGAGGCGCGAACGTTGTTACTACTGCGTCACTTCAGACCGCATGCAACGTTTGCTTCATTTTACCCGGCCTGCAACACCTGCTGCATCACTGGTTTGGCCCACTTGTGGGTTGTGTGCGTCCTCATGCTTCAAGTCGGAAAATGCGACTATCACCAGCAACGCGGTTACGCCAAGCGTGCAAACAATGTAAAGGATGGCGGTCTGCTCGAAGTAGATCATGAGAATCACCGCCAAAGAAACGCCCAGCGCCCAGAGCACTGTGATGAGTTTTCGTCGCCGGCGATCACCGGCCAGTGTTTTTCGATTCATTCTTTGATTGCTCTTTAAGTAATTAATTTATTGTGACTGCAAAATTAGTAGATCACGCGAGTCGGCAGATACATGCCGGTGTTTGTAATCGCGGATGAAAGACCGCCCGTCAGCGCGCCAACCAGAGTCGATGCGATGCGGCTCGAAGAGAACATGCCCGCCTCGGGAACCTCAATCACGTCATACGCCTGGAGCGGGAAGTCGGGCTTCTGGTTCTTTCTGATGGCCGCGACGTCGACGGTGATCACTTCCTGATTTGCTGAGCCGGGAATCTGCCTGTAAACCTTAACTTCCGACAGTTTCGCTTCTTTGCGAGCGCCTCCTACCATGGCCAGTGCGCGACTCAGCATCAGTTCTTCGCGCAGATAGATCCCGGCGGGAGACATAACGCTACCCGTGATGTAAACGGGTTCGGCTTCGGTCACCAACACATAATCGCCGGGACGGATAACCGGATTTGCCTCGGATTTGCCGGCGCGCAGCTCGGAGATCTTCACGATCGAGAGCGGAATCTTCGTCCCGTCGATGGGGGCCGCGAGTGCTTCCTCGCCTGGTTCCGGGCACATCAACGGTTCGGTATGCAGGATTTGTATCGTTCCGGAAGCGCGCTCGGTGAATCCCCCCGACGCCGCCATCAACTCGTTCAACCGGACTTTACGCTTCATCTCGACGCGCGTTGGATGACGAACAGCGCCAAACACAGTCGCGGGTTGACGGCTGTTGCGCTCGGAGATACGAACACTCACCTGCGGTTTGTTGATGAACTTCGAATAAGCCTCGGCGATGTCCTTCTGAACTTCCTTGTCCGTACGGCACTTCGCCAGGATTGGCTTCTCCAAAAACGGTAACGAACTCAGGTTGCCATCGCCATCGACCTGCACGCTGCTCGACAATTCCGGTTGTCCGAACACGCGCACCTCCAGCACGTCGCCTGGACCAAGCAGATACGTCTTAATCCCCTGGATGTCGAGTGCGGACGATTGGCCTTGGGAAGGCGGGGCTGAACTCGGTTCTTGTTGCGGGTCCTGCGCGTAAGCAAACATCGCCAGGCCACACACAAACACAACTGCCACGATCAACAATAACTTCGACTTCATCTCTCCCACCTCACTTCCAAATTTTCATTCGTATGGCACCGGCAGCGGCGCACCTCTGAGGAAAATGCCCGCCAGAATTTGGAGCCAATTCCCATTGCCGAACGGTCCCGCGTCCGACACTTCAACCACATCGTATGCTTGTAGCAAAACGTCGGGTTTCTGGTTCTTCCTGATCGCCGCAAAGTCGACTTTGATGATCTCCTGCGCCGCAGTCCCCTTCTGGCGGAAGATCTTGATCTCCGACAGCTTTGCTTCCTTTCTCGTTCCACCAACCATGCCCAGCGCTTTGCTGAGCGTGAGTTGATCGTTCACCAGAACAGATCCTGGCGAAACTACGCTGCCGGTAATGTAAACCGGCACCGCTTCAGTCACCAAAACCAGATCGCCCGATCGAATGATCGGGTTGACCGATCCAGCTTGAAGATCCGAGAGCTTCACGATTTGAAGCGGAATAGCAGTACCAGCCACTGGTAACGACTCAGCGACTTCGCCTGGACCAGGACACAACACCGGTTCGGTGTGGAGTATCTGGATCGTGCCCGCAGCCTTTTCGGTAATTCCGCCGGAGGCTGCGATCAGCTCGTTGAGGCGCAGCTTCCGTTCGGTCGACACCTTCCCGGCCTGACGGACAGCACCCGAAACTGACGCAGGCTGACGGCTCTTGCGTTCGAGAATCCGAACGCTGACCTGCGGATCCTTGATCAGCCGGCTGTAAGCGAGAGTAATGTCTTTCTGCACCTGTTTCTCGGTGCGACACTTGGCCGAGATCGAATCGATGAAGTGCAACGAGCTCAGGTTCCCTTCAGAATCGATTTGCGGCGTCGAATTCAGATCCGGCTGGCCAAAAACCTTCACCTCGAGCACATCGCCTGGGCCAAGAACATACGGTTGCTGCTCCTGGGCCACGACCACAAGGACCACGTTGATTACAGCGCAGATCAGGACTGCAAGGATCGTGAACGGTCGTTTAGGGTTCATCTTTACGGCCTCGAGTCGGTGACTTTCAGTTTCTTATGCCGGCGATGCTTTTTCCGGCGGTGCAAGGTCCCGGGCATTACAAAACCAGTGAAAAGTAAGTTGCAATGATCGCACAAAAGGTGGTGGATGCCAACCAACCGCATCGGCAGAGGTGTGCGCTTGTAACCGTTGCGAATTCGCGAACTTCCGCACTGTGGACACTTTGGACCAATCATTGATCTTTACGAAATGCGGCGTCATTCTTCGGCGACCGACCGCTGCTAACACTTCTCATCTTTGACTGCAACTCCGCGATTTGACGTTCGATCTTTTCCGTTCCCGCAGACCTGACTTCTTCCTTCACGGCATCCTGATTGAGATAAAACAACGCGTCGCGATAACGATCGATCGCGCGTCGATAATGGCCCTTGAAAGCAGAACGTTCAGCCAGCTCAACCCAGTGGGCCACCTTCACCGACGCGATGAACTCGTCGATGACAATTCTCGACTCGTTAAGTTCCGGTTCGTTCGGATAAACACGTAACGCAGAATCGATGCACTCGAGCGCCTTGTTTGCAGTCTCGATCTTGTCGAACGTGCGCGCGCGTTGCTGTGCTTCATGCGTCAGGGCGCGCGACTGTCCTCTGGCCCAGGTCAGCAGATGATGTTTGTGGAGCGCGCGGACCCGTTCCTGACCGGCGCGGATCGCAATTCCCTTTTCGCTGCCAAGACGGCCAGACCGCATCGCTTCGTCTGTGCTCGAAAGATAGTCGTGACACAGATGGGCGACTTCGAGATGTGCTTCAGGAGTTGAACCGGGTAAGTCAGCGTCCGTCGACTGCTGCTGAATAGTTCGCAACGCGGCAGAATGAAACGAGGCGGAAAACCCTTTCTTATGACTGCGACTGCTGCTCGAGCGTGAGTGAGTCGACGTGTGTTTCTGGTTGATGCCGTTGTCCAACAGGTAACGGTTCCACGCGCGACGCATTACAACCTCGCGCGCGGACAACGCAACCAGCAGCACCACGCTTGCGGCCAAACCGGCGGGCAGCCACGGCGCTTCGTCTCCACTGCGCACCAGCATCCACCACAGCACAAAAAACAACCCTGCAGCAATGACGATCGCGGCCGCGAGGTAACCGGCACTCGACGGCATGCGAGCGCGCGCATGACGGCCACGGAAGTCGTCAGCCGAACGTGATCGCGAACCCTGATGAAAGAATTGATCTGCCGAGTTCTGTCCCAACAAGCGCCTCCTGGTTGGACTCGCCAACCAAACAGGACCCCAAATTCGCTATTGTTAAGCTCACTGTGCCGGGGGGAATGGCCTCACAAGGCTCTCAAGGCCATAATAGTCAGCTTTTTGGGATCGCCCTGTCAATATATGATCCCGTCGAACTTCGAAATAGTCAGCACTCACAAGGAACAGACAAGATGAGCGACAAAAAATTCAGCGGCAAGAGCGTGGTTATTACGGGCGCAACGTCGGGAATCGGACATGCGTGCGCCATGGCGTTCGCGAATGAAGGCGCGAAAATCGTTTGCGTCGGGCGAAAGGAAGAAGCACTGAAACACGTGACCGACGAGATTCGCAGCGCCGGCGCGGAAGCACTTCCGGTTCGCGCGGATCTGGTCAACGAACAGGAAGCCGATTCCGTGATCGACGAGACGTTAAAAGCCTTCGGCGGCGTAGACGTTTTGGTTAACGCTGCCGGGTTCCTGACGACCGGCACGATCGAAAATACGTCGCAGGAAGCGTGGGACGAGATGATGAACGTCAATGTCCGCGCGGTGTTTCGACTGATGCAGAAGGCGCTGCCGAGCTTGATCGATCGTCGCGGGAACGTCGTGAATGTTTCCAGCGTCACCGGTCTTCGCTCGTTCCCTGGCGTCCTTGCGTACTGTGTTTCAAAAGCAGCGGTGGACCAACTGACGCGCTGTGCGGCGCTGGAGTTGGCGGCGAAGGGCGTGCGAGTGAACGCAGTGAATCCCGGCGTCGTAGTTACAGAAATTCACAAGCGCGGCGGGATGAACGCGGAGGCGTATGCAGCATTTCTCGAACACTCGAAGACCACGCATCCGCTCGGCCGCACCGGGCGTCCTGAAGAGATCGCCGCACTCGTACTGTTTCTCGCGTCCGATGAAGCCGCTTGGATCACTGGTGGAACGTATTCGATTGATGGCGGGCGCGCCTTGACCTGCGCTCGCTAGCAAAGGTGTCATTGCCCGATGACTTATCCAAATCCAAATCTCGCGCCGACGATCACGATCAAACGCTCGCCGCACGCCAGTGCGATCAAGATCGTGCTTGGGATCCTGGCGATACTGATCGCGTCGATCCTAGGCTTGCTCGTGTTGCTGGTGATCGGCATTGAGACTGGACCAGTCGGTTTCATTCTCGGTTTACTTGCCGCGACGATACCCGTGCCTTTGTACGTCGTACTCGTGTTGTGGATCGATCGTTACGAAGGCGAACCGTTGTGGATGTTGGGCACAGCCTTTTTCTGGGGTGCATTGGTCGCCGCTTTCTTCGCGTTTCTGGTGAATACGATCTTCGGTATGACCGTCGACGCGCTGACTGGCAATCCGAATGCGGGCGAAGCGATGTCGGCCGTGATCTCCGCGCCCGTTATCGAAGAGACCGGCAAGGCGTTCATCCTCTTCGTCTTCTTTCTGTGGAAAAAAGACGAGTTTGACGGCGTTGTCGACGGGATCGTTTATGCAGCGATGGCGGGCCTCGGCTTCGCGATGACGGAGAACATTCTTTACTACGGCAATGCAGCGGCGCAGAGCGGCGGCATGCTGACGCTCACGGTGATCGTGCGTGGTTTCTTCGCGCCGTTCTCGCATCCGTTGTTCACGAGTCTCACTGGGATCGGACTTGGTTTGTCGCGACAGTCGAATAACGTCGCGGTGAAAGTGATAACGCCAATCGTGGGTCTGCTGATGGCGATCTTCATGCACAGCATCTGGAACGGTGCGGCGGTACTCGGGGGCGGCCCGTTGTTTCTTCTTATTTACGTGGTCGTGATGGTGCCCGCGTTTCTGATCATTCTCGTCATCATCGCGTTGGCGTTGCGGCGCGAAGGACAGGTCGTGCGTGAGTTTCTGGTCGTGGACATCGAGCGCGGACTCTTCACACGCGAGGAATATGAGCAACTCGGATCGATCACCGGACGCATGGGTTCGTCGTTCAATGCGTTGTCGCGAACGGGCGTGAAGGGGTGGCGCGCGCGCCGGCGTTTCAATCAACTGGCAAGCGAGCTCGCGTTTCATCGCAGTCGTGTTTCCCGCGGCATCCGCTCACGCAACCTCGATCCGCAGGCGCAGGAGGCAGCGTACCTGCACGCGTTGCAGGGATTGATTAATGAGTTGCGCGCGCGTTAGTTTTGAAGCACTCACGCCAGCAACGCTCATGACGTTTAAGAACAAGTCGGGAAGGGGGCAAGCAAAGCGGGCCCCCGCTCCAGCACTAGCGGGGGCGTTGCCCCCTTCCGGACTTGTTCTTGCTGCGTTGCCCGTTAGAACATTTAGTCCTCGCTGGTGCCTCGTTTCTGGCTTATACTTGGCGCCGACCGCGCGGTTATTTTCATCAGAGCCGGAAGCTCGTGAGAATCCAACTCTTACCCAGTACCTTTGACGCCAATGGCTGTGCTACGCAGGAACAACGTCTGACCTGCTTTCTAATCGACGACTGTGTAGCGGTCGATGCGGGCAGCATCGCGATTGCTCTCACCAACGAGCAGCGATCGAAGGTCAGAGACATAATCGTTACTCACCCTCACATGGACCACATCGCCAGTCTTCCGATCTTCATCGACGATCTCTATCCCACGCTGAACGAGCCGATGCGCATTCACGCAACGCCGGAAGTCATCAGGCTACTCGAGCGCGACGTGTTCAACTGGAACGTCTATCCACGCTTCTCAGAGCTGACTAACGATTATGGTCCAGTGATGGAGTACGTGCCGATTCCCCTGGGCGAACCGTTTCCGGTGGCCCATCTGACCGTTACGGCGGTGCCTGTCAACCACATCGTACCGACGGTTGGCCTGATCGTTTCGGACGGCGAGAAGAGTGTGGCGTTTAGTTCAGACACCGCGGAGACAGAAGAATTTTGGAGCCTGTTGAACCAGGCGCAGCACGTCCATGCGTTACTGATCGAAGCGTCGTTTCCGAACCGGATGGCCCAGCTCGCAGAAGTGTCACGTCACTTCACGCCCGCTTCACTCGGTGAAGAGTTGCGGAAACTCAATCACAATGGCCTCGACATCATGGCTGTGCACATCAAGCCCGCCTATCGCGAAGAGGTGATCGAACAACTCAACGCGTTGCAGATTCCCAATTTGAAAGTAATGGAGCCAGGAAAGACTTACGACTGGTAATGATTTCAGGCTCTGGGCGGGAACTCGCCGGTTATCTCCAGACGACGATCGAACTGGACCGGTTCAAACTCCTTCTCCGCATGTTCGCCGTCGACTTCGTGAAGCGAAACACGCCCACTCGAAAGAAGCTGCTTCACGCGGAAGGTACGTTCGCGACGATCGCGGCCGGGCATGAGTTCAGCGCGGAACGTTACCAACATTCCGGGCCGCGCCCAAACATCCACTTGTTTCGGTTCGTGCATTTTTCGTTTCTTCCAATACGCGCTCGCCGCGCTTATCGCGCCGGCGCCAAGCGCCACTCCGCCTAAAAGCCACCGGGTGCGTATTTTCATTTAGCCATTCGCTACAAAACGGATCGACCCGCGCGTTACTCGCAAAGCGGATCGAGTCGGGCGCTGATTGTCGGCAGTCCACTTAATGCGCGCTCGGCGTTTAGTGGAGTAAAGCTTGCCCACTCTGACGGAACTGACGCTTCTGCAAAGATCGCTTCAACCGGACACTCGGGAACGCACGCGTCGCAGTCGATACATGTCTCAGGATGAATAACAAGCATGTCGTCGTCGAGATGGAAAGCTTCGACGGGGCAAACGAGGGCACAGTCAGTATAACGACAGTTGACGCACGGTTCGGCAACGACATAGGTCATTGAGATTCTGCTCCTTGGGCGTAAGAGTAACTTTATGAAAGCCCGGCCGGGAATCGCACCGGCCGGA
>JAICGZ010000129.1 GCA_025922875.1 Pyrinomonadaceae bacterium
CACCAGCAAGGACGTTGGTGAAAAGACGGTCGACACCACGAAGGCTGTCGGGGAGAAGGCTGCAGATACCACTAAGAAGGTTGGTGAAAAGGCAGTCGATAAGAGCAAGGACGTTGGTGAAAAGGCGATCGACACCAGCAAGGACGTTGGTGAAAAGACGGTCGACACCACGAAGGCTGTCGGGGAGAAGGCTGCAGATACCACTAAGAAGGTTGGTGAAAAGGCAGTCGATAAGAGCAAGGACGTTGGTGAAAAGACAGTCGACATCTCCAAGGATGTCGGCGAGAAAGCTGTTGATACCAGCAAGGATGCCGGCGAGAAGGCGGTCGATGTCAGCAAGGACGTAGGAGAAAAGGCGGTCGAGGGCGCGAAGACTGTAGGTGAGAAAGGTGCGAAAGGCGCCAAGAAAGTAGGTAAGAAGACAGTCAAGGGCGCAAAGAAAGCCGGCAGTGCAGTGAAGGAAGTAATTCCGAAGCCGTAACCGAATAAGTTAATCAACAAAGAAGCACAAGAGGCACAAACGACTTAGCCAGGTCTTTGTGCTTTTTGTGCTTCTTTGTGGCTATACTACGTGACGGCAAGGAGGACGACTCAATGGCTGATACTTCGAGATTTACAATTATTTGCCCCTGTTGCGAAGCAAACCTGACTGTCGACGCGCAAACCGGCGTCATCATCTCCCATGAAGAGAAAGCGAAACCAGTTGCGTCTTTTGACGAGATGGTCAAAGGGCTCGATAAGCAAAAACAGCTGCGCGAACAGATCTTCGCGCAGGAACTGAGCTCCATGAAAGATCGCGATCGGATTCTCGAACAGAAGTTTCAGGAAGCAATGAAGCGGGCTGATAAAGACAAAGACAAACCCTACCGAAACCCGTTGGATATCGACTAGCAGATGGGACAGGATTTACAAGGATTGTTCAAGATTTACAAGAATCTTGCTAATCATGAAAAATCTTGAAAATCCTGTCCAAATAACCTGGAGAAAACTTGATGGCTCGTACTTCCCTTCGTCTAATCCTCTGCGCCTTTCTTCTGGCGTTGGCTCAGAGCGGGTTGGCCCAAACCCGCATGCCACAGCTCAAGTATACCGATCGCACTCTGGCAAACGGTCTTCGCGTGTTAACCGCGCCCGATCCTTCGAGTCCGACCGTGGCCATACAGGTCTGGTATCACGTGGGCTCAAAGGACGACCCACCGAATCGTAGCGGCTTTGCTCATCTCTTCGAGCACATAATGTTCAAGAGCACGAAAAACATGAAGTCGGAGATGATGGACCGGCTTACAGAGGACGTCGGCGGTTTCAACAACGCATTTACGGCTGACGACGTGACGGTTTACTTCGAAGTAGTCCCATCGAATTATCTCGAAACTCTGATCTGGGCCGAAGCCGATCGACTTTCCGGTCTCAACGTCGACGATATGAATTTCAAGTCTGAGCGCGACGTAGTGAAGGAAGAGTTTCGTCAGGGTGTTCTGGCTCCGCCTTACGGCCGTTTCGAATACCTGCTCCAGCAGAAATCGTTTCTCGAACATCCTTATAAACGTCCGACCATCGGCAGCATCGAGGATCTCGACGCGGCCTCACTCAAAGACGTTCAGGAGTTTCATACAACTTACTACCGGCCGGACAATGCGACGCTCGTGGTAGTTGGTGATTTCGATCCGGCGCAATTAGATAAGTGGGTCGACAAGTATTTCGGACCGATTGCAAAACCCGCTCGTCCACTGCCGCGCGTGCAGGTAAAAGAACCGCCGCGTAAGAGTGAAATTCGTTTGACCGAGTACGGTCGAAATGATCTTCCGGCAGTTGGCTTAACTTATTTGACGCCGCGACAGGCCGACGCCGATTCGGACGCACTGCGCGTAGCCGACGCGATCCTGTCCGCTGGTGAGTCTTCCAGACTTTATAACTCGCTCGTGTACAACCAGCAGTTGGCGGTCGAAGTAAACTCGAGTGCCGAGACGCGTGAGGATGTGAGCCTTTTCGTCCTGATTGCTGTTCTTTCCGAAGGGAAGAAGGTTGAGGATGTGGAGAAGTCGTTGCTCGCCGAAATCAAAAAGCTGCAGGACACACCCGTTTCAGCGGCTGAGTTGGAAAAAGCCAAGAACCAGATGATCACCAACTCACTGCGCTCGCGCGAAACAAGTAATGGCAAGGCGCTGGCTTTGGGAGAGGCAGCGGTCTTGCTGGGAGATCCGGCGCGCGTCAATACCGATCTCGATCGGCTGCAAGCCGTCACCGCCGCCGATGTACAACGTGTGATGAAGAAATATTTTACGGATACGAACCGGTTGGTTTTGTACTATCTGCCGGAAGCGATGAAGTCCGCGAAGGAGGGTCAGTAATATGATCTCGAAGGTATTTTTCCCGCAAAGGCGCAAAGGGGCAAAGGTCTTTCTTCGGTTCTCCTTTGCTTCTTTGCGCCTTTGCGCGAAAACGGCGCTGCTGTTTTGCGTCCTCTCGGTTGGACTTGTCAACGCGCAAACTCCGCAAGCAACGCCTCCGCCGCCTGCGCAGCCTCGTTCGGGCACGTTCCCCAAACCCGTCGAGCAAACTCTTCAAAATGGTTTGCGAGTGATAGTGATCGAGCGTAGAGAATCTCCGCTCATCGCGGCTCAACTGCTCATCAAGAACGGCAGTGAAATTGATCCACCGGAGTTGGCTGGTCTCGCTGATATGACAGCCAACCTGCTTACCAAAGGTACACAAACTCGAGACGCAACGAAGATCGCGCAAGAGATCGAAAGCCTCGGCGGATCCCTGGACTCCGGAGCGCGTTGGGATTCGTCGTTCGCCACTGTCGGTGTCATGTCGTCGAAGATCCCGCAGGCGATGGAGATTCTCGCCGATGTCGTGCGCCGTCCAACGTTCAAGAGTGAAGAAGTCGAGCGACTGCGGCAACAGTATCTCGACAACGTCACGCTGGCGCTCGGCGATCCTGGAGCCATCGCGCGTTTTGTAGCTGCACGCGTTGTCTTTGGCGACAGCCCTTACGGTCATCCGGTCGGCGGCACGGCGGAATCACTAACGCGAATCACCGGCGCCGACATCACGAAACTGCATTCGCGGTATTACCGTCCTGATAACGCCATTCTCGTTATCGGCGGCGACATCAATGCGAAAGATGGATTTGCACTGGCGACGAAATATTTTGGCGATTGGCAAAAGCCAGGCACTCCGTTGCCGGCTTCCAGTGCTGAGACGGAAAAAGCGGCAGCCGCGAAGTCTGGTCGTGTTGTCGTTATTGATAAGCCTGACGCTGGACAGGCTGCCGTCTATCTCGCTCGCACCGGCATCAACCGGCAGGACCCCGACTACTTTCGCGGCATCGTCACCAACTCCGTTCTCAGCGGCTACTCCGGGCGTCTCAACCAGGAGATTCGCATCAAGCGCGGTTTGAGTTATGGTGCAGGCAGTTCTCTCGATGCGCGCCGTGGTGTAGGACCGTTTGTAGCTTCTGCGCAGACAAAGAATGAGTCAGGCGCGCAGGTGGCGGATCTGTTATTGGGTGAGATCACTCGCTTGTCGGCGTCGCCGCCCGCGGATGTGGAATTGACTCCACGTAAGGCGGTGTTAGTGGGAAACTTTTCGCGCAATCTTGAAACTGCGAATGGGTTGGTGGGGCAGGTGGCGTCGCTCGCGCTTTATGGGATGGGTCTCGACGAGATCAATCGCTACATAAAGAACGTGCAGGCGATCAGCACTGCCGATATTCAGAAGTTTGCGGGTACGCGTTTGGATGCAAAGACGAGCAATATTATCATCGTCGGGAATGCGAAGGCGTTTCTGCCGGAGTTAAAGAAGAAGTATCCGAATGTGGAAGTGATTCCGGTTACTGAGTTGGATCTCAATACTGGGCTCTTGCGGAAAAAGCAGCCACAGATTTAACGGATGAATACGGATTATGAGTAAAGTAATTTTCGCAGCTATTGTTTTGTTCGTCACCGTGTCGGCGCAGGCGCAGCAAGTGCCGATCGATGGTGTAGACGCGCGTTCGAACCCGGCTGAGTTTGCAAAACAGCTCGGCAGCACGGATGCCTCAGTGCGACAGCGCAGTGCGGAGGCGCTCGCGCGTCTCGCCGCTACCGATCAGCGCAAACTTGTCGAAGGTTACCAGCTACAGGAAAACAATAAAGAAGTGCGGTTGGCGCTCGATTGGGCGTTGTATCGCATGGGCCGCGCTGAGGCGCTCTATCGAGTAGTTGACGAACTCGATTCCGGCCGGCATGAGCAAGCCGTTGGTTACCTGTCAGAGTTGGAGAGTCCCGACCTGCTTTATCCGTTTCTGAAGAGAAGCAACAATGCACCTCGAATCAATGCGGGTTTGCTGAAAGCGCTCGCTGGCATCGGCGACGCGCAGACTCTCGAGCTGATCAAACCTTTTCGTGAATCGGATCAACCATACGTCGCGGAAGCATCGGAGATCGCCCACGACGAAATCGAGAGACGACTTGGCGAGCCAGTGCCCACGACGCGCGCGCGCCCGCGAACTGTCGAGAAGAGCGCGGACCGCCCGTAGCCATTTGAATGCACGCGAGTCTGCGCACATTTCTCGATCGACTCACCAGAGAAAACGAAATCATCACCATCAGAGCCGAGGTTGATCCGTACCTCGAGCTGGCCGAGATTCATCGTCGTGTAATTAGCGAGGGTGGGCCGGCGTTGTTGTTCCCGCGGGTTAAGGGAAGCCGTTATCCAGTCGTGACCAACATGTTCGGCACGGAGCGGCGGATCGAGCTTGCGTTTGGCCCAAAGCCGGAGGCTTTGGTTCGTGAGATGGTTCATGTCGCGGAGTCGCTCCTGCCGCCGAAGACTGCTGAACTCTGGAAACATCGTTCAGTTGCGCTCGAGTTCCTAAAACTCGGAACGAGAAACACCTCGAGATCGCCCGTGACTCAGGTTGTCGATCGACCTGCTCGCCTGGACCAATTACCTGTATTGACGACGTGGCAGGAAGACGGTGGTCCATTCATCACCCTCCCGCTGGTCTATACCGAGAACCCAGTAACTAAAAAGCACAACCTCGGTATCTATCGCATGCAGGTTTATGACGAACGTTCAACCGGACTGCATTGGCAGATTCAGAAAGGCGGCGGGTTTCATTACCAGGAAGCCGAACGTCTCGATCAGCCGTTGCCAGTGACTGTGTTTCTCGGTGGACCACCGGCGCTCATTCTCGCTGCCATCGCTCCATTACCGGAAGACGTGCCCGAGTTAGTTCTCGCATCGTTGCTTGCGGGACAAAAATTGAAGATGACTGCGAATCCGCTCGGTCGTGAGAAGCACCGGCTGGCAGCCGAAGCAGAGTTTGCGCTCGTTGGACATGCTCCGCCGCATGAACGGCGCCCCGAAGGGCCATTTGGCGATCATTATGGTTACTACTCGCTTCGTCACGATTATCCGGTCTTTCAAGTTGATGCGATCTTTCACCGTCGCGACGCGATCTATCCGGCGACTGTAGTCGGCAAGCCGCGCCAGGAAGATTTTTTTATCGGCGATTATTTGCAGAAACTGCTGTCGCCGCTGTTTCCCATGGTGATGCCTTCAGTGCGAGATCTTTGGACTTATGGCGAGACTGGTTTTCACTCGCTCGCCGCAGCCGTAGTGCGCGAGCGATATGTTCGCGAGGCGCTCGTTTCAGGTTTCAGGATTCTCGGCGAGGGGCAGTTGTCGCTGACGAAGTTTCTGTTGCTCACGGACACGCCGCAGGATCTGAAGAACTTTCCTCGTTTGTTGGAGTACGTGCTCGAGCGTTTCCGGCCGGAAACCGATCTCTTCGTGTTTTCAAACGTGTCGATGGATACGTTGGACTACACGAGTGGAAAGGTGAACGAAGGCAACAAAGCGATCATGCTTGGACTGGGCGATCCTGTTCGCAAACTGCCGCGCGAGTTTAATGGGCAGTTGCCGGCGGGGATTGCGCGCGCGGAGGTGTTTTGCGGAGGATGTCTCGTGTTGCAAGGGGGAGCGGATGAAACGCTGCCGGCGCGAGTGGCGGGCGATCCGGTGTTCGCTGATTGGCCGTTGATCGTCTTGCATGACGATGCTCGAGTAGCTCGATCGTCTCCCGATTTCTTGTGGGCGACATGGACCAGGTTCGAACCGGCGGCAGATATCTATGCCGCGCAGACGTCGGTCCAGCGACATCATCTCGTTTACAAGGCGCCGATCGTTATCGATGCACGCACCAAGCCTGGCTTTCCGGATGAGTTGATTGTTAGGGAAGACATAGCAGATCTAGTCGACCGGCGCTGGACGGAATACTTTAACCGCGGATAACACGGATTTTAAATCGGATTAAATCCGGATTTTAGATCCGTGTCATCCGTGGTTAAGTTTGATCGTGAAGACCGCACCGCCTTCGGTGAAATTAGCAGCGGTCAGTGTTCCACCGTGTTGCGTGATGATTCGATGGGTGAGCGCGAGGCCGATGCCGTGGCCCTTCGCTTTCGTCGTGAAGAAGGGAATGAAGATCTTTTGAAGATCCCCCGCTGAGATCCCTGGTCCGGTGTCGCGCACCTGGATCACGACACTGCCGTCCTCACGCGCCGCACTCACAAATACACATCCATCAGGGTTTGCTTCAGCACCATTGCGCATGAGATTAAGCAGCGCCAGTCGCAGCATTCGTTCGTCCGCGCGAACCGCCAGTGACGGATCCACCTCGACGACAGATTTCACCGGCAGCTCGGCAGCACAATCTGCAATCAACTCGGACAGCGAAACCTCTTCCAACTGCAACGGCTGCGGGCGCGCGAAATTGAGAAACGCTGTCACCATGCTCGAAAGGTTTCGCACTTCATTGAGTAGCGATCCTGCTGCAACCTGCGCGTTGTCGTTCAAGTCCATACTCTGCAAAAGCTGCGCGTATCCCTGAAGCGTCGCGATCGCGTTCTTGAATTCATGGGCCAACCCCGCTGACATCTCTCCAAGACTTTCGAGATTATTCTTAAGCGCCACCTGCTCGCGCAGTTCAGTAACTTCGGTGATGTCCGTCAACAAGCAGAGCGCGCCTCTGGGACCACGCTCAGGCGGCAGATCGATCGGGGCGACAGTCGCGCCAAGGCGGCGCAGTTTTCCGTTTGTACCGGCTGCTTCAATCTCTGTCCGGCGATAAACAGTCCCCGTTTTCAAACAGTCGCCAACCATCACTGACAGCTCCGCATGCCTGCCCAGTAATTGCTCGTACGATTCACCCAACGCCCTGCCGTCAACTTCCAACAGCGTGCGTCCGGGCGTATTGATGGCCATCGAGCGTCCCGCGGCATCGAACGCGATCAATCCGGAAGGTAAGCTGGCAACGATGCGTTCACTAAATTTTTCAGCGGAGTTGGCGCGTTCCCGCGCCTCGGCGCTGAGTCGTTCGAGCTCTTTGCGTTGCTCCTGCAACTGCGCAACGACAGACTGAAACGTTTCCAGTACAAACTCGGCCTCGTCCTGCGATTTAGGTATTTGGCGCGCAACAGATGCCCGCTGTGCTTCGCCGACGAGCTGGTGATAAGGACGTAGCAGCCAGCGCAGCACAAACAGAATGCACAACAAGCTTCCGATCAGAATCGCGATGAACGACGCCAGCAGGAGTGGACCACGTGCAGCCGGCGTTTCAGGAGTAAGAGCGTAGAGCAGGATCGCAAAGAGAACCGCCAACAGGAAGAGTCCCGTCAGCATCGTCATTCCGGATTGGAAACGATTTCTAATCATTGCCGATTGCCAATTGCCGATTGCCAATTTGTAAATCGGCAATTGGAAATTGGAAATTGGAAATCACCTAAACTGTCCGGCGTACCACTCGACCAGTGGGGCGCCGAAGAGAAGTGCCGCGACTGCGCCGAGCCCGAGGAAGACCCCAAACGGCAGCAGCATCTGCATGTTTCGCTGGCCTTGCCGCGCCATCAACAAAATACCGATGATCGAACCGGTCAACACCCCAACGAAGATCGTTAGAATCGTGAGTCGCCAACCGAGATAAGCACCGACCATAAACATCATCTTCACGTCGCCAAGGCCCATCGCCTCGATGCCGCGAAGTTTTTCCCAGGTCCAGCCCATGAGCCAGAGCGAACCACCGCCGATCAACGCACCGATGAGACCACCGGCCAGCGATACAACCCAAGTAGGCATATCAGCGAGCGCTCCTTGTGAGAGCGACGGCACATCGTCAAAGTGCGGCGTACCTGTTAAGAAGGGAATCGCGATCCGGGCGACAAGTGCAAACGCGATTCCGGGATAAGTGATCGCGTTCGGAAGAATCATGTGCTCCGCGTCGATGAAAACCAGCGCCAGCAACGCAGAAGCAAAGACCAGATCGAAAGGCAGTGCGGCGCTGAGACCAGCATGCCATGCAACGCCAACAAACAACGCAGCCGTCAGCAACTCGACCGCCGGATAGCGAAATGAAATATGCCCTTTGCAACTGCGGCACTTCGCGCGAAGAGCGACGTAACTGAGCACCGGAATGTTGTCGTAGAAAGCGAGCGCCGCGCCGCATGAGGGACAGCGCGAGTTTGGAAACACAATCGACTCTTCCAACGGAACGCGATGAATTACGACGTTGAGAAAACTGCCGATGATCGCACCAAAAACTCCGGCAATCACGTAACCGACAACAGGGGGAACGAGGCTGAAGTCAATCATCTTAATCCGTTTTTTCTGTTTTATCCGTGGTCTGCTTTTCCCAGAGCATCAGGTGTTTCAGGAAGGCATGATGCGCGGCGAAGCTCGCAATGGTAAAGCCCGCGAACCCGTCTCGTAACCCACCTTTAAGGATTAAACTTCTGATAAATGCCGCTGGTCCGGCAGTGGCCACTCCCAACACTGACGTACGCCGTCCTTCTTCAAACATTTGCCGCGCGGCGAGTGGAGCATAACGCTCGCCAATCATCCGGTGATGATGAGCGGCGTCTTCCATGGTGTAATGCAGCAGATCGCCGGCGAGTTTTTCAACACGCGCTCCGGGCTTCATCGTAACCGATTCGTGGATGTGACGTTCTTTCCAGTGGCCCATGCTCTTCTTGAATAGTCGCAACTGTCGATCGGGATACCAGCCACCGCCGCGTATCCAGCGTTGCTGGTAGTAAGTGCGACGAGCCACGAGGTAGCCATCGGCGGTGTTCTTCGCGTCGCGCAACGATTGAATTGAGTTCCTGAGTTCGTCACTGACTCGCTCGTCGGCATCCAGGCTGAAGATCCACTCGTGCTTTGCCTGTTCAACTGCAAACTGCTTCTGCCGGCCAAACCCGGGCCACGCGTTTGTGATTACTCGTGCGCCACAAGCCTCGGCGATGGTCCGTGTGGCGTCAGTCGAGTTTGAGTCTACCACTATCACCTCGTCGGCCCATGCAACTGTTTCGCAGGCGGCTTTGATGTTCGATTCTTCGTTGAGGGTGATGATAGTGGCGCTGATCTTCATCCGGGGAATAAGCGTATCACAAACCCGGAAAAGCAGTTTCGCGCAAAGAGGCAAAGGCCGCAAAGAAAGAACGCAAAGAAGGGTTCAAATTCTCCTTTGCGTTCTTGCTTTGCGGCCTTTGCGCCTTTGCGCGAAACTGCCTTCCGTAAGCTACGGTACGATCGGCGCGTCCACTACCACGTTGTTTGCCCGCAACGTCGTCGAAGTAGCACGCTGCAGGTCAGCGAGCGCCTTGTTGTAATCGGTCTCAGCTCTCAACTCCGAAGCACGCGCATTCGCAAGTGCATTCTCACGTTGGAACAGAAGGAACGTCGTCGAACGTCCCACCTGGTACAAGCGCTGCTCGCCTTCGAGTTGCATTTCCGCATTCGTTCGCGCTTCACGCGCCGAGAGAACTCGCTGCCGCGCCGACTCAACCGCCTGGGCAGAATTGCGAACATCGACTTCGATAATCTGCTCCTGCGATCGTGTTGACGCCATCAACTGCTCTTTCTGAATCCTTGCGCCCGCGAGGTTCGCTTCCGCGGTCTTGTTCTTGAACGGGAACGAGATCGCGACGCCCACCGTGATGTTGCGCGTGTCGCCGCCGAACAGGTTCCGCAGGGTTTGACCATAACCTCCAATCAACGTCGTGTTTATAGTACTTGCTTCCACGGCAGTTAACGGTGGCTGTGCCACTGGGAGTCCTTGGGCCCTCTGAATAGCTTGAATCTCAGAGAGTAAGAACGCCGATGGATCCAGGAGCGGATTGCCGACGATCAGCGGCGTCTGAGTACCCGGAGGTACAACGGTTCCGAGGCTCGTTCCAGCAAGACCCGTGAGGGCGACAGTGCCAACCAAATCAATCTGCGGCTTGGTTTGGTTCTTAAAGAACCGGACATCGATGTCGTTAATATCGTTCTGCAAACGCAGACGCCGCAGCTCAGGACGATTGTCACGAGCCGCTTTCAGCGCGTCAGGAAGATTCACCGGCGTCGTGTCGAACTTCGGCGTGTCGGTCGGCGTCAGTTGCGCATTCCATTCAGGACTGGTTGATTCCTTAAAGATCAGCACCTTCAGATTGTTTTCCGCAATCGCGACAGCCTGAATGGCGGCAAACAACGAAGTCTCGCGATTGGCGAGCTCGGTTTGCACTTCAGCTCTTTCGAGTGGAGCTTTTGCACCGGCTGCGATCTGCGCCTCGACGTTCCGCAAACTCTCGCGCGAGAGATTCAGGTTAGCCAATTGGTTTTGCTGGTCCCGCAGAGCAAATACGAGTTCCCAGTACGCCTGCTGTACGCGAGTGATTACCTCGATCGTGCGCTGGCGGAAATCCGCGTCTGACTGATCCAGACGTTTGCGCTGAATGCGAATCTGTCTGCGATTGTTGTCGATCGAACGGTCTCGCAGCAGCGGTTGTGTAAACTGCAACGATAGATTCGACGAATAGAAGGGATTTATCAAGCTGAAACTGTTGCTCGTATCTGTTTTCTGGTTTGCAAAGCTTAAAAAGTAGCTTCCACCGCCCCTGCCAAACTGCTTCTGAACCGAAGGACTCAACGTGTACGTCGTGGTGCTGGTCACGGAACCGCCACCCAGCGAGCTCTGCTGTGGCGAGATGCGTTTGTCGTACGTCGGCGTGATGGCGAAGACGGGATCGAAGATTCCTTCGAGCGCGCGCAACTGAGTCTCAGCAAAACGAACATCGTCACGTGCGACCTCGATATCGTTGTTATTCTCGAGTGCTCGCTTGATCGCGTCGTTCAGTGAGAGCGGTATCGACTCACTGCCTACCCCTAAACGCGAAAGACTCGGCACGGGCGGCAATGGTCTGGCTTGAAACTGGGGAATCACCGGTTCGCGCAAAGGCTCGTTTGATCCGCCGGGCACTGTACCTGCCGGCGGTGTGATCGTCGTAGGCGAAGGTGTTTGTTGTGCCGGAGTCGTTCCCGGCGGCGCGGTCGGCGGATTTGTTTGTTGTGTTGCCGGAGGCGCTGCTGGATTTTGTACCGGCGTTGTCGTTCCCGGAATCGGATCCTGTCCTGGTGGTCGTGTTGGATCACCGGGAGCCGGCGTTGGTCGCGGCGTCGATTGTGGTGTTTGTGCCAGTGCGGCGTTCGTTCCGGCGAACACGAGACATGCTAAGACCACCGGCCGAATTAAATTGCAAGATATGAATTTAGACATCAGACGAAGAGCTCCTTAAACGTGTTTCCTTCCAGTTCCCACTGCTACGGTAAGGAAGAGTCGAGGACATTCTGGCAAACGAAGGTCCGCCGCATCAAGCCTTTACTACGTTACGTTCGGAAATGCAGTTTCAAAAAGTTCTGGCAAAAGGCTCGCTTGACACGCCGAAATACGCCGCATAATCTTGCCTTTCTTGTGTAGAGACACTTCGGGGCTTCTCCAGGTTACAAAGGCGACTACGCCCGGGCAGGATTCTGTCCCAAATTTGCGATGAGGCTTGTCCCACAATCGAGACGAAACTCAATTAAAGTTGGAGGATTTCAACAATGGCGGTGAAGGTTGGTATCAATGGATTCGGTCGCATCGGACGCAACATCTATCGTACTTCTATCGGTGATCCTGACATCGACTTTGTAGCCGTCAACGATCTGACCGACACCAGAACGCTCGCGCACCTGCTGAAGTACGACTCGGTGCTCGGCAATCTGGAAGAAGAGATAACTTCGACGGAGACCGGAATACGCGTCGGGAGCGACGAGTTTCGTGTCTTTTCGCAACGCGATCCGGCGGCGATCGACTGGGAATCGGTAGGCGCGGAAATCGTCGTCGAATCAACCGGACTGTTCACCAAAGCCGAAGACGCGAAGAAGCACCTGCGAGGCGGCGTAAAGAAAGTGATCATTTCGGCGCCGGCGAAAAATGAGGACATCACGATCGTGCTGGGCGTGAACGAAGAGAAGTACGATCCGGCTGCGCACAACATCATCTCCAACGCTTCCTGCACGACCAACTGCCTGGCGCCGGTGGCGAAGGTGGTCCATGAGAAGTTTGGCATTCGTTCAGCGCAGATGACCACGATCCATTCTTATACCAACGATCAGCAGCTATTGGATCTGCCGCACAAAGATCTACGGCGCGCGCGAGCTGCGGCGATGTCGATGATTCCGACGTCGACTGGCGCGGCGAAAGCGGTGGCCCTCGTGCTGCCGGAGTTGAAAGGGAAGTTTGATGGGATCTCGGTGCGTGTTCCGACGCCGAATGTTTCCCTTGTTGATGTGGTGATGGATCTCGAGACGGAGACGACGGCTGAAGATGTGAATCGTGCGTTTAAGGATGCGGCGAATGAGGAGTTGCGCGGCATTCTCGACTTCTCCGAGGAACCGCTTGTTTCAGTTGATTACAAACGCAATTCGAACTCATCGATTGTTGACGCGGAGTATACGAAAGTGATTGGCGGGCGGATGTTGAAGGTGCTGTCATGGTACGACAACGAGTGGGGTTATTCGTGTCGTGTGCGTGATTTGATCAAATACATCGCTTCGAAGGGACTATAGGTATTCATCTTGAAAATCCTGTAATCCTGTCAAAGGCTTTTTGTGGCTAAACTCTCTATCAAAGATTTGGATCTTCCTGGCCGCCGCGTCTTCATTCGCGTCGACTTCAACGTTCCTATCAAAGACGGCAAAGTCGACGACGACTCGCGGATCAGGGCCTCACTGCCAACGATTCAATACGCGATCGATCAAGGTGCGCGCGTAATCCTCGCGTCGCATCTTGGCCGGCCCAAGGGCGAACGAATCGAGAAGTACAGTCTACGTCCTGTCGCCGAACATCTTTCTAACGTGTTGGGCCGATCAGTCGCTTTCGCAGAAGACTGTGTTGGCGAACCCGCCGAGTCGAAAGTGAAAGAGCTTGCTGATGGTGATGTGTTGTTACTCGAGAACCTTCGCTTTCATCGCGAAGAAGAGAAGAACGACGACAACTTCGCGAAGCAGTTGGCCTCGCTTTGTGACGTCTACGTCAACGACGCTTTCGGAACAGCACACCGAGCGCACGCATCAACCGCCGGCATAACTCACCACGTCTCGAAAGCCGCGGCCGGTTTGCTGATGGAGAAAGAACTGGATTATCTCGGAAGAGCCATCAACAATCCTGAGCATCCGTTTGTCGCGATCCTTGGCGGCGCAAAAGTCTCTGACAAGATTCCAGTGATTAATGCGTTGATCGATCGTGGTGTCGATAAGATCCTCATCGGCGGCGCGATGGCTTACACGTTCCTGAAAGCTGAAGGCTTTACGGTTGGTAAATCTTTAGTCGAAGACAGCATGATGCAAACGGCGCTCGATGTTAAGAAGGGAGCGGAAGAAAAAGGCATCATCTTTTTGTTGCCGACGGATCACCAGGTCGTCGACAGCTACGAACCGATCAAAGGCCAACAAATTGTAGCGAAGACGATACCAATCGAGTTCACCAACATCGGCCTCGTCGGCATGGACATCGGCGTCGAAACAGTTTCCCACTTTTCCATTGCTCTGCAAGACGCGCGCATGATCATCTGGAACGGCCCGATGGGTGTGTTCGAGGAACCACCTTTTGATCAAGGAACAATCGGCGTCGCTAAGGCCGTCGCCGAAGCCGCGCAACGCGGCGCCACCGTAATCGTCGGCGGCGGCGACTCCGTCTCCGCCGTCACACGCGCCGGCGTCGCGGATCAGATTACACACATCTCAACCGGCGGCGGCGCCACGCTCGAGTTTCTCTCCGGCGACGAACTGCCCGGCGTTTCAGCACTCACGGATAAGAAATAAGGCATTTCAGGTGCGGGGCGGCCGCTGCGGCCGCCCTTGTCATCTTGTTAGATCCCACCTCAATAAAAGCACCCATAGTTACATCGCTGCTTGCACTTGTAAGCTAAATAAGCGCATTGCTGTGAAGTGAGACTTCCTTCTAACAGACATTGCTGCTGATTGAAGTCGCATTCCGCGACGCAGGGCGGACATGGCAGTTGCGGCTGGCCGATTGGTGGGTTTTCCTGCTCCCAGCAGGCGAAATACCCGGTTGCGCACTCGCCATTTGCGCAATCGGTGTAAAAGCCCCCGTTAGCCGTGCATTGAGTGACGCAGTACTGGTAACCATTGTCACAATTCGGACTGCCAAACTGCGCGCTCGTGTCAGAGCGATAGATGAAAAGCGCGCCAATCATTGCGATTAACACAGCTAATTTGAACACGATTCGACGAACATTCGTTTTCGGCATTACATTGTTGTCCTTTCCTTGAAGTTTTGTCGATGAGGCAACTTGATAAAAGAGGAAACAAGAAGACCCAGTTTGCCTGCTGAGCTTCTAGTGCCGGGTAAGTTGAGTGTGGTTTAACTGAGCGCTACAGCTTGCTCAGTACTTGAGATTCTACTTCCGACGGAAGCTTTCCACGCCAGATATAAGTAGCCACACCAAGATCATTCACGAGGATGAGTGTGGGTGTGCCGCCGACCTTGATCTGGTTGGGGGATACCTGTCTCACATCTGCGATGTTGACGCCTAATTCTTCGAGATATTGTTTGCTCTCAGCCACTGGTTGTGGCAGTAGGGCCACCAATTTCACATCGGTGCGGCTCGATGTTTCTTTGACGAGCCGCTCATAAAAAGGTGCGCTCTCGGTGCAAAAGCGGCATCCTTTTTGTAGGACTAAAAGCAGGGTATAGCCATTCTTTACCCACTCCACTTCAGCCATTGGAACTTTATCTCCAGGAGAAAGTTCATTACGAGCAGAAGCTGGAGGGACGAATTCGATCCTCTTGCTAAGAAGATGTTGCTTGACTAATACCACGCCCAGGAGGACAGCGACGATGAGAATTGCCACGTTAGTGAGAAGTTCAACTCGTTTGAGAAGATTGCGCATTTACGCTCCTTTCCGGTGAATAGTTTTCCGGTGATAATTGTTTCTAATTGAGAGAAAAGGATGATGGAGAGAGGCGGGCATCATAGGGGTGGATAAACAAACTGTCAAACGCAGCAGCCCAGGCATGCTACGAGGAGTTACGTTGACGGTTAAAGCTTGCTAATATCCGACATATTATGCGTAAACCTGTAATCGCCGGAAACTGGAAGATGTACAAGACGCTCAGCGAAGCAGTCGACACTGCACTCGCGCTGAAGCCCCTCGTCGCCAATGCAAACCACTGTGAAGTCGTAATCGCACCCGTCTTCACTGCGATCAAGACCGTTGCCGATCGACTCGAAGGTTCCAACGTGCGTGTCGCCGGCCAGGATTGTTCGACGGAAGTTGAGGAAGGCGCGCATACGGGTGAGGTGCTGGCATCGATGCTGCGCGACGTCGGCGCTAGGTACGTGATTGTCGGACATTCAGAGCGACGGCAGTTTTATGCAGAGACAGACGCACAGGTAAACAAGAAGACGCACGCTGGGCTTGCTGCTGGTCTGACAGTGATCATGTGCGTCGGCGAGACACTCGATCAGCGCGAGCAGGGAAGCGCGGAAAGCGTTGTTTCCGAGCAGTTGAACGGCGGACTCAGCGGGTTGACAGCCTCAGACCTCGACCGTATCATCGTCGCCTACGAGCCCGTCTGGGCCATCGGCACTGGACGCACAGCGACGCCGGAGCAAGCGCAGGAAATGCATGCGTTTATCCGGCGCGTTTTCGCGGAAAGGCACTCTAAAGAAGCGGGCGAGGCTTTGAGAATTCTCTACGGCGGTTCAGTCAAGCCCGACAACATCGCCGGACTGATGAGCCAGGCAGACATTGACGGCGCGCTCGTCGGCGGCGCGAGTTTAAAAGCGCAGAGTTTTTCAGAAATTGTGAATTACAGACGATGATGAGGTTTTGATTTGGTAACTTATATTCTTTACGGCTTATTTATTCTTTCGTGTTTTGTTCTGATAGTGGTGATCCTGCTACAGCCGGGCAAAGCGGATGCAGGCGCACTCTTTTCTAACACTCTATCGAGCACGGCTTTTGGACCACGCGGCACAGCGAGTCTGTTGGCGAAGATCACAATTGGAGCCGCAGCCGCATTCATGGTGATTGCACTCACACTCGGCTTGCCGATTCTGAGCGGTTCACGATCCGTGTTGCAATCAGAAAGCGCACCGGCGGCAACCCCGACTCCGGTGCCGGCGCCTACACAACAGGCTTCACCAGCAGCCCCTGCGGCATCACCCGCAGCTAGTCAATAGGTGGGCTTTTATTGAAAACGATTCCGGCTATAATAGCCGCAGCCTTCAAGTCTCACTTCATGCCGAAGTGGCGGAACTGGCAGACGCGCACGTTTGAGGGGCGTGTGAGGTAACTCGTGGGGGTTCGAGTCCCCCCTTCGGCACCATACCCAAAATTTAAGCATTGCGAATAAAGAACTTAGGGAAAGCGCGGAAAGATCGTGTCTCAACTAAGGCTCAAAAAGTTTAGCTCTTGAGCTCAGCTTGGGCTATAGCCAGCGGACTGGCAAAAAGAGCAGTCTGCGATCGCGCTGGTCAACCCGAGTTGATCTAGAATAACTGGGCCAAGAAAGGACTCAAGCCTTCCTTTCCTCTATTTTTTAGAGACCTCTCACGTAAGCAGTGTCCCAGTGTTAAAATTGACGCCCACATCACACCTCTAGCTTGACAGCTAGTTGTTCGCTAACAGGAGAGACACCATGTCAGTGAAGGTAGGTATCAACGGATTTGGGCGTATTGGCAGAAACATGCTTCGCAACGCATTTGGCGATACGGATATCGAGGTCTTAGCCGTTAATGTCGGAGCTGTTAACGATCTCCCCGATACGCAACCGCTGGCGCACCTCTTAAAGTACGATTCCTTGCTTCGAAATCAATATCATCAGGTTAGTGCAACCGAGAACGCGAGTAGCGTGGATTGCGAGGAATTCAAAGTCTTCTCACAGGGTACTAGCGAATTGCAACAGAGTAGCACTCATCGAATCGAGGAGTTGCTAGGAGCGGCGCAAAGTCGTTGCCTTGACCCCGCTACTCAAACGATTTCGCGTGAAGACTTTCAGTTACCTGGGCCTGATTTCATCGGTCGCGTCTGGGCGTTATCTGATACTGCCTTCTCCACACTCAAATCACTTCTTACGATGTTCAGAAGCGGGAGGCTCGTTGGAACAGGGTACTTCGAGTTTTGCAGTCAAGGTCACGAAGAAGTTGTAGGAATTGGGACTCTGCAATCGATACCCCTTCTATTTCGAA
>JAICGZ010000130.1 GCA_025922875.1 Pyrinomonadaceae bacterium
ACGCCACTGCGTCCACTCGCAGTCCATCGAGGTGAAACTCCTTGAACCAGTAAAGTGCGTTGGCGAGCAGGAAATTGCGCACCTCGTTGCGCCCGTAGTTGAAAATGTACGTGCCCCAATCAGGATGCTCCCCTTTTCTCGGATCGAGATGTTCGTACAACGCGGAGCCGTCGAAGCGCGCGAGCGCAAACGCGTCTTTCGGAAAGTGCGCCGGTACCCAGTCCATGATGACGCCGATGCCGCGCTGGTGCAGATAGTCAATCAGGTGACGGAAATCGTCGGGCGCTCCATAACGCGCTGACGGCGCGTAGTAGTAACTGACCTGGTAACCCCACGATGGACCATACGGATGTTCCTTCAACGGCAAAAACTCGACATGCGTGAAGCCCATCTCGGTGATGTAGTCAGCCAGCGGCTTCGCCATCTCACGATAACTAAACGGCTGATTCCCATTGGCGCCTTCGAGTTTCCGTCGCCACGATCCGAAGTGCACTTCGTAGATCGAAAGTGGCTGACGAAAGTGCTCGCGCGAGGCGCGCGCCTTCATCCACTCATCATCGCGAAACTTGTAAGTCGATTGATAAACGATCGACGACGTGTCGGGCGGTACCTCGGTGAACTGCGCGTACGGATCAGCTTTGAGAAACGGAAGGTTCCGCTGGCGATGAATCTCAAACTTGTAGAGCAGGCCCGCAGTCAGATCGGGAATGAACAACTCCCAAACTCCCGAGGCGCCCAACATGCGCATCTGATGAACACGGCCGTCCCAGTTGTTGAAGTCGCCGACAACGCTCACGCCCGACGCGTGCGGCGCCCACACGGCGAACGCGACGCCCTTCACGGTTCCGACCTTCATCACATGCGCGCCGAGTTTGTCGTAGATCTGTTCGTGTTTACCCTCGCCGAAGAGGTGCAGATCGAGTTCGCCGATGGTTGGTGGAAAACTGTAAGGATCGCGAATGGTAGTTGAATCGTCGCCGAGCTGAATCTTTAAACGATAAGCAGGGACTTTCTTGACTCGTGGTACAAAAACCTCAAATAAGCCGGCCGGATCGCTCTTCTCCATCAAGAGCGGTCGCCGTCTGCCGACGAGTGCTTCGACTTGCTCCGCGTCAGGCCGGAAGACACGGATTGTCAGACCATTGTCCTGCAGATGTGGCCCAAGGATTTGATGGTTCGGCATGGAGCACATAGATGTCCGCTCCGGTCCCCTTCTCGGCAACGTTACTCCGTGCCTGGGCTAGCATACCCAAAAAAGCTTCACGATGTGATGGCAGACCGAGTTGATCCGAAAGCTCAATCACGCGCGCAGCGTATCGCAACACCTGGATCGTCTCAATCCCGGAAATGTCATAGAAGAACCAGCCGCAACTCGTAAACATCAACAACGCGTGCCGCTGCATTTCCAGCAACGTGAACGCGCGGACCTCGTCTGCGGGCGACAACGGCCGCGCCGCATGTTGCTCGAGAAGCGCACTCGGCGCGATGCGCTTCAATAACACGTCGATATAAGCATTCCGCGCGGCCCATGGATCCTTGAATAACCGGCTGCCGACTTCTTCGAACCCTTCCGCCGTGCGATCGCGAAGATAATTCAACGCCGTACGCAATGGCCCACGCCACTCCTGGTTCCAACCCGGCTCGCCACCTGTGTGACAGCCGCAGTTTCGAAGCCAGCGACCAACACCGTGTCCACAACTCCACGACGTTCCTTCGTCCTGTGGTCCACTCTGAATCGACACTTCAAACTGCGGCGGATGGCGGTCGAGAAACTCGCCATAGTTTGTGATCCAAAGACCCTGACGCGGCGCTTCTACCGTCAGCACATGCGCGAGACACAGATCGCCGAACTTGAAATGATGCCCGTAAGTCTCGCCGTCCGTTGCGATGTTGACCATCGTCTTCCCCGCGGAGGTCGACTTAATCAATCGCACGAGACGCTCACTCGACGTCAACGCCTGCTCGAACGCGATCGCGCGCGCCAGCGGACCATCGTAGAAAAATATCGCAATCGATCGTCCGCTACCGTCGCGATGGAAATAGCTGTACGCGCGACTTCCGTCCACACCCTCATGCCAATCCGAAGTTCCGATCGCTCGATAACGCGACGCCTGCGAGGGAGCGAGTATCACATATCGCAACCCCTGTTCGATGAGCAGTTCGAGAGTCGCATTATTAACTGCGGTCTCCGGCAGCCACATCGATTCCGGGTCGCGCCCGAAGCGATGACGAAAGTCCGCAACGCCCCAAAGCACTTGCGTCAAACGATCGTGCTCGTTGCAAAGCGGCAGGATGGCGTGACCGTACGCCTGGGCGATCGCGTTACCGTGTCCGGAATGTTGGCTTACGCTCGCGGCGTCCGCTGCGATGATGCTCTGGTAAGTCGAGGGATGCGCACGTTCCAGCCAGGACAGCAGCGTTGGACCAAAGTTGAAACTGAGATGTGCGTAGTTATTGACGGTGTGAGTGCCGACACGCGCCGCCGCGTTTGGCCAATAACACTCGGCGTGAATACGTTCGTTCCAGTCGTGATACGGTGCGGCACTGACTTCGCGCTCAACTTCTCCGGTCCAGGGATTTTCGCGCGGCGGTTGATAGAAATGGCCGTGAATTATTAAAGCAGTCTCACTCATTCCATCTCATCAAACGCCAAACGGGCCGCCCCAAGCAAGCCGGCGTTGTCGCCGCACTCCGCCCGCGCGATCTTCACCTGCTGCGCAGTCGCCTGAAAAGCGCGCTCCGAAATCTCCTGGTACATGTCCGGCGCAAACAGGTCCCACCCGTTCACTACGCCGCCATTGATCACGATGATCTCGGGATCGATCACGCTCATCAGGCTCGCAAGTCCGATACCGAGATACTTTCCGGCGCGCTTGAACACTGTCAACGCAAGTTCATCGCCCTCGCGTCCCGCATCGTAAACCTTCTCGGCCGTGAGATCGTCGCTGCTCAACGTCGCCTGCGGAAACTGCGCCAAACTCTCACGCGCCATGCGCACGATCGCCGTGGCCGACGCAAACAGTTCGAGGCATCCGGTGTTGCCGCACTTGCACTTCAAACCCGAGAACGGATCGACTGTCGTGTGTCCAATCTCTCCTGCGGCTCCATGCGCACCACGCCACACTCTCCCGCCCAGCACGATGCCGCCCCCGACACCGGTTCCCAACGTCACACTCACAACGTCGCGACATCCGCGCGCAGCGCCAAGCCACATTTCACCCATCGCGGCCGCATTCGCATCGTTTTCGAGAACGACGGGCAAACCGAGACGTTCCTGCAACACAGCTTTTAATCCGAAGTTGATAAGAGAAGGAAGGTTTGGAGCGGACAGGACCACTGCTTGTCCGCTGTCGACCGCGCCCGGAACCATCACCGACGCAGCAATGATTGGACCATAATCCGCGCGCCGCCATTCATCCGCGGCGTTCGCGAGCGCCTCGACCAGAACGAGCGGAGAGTCGTCCTTCGGCGTGTGACGCTTTAGTAGGGTGTGGATCTTTCCGGCGTCGTCAACGAGACCGATCCGAAGGTGGGTGCCGCCTAAATCGACAGCGAAAACAAGGCCTTTCCCGGCTGGTTCAGCTGCTATCTCACTCATCAAGCTCTTCGCTCGACTGACCTTTCAGGTCCAATCCAACTGATCAAACTGCTTCTTCTACAGGTTCGAGGTTTGCGTTCTCGACCTCAGACTCTCCGCGCGACAGGTTTCTGGTTATGAACACCCCGGCAATAATTGCGACGGCCAAGTATAACGATCCTGCCGCCCATTCTTTAAAGATCAATTTCCCAATGCCGAACAGTGAACCATAGATCAACACGCAACCGAGAATCCAATTCACAAACTGCAACGACAATCGGCCCTGAGCATGCGCCTCTGACAAGCCTGCTTCTCTCGCGATGCCATTCCATCCCGGGCCTTCTGGTCTAACACGCCGGTAAAAGGCGATCAGCTTCTCCCTGGGTTCGGGTTGCGTCAGGAACGTAACCGTGACCCATACGATAGTCGTTATCCCGACTGTTACCAACATCAGGTACGCAAAATCTCTCGGCCTGTCAGAGTTCCACTTCTGAAAGCTGAGCTGCAGAAGCAGCGAAACCACGGCCGCGGTAATCATTGCGGAAACTTCAGACCACGCGTTTATTCGCCACCAGAACCACCGCAACAAGAGCACCGTTCCCGTTCCCGCTCCCGTAACCAGCAGCAGTTTCCAGGCGCCGCCGATTGAGTCCATGTAGAAAGTCACGACCAGGGAAACGACCATCAGGAACAGCGTCACCAGTTGCGACGCGATGACGTAGTGTTTGTCAGAGCTCGAACGCTTGACGAAGCGGCGGTAAAAATCGTTGATGACGTAAGAAGCGCCCCAGTTCAATTGCGTGCCGATCGTCGACATGTACGCCGCCGCAAATGCAGCCAGCATGAAGCCGCGCAGGTAAGGCGGGAAGACGTTCGGATCCATCAGGGTCATGATGTAACCGGCTTCCTTGTCGGCCAGAGTCGGATAAAGAATGAGCGATGCGAGAGCGGTCAAGATCCAGGGCCAGGGACGAAGCGCGTAGTGGGCGATGTTGAACCAGAGCGTCGCGAGCAATCCGTGCTTTTCGTTCTTTGCGGAAAAGATTCGTTGGGCCACGTAACCGCCACCGCCTGGCTCGGCACCGGGATACCAGGTGGCCCACCAGTTCACTCCGAGATAAACAAACAACGTGATCGCAGGCATCCAGACTGAATCGCCTTCGGGAAAGAAAGCCAGACGGGTACCCGCTCCCCTCGCCGCATCGAGCGCGCCGATCTTTGCCTTCATCTGATCGATGCCGCCGACTGCGTTCACCGCAAGAATTGCCAGCACGATCACCATTCCCATCTTCAGTGCAAACTGAAACAGGTCGGTGACGAGCACGCCCCACAAACCCGAGATCGCCGTGTAAAACGCCGTAAACAGCAACATACCGATCACGACCAGCATCGCACCGCGCTTATCCAGACCAAGCGTGATCTCGAGTATCTTCACCATCGCCAGGTTGACCCAGCCAAGGATGATGCAGTTGATCGGCAGTCCCAGGTATAGAGCGCGAAAACCACGCAGGAACGCCGCCGGCTTTCCTGAGTAACGCAACTCGGCAAACTCGATGTCAGTCATGACTCCCGCACGACGCCACAATCGTGCATATAAGAAGACGGTGAGCATGCCACTCATCACCATGTTCCACCAGAGCCAGTTGCCGGCAATTCCGTTGTTGGCAACAAAGCCGGTGACCGCGAGTGGAGTATCGGCGGCGAACGTGGTTGCGACCATCGAAGTACCAGCCAACCACCATGGCACGTTGCGTCCTGACAGGAAGAATTCGCTCGTACTACCAGTAGCTCTGCGGGCGTAGTAAATGCCTATGCCGAGATTGAAAAGGAAGTACGCGGCGATTACTGACCAATCAAGCAGTGAAAGTGTCATAATGGGTTGCCGGTCTTACAGGGGCGTCGAATGTGCTTACTCGGGCGCTTATCTCACGGTATGTTTCTGATTCTGTCAAGTGAAAACTGGGAACAGGGTTGCAAATCAGTAGACGGACCATGACTAAACTCCAACTCCTGAGGCTGGTATCCATGCTCTTTGCAGCAATTCTTGCAACATTAGGCTCCGGATCTTCGGGTGAGACCCAACCTCAAACCAGGCCACGCGCGCGCGAGGCAGGTCTGAAGGTCGGCGTGTTACCAACCGGCGCGCTGAATGCAATCACTGACGTTCAAGGCGTGCTCGTTGGTCACACGACATTGATCCGTGGGGAAAACATTCGTACTGGCGTTACTGCGATTCTGCCACACAACGGAAATCTCTTTCGCGAGAAAGTTCCTGGCGCGGTCTTTGTCGGCAACGGATTCGGCAAACTTGCCGGATCGACGCAGGTGAACGAGCTGGGAGAGATCGAGACGCCCATACTCCTGACTTCCACACTCGCAGTCCCTCGCGTCGCAGATTATGTGATCGACTACATGCTCGCGCTCCCCGAGAACGATCAAGTCCAGTCGATCAATCCGCTGGTCGCGGAGACGAATGATGGCTATCTCAACGACATTCGGGGCCGTCATATCTCGCGGGACGATGTTTTCGCCGCAATCAAAAGCGCAAAAACGGGCGCTATCGAGGAAGGATCAGTCGGCGCCGGGACCGGCACCGTCGCGTTCGGGTTCAAAGGCGGCATCGGCACAGCATCGCGCAAGGTGCCGGCGCGGTTTGGCAGTTTCACCGTTGGTGTTTTAGTGCAAACAAACTTCGGTGGAGTTTTAACGATCAACGGCGCACCGGTGGGTCAGGAACTCGGCCGCTATTATTTAAAGGACGATCTCAGTGCTCCCGCCCCCGCCCAATCGAACCCGGATGGCTCGATCATCATGGTTGTTGCGACAGATGCGCCACTCGACGCTCGCAACCTGCGGCGTCTCGCCTCTCGGGCCATGATCGGCATGGGCCGTACCGGCGGTTCCGCCAGCAATGGCAGCGGCGATTACGTGATCGCCTTTTCGACGGCGCCGGAAGTGCGTATTCGATTAACGAACCAGCGAGATGCAAGTCCGACACGGGATCTGAAGACAGTTACCAACGACGCGATGTCTCCACTGTTCCTGGCGGTGATCGAGGCCACCGAGGAGGCAATTTACAATTCCATGTTCAGGGCCACGACGATCAGCGGCAGGGGCCGAACGGTCGAAGCGCTGCCTATGGACCGTACGCTGGAGATCCTCCGAAAGCATGGCCTAATCACGGTCTCACGCTAGCCGCGCTTATCACGACAACTTCACGGTGGTCTAACCTTTTCATAATGGTCTGAAAAGTGTTTGACACTCGCATGATCGCTGCTTAGAATTCTCGCGTACCCCCAACCAACAACTTGGTGCGATGAAGGAGTCAAGAAGGTGGCGACGAAACTTAACGTTCGTGTCAACCGAAAACGACCGGAGTCGATGACTCGGCAAATTCGGGAACAACTGGATACGCTGATCGAAGCGGGCACGTTGGCTGCGGGAACTCTTCTCCCCAGTGAGCGTGAGCTCGCAAATACTTTGAAGGTGGCCCGCAACGTGGTTCGCGGTGCTTACGAGCAACTGATGGATGCGGGGAAACTGCGAAGTGAAGGACGTCGAGGTCGAAGTGTGAAGACCGGCGGAACGGGGGGTGGTGGTGGGACCAAGAAGAAGTCCACCAAGTCAACCAAGAGCAGCAAGGCGCGCAAGAAATAACATGGTCTACCCGGCATGAGTCCTCTCATAGGCCAAGCTTGCCAGACCCGCGGAGTCACTCACTGGCAATCGGGGTTTCTTTGCCGAGCGAAATGATCTCATTTCTAATCGCCTTTCGCTCAGCCAGCAATCTGACAAAGAACCGCCTTCTTACAAGGAAAAACGTCAGTACTCGCACCCCGGCGATCGATCTGTCCAACTGCTCGAAGAAGACGATTGCGAGGTAGCCGCTGATCGGGACCACGATCAGCGTTGCTACACTCGCAATCCAACCCAGCGCGAAATATCCCACGATCGCCAGGACCAACCACGTCAGTGGAAACAACAGCATCGCCGAAATAATCTTGGCTGTGGAGATGACGTCTTCCGAGTCTGCCGAGAACCGCGTTGCGAGATAACCGCCGAGTTTGTAAGCCGGATAGTGCGTGACCGTGCCGAGCAGCGCCGGTCCAAGCATTAACAGGAACAAGATCGATCGCTTCAGAATCGTGAAGAAGACGCTCCACGTCGACGATGGCGGTGAGAGTTGTTCGGTATCCACACCCGCCTGCTCCAATTCCTCTTCGAAACGAATCATTCTGACTTCGAGTTTGCGCAGGCGCTCGGGTTGGAGCTTTTGCACGACCGAATAGGCTTTGATGAATCGTTGTTGCAGCCTGAGTTCGTCTTTCAAGCTGTCGTCGCTTTCGTGGCTGGCGGACGAGAAGATGCGTTCGGCGCGAGCTGTCAGTAGTAGTTCTTCTTCGTGTTGCGCGTCGAGGATCACTTCGCGCAGTGCTTTCTCGATCTGGTTCGATAATTCTCGCACGGCATCGCGTGGCGGGTTGCCGTCGGAATCGAGCTGGACCGGTGCGACGTTGATCGGGTTTCCGAAGTAGATCAACGCGGAACTGCGAAAGTGGGTCTTGCTTGTGTAGTAGAGTCCGGTGGGTACGATCTTCAATTCAGAGACTTCGTTGGTTGACACGGCGGCGAGTGCGATTCGTGCGGCGCCCGTTTTGATCGGTTTGAGTCCGGGCGCGTCGTGCGAGACGCCTTCGGGACAGATGCCGATCGTGCCGCCGCTCGCGAGAAGTTTGCGGGCGGCGACGAAAGTCTCCTGGTTTTTTCGTGTGTCCGCTCCCTCGTCCTGCTGGCGGTAAACGGGCAGCGACTCCATCTTCTTCACTAAATAGCCAATGAATGGCATGTGAAACAGCGGCGCTTTGGCGAGAAACGACACCCGTCGCGGCGCGAGGCACAGCAGAAAAACCGGATCGACCAGCGCATTCGGATGGTTCATGACGAAAATGACGGGCGTGTTGAGCGGGACGTGCTCCAGGCCAGTCACTTCGATGCGCTGGAAGTAAATCCGCAGCGCGATCTTAACCAGGGCGACTATGAGGCGACGTATCATCCGTGTTATCTGCGGGTGATTATACTTGCCAATCTAATTTTCAGATTCGAAAACCGTTGACGGGAGGATTGATTGGTCTATAAGATGCGGCTCTCCCCGACCTCCCCCAAGTTAACTCACAGATTCTGGCTCACCATTTTAACAAGGAGTTCAATCATGATCCGCCGACCGTCCATTTCTATCGGGCTGATGACTTCCGTTCTGTTGGTTGTCGTCGTAGGTGGTCTGGCAGCTTTGGCTGCGCACGGAAACAGACATGACATTCAACCACCTCAATCGCAGCAACACGAATCGTTGACGAATGGACCAGCAAGGGCCACGTCACGTTTCCGTAACCTGTCACTACAACCAGAAGCCGCCAAACTGAGCAAGAGGCTGGGCCAGAGATTCATCGGCTCTGACTCTGATGCGTCGGTAACGATCGGCGAGATCACAACGGGCGAAACGCGAATTCCGGCCCGTGTGCTGCGTAAACAGGACGAGCGAGGAGAGTCGGTTGAAATCAGCGTCAACGCACGATCTTTGGTCTGGAACGCTTTGCATGGAGCAAAGAGTGATGGGCCCCTTACTGAATTCGACCGTTCTCTGATTGAACGACTGGTGTTTGATAGTGCAGATGCTTTCGTTTTGGGACAACTGCGTGGTGCGAGTTATCAAGTCATCGGCAAGAACGTTCGCGCGGATCTCGGTGGCGCAGACAATTACAGCGGCCCCCTATGGACAGTCGTGCGCGTCAGTTATACAGGTGCTGATGGCGCAAAACCTGAAAACGTCACGCGCGTTTTTTACATAGATTCGCGAACGGGACTAATCGATAAGGTAATTTCAGAAGTAGGCGGTGAAGAGATTGAAGCAATCCTGGGCGGTTGGTCCACGCAGGATGGAGAGTCGTTTCCCTCGCTTGTTCGCTGGAGCATCGGCGGCCGACAGGTCATGGAATTCAAAGTGATCAACTTCAATCGTTCAACTGGCAACTAATGGGAACGTCATGCGCCTCATCAATTCAAAGTTCGCCGCTCGCTTGGTCCTCATTTGTACTTTCCTGCTGCTGAATGTGTTTTCTGTTCGCGTATTCGCCCAGACCACGGCGGCTCGCCCTGATCGTGGCCTGATGCCAAACGGCTCCTATTCTGTTTCTGACATAGAGCAGATCAGTCTAACCAACGGCAATCTTGGTTTACGCATCCCGCTTGCGAGCCTGCCGCCAATCGCAGGCGGAAAACTCTCCTGGACCATCAATGCGCACTACAACAGCAAGATCTGGAACGTGAATCGCCAGGAGATGATCGGCGACCGTTTTGACGGGTCGAACGTCTACTACGTCGTTGATATGCCGCAACTCAGCGAGCAGGGTAATTGGAGAATCAGTGGGCAATACGAGCTCGAGATCCGCGAAGCTTCATCCGATTTCGCATACCAGCTTCCGCCAGCAGAGGACGAACCAGATTATTCGCTAATGCTCAATAACAACTGGTATCGCGTCGTGCTGCGGATGCCGGACGGTGCCGAGCACGAGCTGCGGCCTATGGACTACTCTCCGTTTCCGGGTGGTAAAGAGTTCCTGTTTGGTTACTACAGTCAGACACCGTTCACGCACGGCACGATGCGCTACTACTCGTTCGATGGGAGCTATCTTTTTGCCACTGTAACGGCCTACAACAATTGGACTGTTTATCTACCAGACGGCACTAAAGTGGTGCAGACCACCGACGGCATTCAGCGCATACAAGACACGAACGGGAACAAGATCAAGATCTACAGCGACGCCAACGGTACTCACTACCAGGATGAGCAGACCGGGCGAGAGATCCGCTACAAACTAGAAGCTGGAAATCAGGGGCGTGTTTATTACAAGACCGTCGGCAACGTGGAAAAGTACATCGCAATCAATTTCGGCAACACGAACGTCGTAGGACAGATCTATCGCAGGAACAATTGGATTCCGTTTCAGTTTGGCTTCACTCCCTGCACGCACTACCAGTTACTCAATACCAGTGTGCCTGTGATACGCGAGATCGTATTGCCGGAAAGTGAACCGAGCGTCACGCGTAAGTTCATTTTTACTTACGATTCCGACAGTACTGAAACGGCGAGTAACACTCTGGTCAGGTTCAACTGCACCAGTTCGCCGACAACCTACACGCGCACGGCCTCCAAGGGTTGGGGATTTCTCAGTCGTATCGAAATGCCTTCAGGCGCAAAGATCGATTACAAGTTTGACGTCAACTCATTCCACGCACTTTTCTCGCCGGATGATATTGCGAAGGTGGTGCTCACCGAAAAGAAACTCGATCATGATGCGACCGTTGACACGTGGACATATTCCATTCTTGATTCCTCTTCGTCAGTAACAAATCCTGATGGCAGCACGATAACAGAGGACAAGTTCATGCAGGGGCCGGCCTTCGGTTCAGCCTTCGGCAAAAGTGGTTTTGGCTACCGAACGACGCGGCCATTTTCCAAGGTCGAACGGCACTGGACAAACATGGTATTCAGCGGCGCGAGTACTTTTTCTCCCAACGGAAACGTGGACTTCAATAGCGTTGTCGACTTCGAATACACCACACTTACAGATGTCAGCGGCAACAATCTGAAGATGTCGGCAAAGGCATACCAGTACGACTACAACGGCAACCTGACGCAGACTACGGAATACGACTGGTTTGATCCTGCATTGGTCTCGCGTGACTCTTTTGGCGTGCCGACAGGAGTACCAGGCAGCGCCGTAGCTCTAAGGACCACCAGCAACAGCTATCACAATGCGGCCAGTAGCTCGACCTCGGGAAATGTCTACGCCAAGCGCAATGTTTCTACAGCCACACCGTTGATCTTGAGCGCACTGCAACAGACAACCACCGGTCCGGCCATTACTCAACTCAGTTATGACAGCCAGTCGTATGGAACTGCACCCACGATTGGTAATGTAACCAGCCAGAAAATGTGGGCCGACCTGGATAGTAAATGGATCACGAATTCGCAAACCTACAACTCCTACGGCAACATCACTAGCAGAACGGATCCACGTGGCAAGGTGACGCAGTATTACTACGACGACTCAACACACGCACTGCCGAATCGCGTCGTCGTCGATCCACAGAACGGTACGGGATCGCAAACTACAACGACCGAGTTCGACTTTTACACGGGGCTCGTTACCAACCAAACAGATCCGAATGGGAGCCTCACGACCATCAGCTACACGAACCAACTGTTGTCCGCAGTGGATCCCTTCGGCCGCCCGGGCATTACTTATGGACCGACAATCGCAGGGCAGCGGCACCGAGTCACAACGACCTACCTCGACAGTGCCCGGCAGACGATTGTGGCCGCAGACCTGACCACCGAAGACGACAAACTGCTCAAGACAAGGACCAGTAGCGATCAACTGGGACGCGTCACGCTGACGGAGCAAACAGAAGACGGCACTAACTACACCATCTCCGCAACGAATGTGTATCAACAGATGGGTAAGATCACATTCACCTCGAACCCGAAACGCAGTAGCGCGGCTTCGACAGATGGCTGGACCAGGAGCACGCTCGATACGGCGGGTCGAGTTGTCGAAGTAGCCACTTTCAGCGGCGCTGCCCAGCCGCCGTCGGTGGGAACAAACGCGAATTGGACCGGCACAGTCACTACCGCATATGACGCGAACTTCACCACGGTTACGGATCAGGCAGGCAAGCTTCGGCGCAGCATAGTTGACGCTCTGGGACGGCTTGTTCGAGTTGACGAACCTGATGCGAGCAATAACCTGGGAACAACCGCTTCACCTGTGCAGCCGACTAGTTACTCGTATAACGTGCTCGGCAATTTAGTCGGCGTCACCCAGGGTGCGCAGATGCGTACTTTTACTTACGATTCCCTTTCCCGCCTCAGGACCGCTCTCAATCCGGAGTCTGGTACCACTTCTTATACCTATGATGACAGTGGAAATCTGATCACTCGTCAGGATGCGCGGCCTGTCACTACCACGATCACTTACGACGCGATAAATCGCCCCACGGCCAAAACCTACAGCGACGGTACGCCACGTGTCGACTATTTCTACGATACGCAGTCGCTGCCCACCGGTGCGCCTACTTTTGATCGGGGCCATGCAAAAGGTAGACTCGTAGCCGTTACATACGGCGGAGGTACCAACGGCACCTATCGCGGTTACGACGATCGCGGTCTGGTAGTACGGCAATACCAGCGAACTGACTCTGTAAATTATTTGGCGGAAGCAACTTATCGATTGAACGGTTCGTTCCAAACTGAGACCTATCCCTCGGTGCCAGGCGCTGGCGATCGCCGTACGGTTACCTACACGACTGACAACGCAGGCCGTGTCGCGTCACTCAGCGCGCCGGCCACCACGTATGCACCGGCAGCAAGCGTCAGCAGCATTAGCTATACAGCGCCCGGTGCTTTGAGCAGTGAAACCTACGGCAACAGTCTCATTCATCTGAACACTTATAATAGCCGTATGCAAACGAGTGAGATCAAGCTTGGAACAAGTGGCAATCCGACATCAATTGTTTCGATCGCTTACAACTACGGCACAACGAACAACAATGGTAACGTGCAAACTATCAGCTACGATGGGGGCGGGTTGAGCTACACTCAAAGCTTCGGTTATGACTCCTTGAGCAGACTCACGACTTCGAACGAGAACAGTGGTGCGAACTGGTCGCAAACAAACGGTTACGATCGTTACGGCAACCGATGGGTCGATCTCGGCGGTGGTAATCAAAGTTTATACTTCACCGCCACCAACAATCGGATTACTGGATTCAGCTACGACCCAGCCGGCAATCTGCTCAATGACGGAACGCACGCTTATAGCTATGACGCTGAGAACAAGATCACCAAGGTGGACAACGTCAATGCCTACGTTTACGACGGCGAAGGCCAGCGAGTGCGTAAGTTACTCGGTGAGAATCTGCGCTTTGTTTACGGCATCGGCGGCGAATTGATTATGGAATTCAGCGGTTCAACCGGTGCGTTAGCGAAAGAGTACATCTACGGCGCAAGTGGATTGCTCGCTACGATTGAACCGACCGCACTGAACTCCAACGGCACGCGTTACACCACTGCCGATCATCTTAGCTCCCCACGAGTCGTCACGAACTCCAGCGCCGGCGTTGTTAGCCGCCACGACTACATGCCCTTTGGCGAAGAGCTGGGTGCTGGTGTCGGCAGTCGCACTACGGGCATGGGCTTCCCTGGCACCTCCGACGGCCTCCGGCAAAAATTCACCTCAAAAGAACGGAACATTGAAACCGGTCTCGATTACTTCCTGGCAAGGTACTACTCAAATCTTCAAGGCCGCTTCACTAGCCCGGATGAGTTCAAGGGAGGGGCTTACGAGTTTTGGCTTCTTGGCGATCCCTCCGCCGGCGAAAAACAGGCTCTTCCTTTCGGGGACATCAGGCTTCCACAGTCCCTTAACAAGTACCAGTATTGTTACAACAACCCCTTGAAGTTCGTTGATCCTAATGGTCACGACGCACTCTACGTAGTGAATAAGGACACGGGCAAAACCACAGTCGTCATCCCGGTTCACTTCACCGGCCCTTCAGCAACCGAAGGTTTAATTTCGGAAGTGATCAGTAGGGCGAGTAAGCTTGATACTGGCGATCCGAATGTAACAATTGAGGTCGTCTCAACGGACAAACCAATACACGGTGTCCTCAATACAATGAACCTGAGTCCCGATCTTCATAAAAAGTACCCAGCAGGAGAGGGAGTGCAAGGTCTAGGAGGCAAGAAAGGTCACATAAGATCCAACGGAGTGGGCAGTGGAGGAGCCGTAGTTCATGACACATTGCATTTTGCAGGAATAAAAGACCGGTATGAAGAAAAAGGTAAAAAGGACGGTAAACGGATTACCGTGCCATCGAAGGGCTACGATAATTCCAATATCATGACAAGCAACGGTGGAACAAAACTAAAGCCCGCGCAAATCGAGGAGGCCAAAAAAAATGGTTCCACCAAAAAGTGCACTACTGAAAATGGGGTTACGAAATGCAAATGACTTTATTAGCATCGCTAGTCATTCTGGTTTCTCTGGTCCCTATACAACGTAAGAATCCTGAGACCAGACACTACCGGAAAGTACCGGTTGAGGTATGGTGTACCGGCGACGATCTGTTCAGTAAGGGGATGTGTAATGCGTTTTTTGCTGCTTTTGAATCCAATCATGGTTTCGATTTGCAGGACGACAACAAGCCTGGAAATCTTATCATTAGGATTCCGGAAAATGTTGGCTGGAAAAAAGTCGGGAAACGCACAAAAATATCTTACATGGTAGAATTCAGCACACATGATGATCGTGTTTTCATGACGCGTAAGGGATCGTGCTGGCACCAGGAGTATGCGAAATGTGCAAATCAGATTCTCCAGCAAGCAAGAGTTGCTGCTAGAAAATTGCCACACTAGGGCCAGCAGATTTGCCTACCTTCATCATCGTCGAACATCTTGCCAAGATACCGCTCGCTAAATTCGAGTCTTAGCTTGTGAGGTCTTCATGATCTCGCTCTGAAGAAATTTCTCGCAATGCTTTCCTGCGTTGCTTCTTACTAGCTGACGTTCTCTTACGCGGCGCTATTAAACCACTTCTGTTCTTTGACAAATTGCTTTCGTGCGGGTGGTGCGCGGGCTGTAACTCCACGTTCTTAACTTAAAAAGAACGGGATGCTGAGACGGGATTGGATTACTTCGGGGCCCGGTATTACGGGAGCACACATGGGCGGTTTATGTCTCCTGATCCGATTCTGATTCGGTATTCTTCGTCTTTTGGATCCCCGGCGTTTGAATCTCTATGCGCATACGAGAAACAATCCTCTCAAGTACACTGATCCAGACGGAAGAGACATCGTCCTAGGGACGCAGGACAAGGCAGAACAGAAAGTAATCAAACAGGCCTTGGTTCAATTCGCGAAGACCAAATCCTGGCTAGGGTTTCAGATGAATCGGGCGAGTACTTCATCGATAAGACCGGCACTAAAGTTATTACGCTCACTGGAAAACACTGGAGCTACTTTTCAGAAGGCTATACAACTATCCATACCGAATCTGGTTACGGCTTCATGGATCGGAGTGGAAGCGTTGTTATAAAACCTCAGTTTAGCTCGGCATGTTTGTTTCATGAGAGGATGGCGTGCGTTGAAGTCAAAGGTAAGTGGGGTTACATAGGAAAGAGCGGAGAGATGTTGATTTTGCCTCAATTCGAGGAGGCTGAGAGCTTTTCATCCGAGGCGATCGCGGTGGTGAAGTTAAATAATAAATATGGATTCATTGACAAGACGGGCAGATTTCTAATTCCTCCAGGCTTTGAAAAGGCGCGATGGATTGGAAATGGAATAGGCCTAGTCGAACTCGGGGGAAAAGATCGTTATATCAATCTTAAAACGGGGCAGTTCATCGAGCCAAAACTTAATCGCCACCGCGTGGCAAGAGATCACTTCAAAGGAACGGGATGTTGAGAAGGGCTGGAGTACTTTATCGCTAGGTACTACTGATCAAACGATCGCAGACCAGAAGCATTGATCCGATGCCCGATGCCCACTCAACGTTACCACGACAAGCAAAGACGCAGCGTGTGAGTCGTTTGCCTTCCAAAGTGCCATCATCACAGATCGACTCAGCAAAATCGCGCGATGCGGCGTGTGCGCTATTGTGTGATAATGGCCACGCGTTGCCTGATTCACATCCCACTGTTGAGGAAACTCTTTATGAAGCGTTTTGTTGCCGTCGTTGCTGTTTTGTTGATTGGTCTATGTTCCGTCGGGTTGTCGCAGACGCGAAGCTACACCGTTGAGGATCTGTTGAAGGTGCGCCGGGTGGCGGATCCGCAGCTCTCGCCTGATGGCAGGCACGTTGCCTTCACGATTGGCGACGTCAACTTTGGTGACAACCGAGTCGTGAACCAGATCTATGTCACTCCGGTTAGCGGTGGCGAGTTGAAACGATTGACGGACGCGAAGACGTCGTCGTCTGCACCGCGCTGGTCGCCTGATGGGAAGAAGATTGCGTTTGTGAACGCCGGGCAAGTGTGGACGATGGATAGCGACGACGGCGGCGACAAGGAACAGGTGACAAAGATCTCGACTGGCGCGGCGGCGCCCGTTTGGTCGCCTGACGGTAAGTGGATCGCGTTCACGTCAGACGTCCACCCCGATTGCAAAGACGACGAGTGCAACAAGAAACGCGACGAGCAGGCGGAAAGCAGCAAAGTTAAAGCGCATATCGTTTCGCGACTCCTTTACAAGCATTGGGACGAATGGCGCGACGTCAAACGCACGCACGTGTTTGTCGTTTCCAGCAATGGCGGCGTGGCTACTGACCTGACACCAGGCGACTTCGATTCGCCTCCTTATGCTGCGTCAACGGGCGTCGATTATTCCTTCTCGCCTGATTCGAAAGAGATCGCGTTTCTGCGTAACCCGGACAAAGTCGAAGCGATCTCCACTAACAGCGATATCTACGTGATGCCACTGCCGCAAGGTGAGGCGAAGAACATCACGGTTCGCAATCGCGGTTACGATGCCAGTCCGATTTATACGCGCGACGGCAAGCACATTATTTATCGATCGCAGGCGACAGCGGGGTTTGAAGCGGATCGCTGGCGGCTGATGTCGTACAACCGTGCGACCGGTGCGAGTGTCGAGCTGACGCAAAGATTTGATCAGCAGGTTGAGGATGTGGTCCTTTCGCCTGACGGCAATCACATTTATTTCACGGCTGGCGAGTATGGGAAGCATCCGATCTTCCGCATTCCTTCCGGCGGTGGTGTGCCGCAGAAGATCGTTCCAAACGTTTTTGCGTCGGGTCTTCGGATCACGCCTGATGGACGGAAACTTGTGTTTCTCGCGAGTTCGATGATCGCG
>JAICGZ010000131.1 GCA_025922875.1 Pyrinomonadaceae bacterium
CCGACAAGTCGGCGCACTCCAAACGACGCGGATCCAATGGGTCTGAAAGACAACGGCGGAGCAGCGCATACGATAGCGCTGCAACCGGACAGTCCTGCGATCGATAAAGGCAGTGCTGATGGATTGCGAGGCAAGATTGAGGCGGATCAGCGCGGTGTCTTCGTGCGCACTTACGATGATCCTGCGATCTCAAACGCTGGCGACGGCACTGACATCGGGGCTTTTAAACTACAACCCGGTGGTCCAACGCCGACGCCTTCACCGTCACCGACGCCAGACCCGTCACCCAGTCCGTCGCGAGTCCGAGTCCGTCACCAACACCGACTCCGACGCCCGAACCCGCGCGTGTTGGTCACCGTCACGTCACTGGTGCGAAGCGACTGTGGATCGATCGCAGTTGGCGTCACGGTGCAAAATGCAGGCGGTGTAACGGCAAACAATTCACGCTAACGACCGAGACCTTAACACAACCGACGTCGACGATTGGTACCCCCTTTCCTCAAGCCCTCGGCAACCTGCCGCCCGGGCAATCGGCAACCAGGTGATTACTTTCTCCGGCATGAACAACGCGCCTGGACAGAAACGAACGAACGCTTACTTTCGGCGGCAGCTTCAACGGGGGAATGTTCAGTGAGAAGTGGAAGGTGACGCTTCCGTAAACTGGAGGTCTTCGGGCCTTTGGTCTCGGGTTTAGCACCAGGACCAAAGACCCTATTAAGTCTTTAACAAACTGCGCAAGCAAGTATTGGACATTGCTTGCGCAGTTTCATCAGGATGAATGTCGCAATCGACAGTGAATTCTACCGGCCATCGCAATCGGCAAAGTTTAACTATTTTCTCATCATCAGTGCGACTCTCAGTGTTTCCCTCATTTGACGGCAGAGAACAAGCGCAGGCCGAGCTAATGATTAAGCACCCATCCTAACGCGCAGGTGTTCGAGAACCCGACCGTGTTCTTCCTGCGGGCTGAACAGGATCAATTCGGCGTCTTCACCGACCCTCACAGTGTGTCCAGGAGGCCAATAGAATAGGTCGCCGCCTTTAACCGATTCCTCCGTGCCGTCGTTATAGGTGACGGTGATTTGCCCTTCTATTAGGTAGCCCCAGTGCGGCGCCTGGCACAAGTCACCATCCAATCCTTTCAGCAAGGGCTCCAAATCAGCCCCGGCTCCAAGAGAGAAATACTCTCCGCCAAACTTCCCGTATCCCGAGGCGTCGCCAAACTCGGTTGCTACACGTGCTATCGCGCCCGGGGCGTTGATTTTGACCGGGACGTCTTCCTTCGCAATTCGCATCTCCTGCTCCTCTACTCTCTCTGAACTTCGACTGAACTTGCGGCGCACCGATGGCAAGCTCGTCATGTTCACCAGCTTAACATTGACCCGCGACGAGAGGTGAATAGGCGATGCACATCGCTGGCGCGTTTGCAGAGCTATGCCCAGACTTTGTATTAAAGGTGACGCGTGCTCCCCAACGCGTTATGCTAGGTACGTGGATCGAGATGAAGTCATGCGCGTGCTCCGAGCTTTCGAGTCGGCCGGACTGGAATATGTGCTCATCGGCGCCGCCGCTATGGGATTTCATGGCCTCGTAAGAGCGACGGAGGATCTTGATCTATTCATTCGCGCGACGCCGGAAAATATCGAGAAGCTGCGTGCTGCGCTACGTGCAGCCTATGAAGGCGATCCTCACATTGACGAGATCTCGTCAGCGGATCTGCTTGGCGAATATCCAGCGGTGCGTTACGTTCCTCCCGCCGGCGATTTATACTTCGACGTTATGACGCGTCTAGGTGAGATAGCCAGTTTTGAATCAATTGACGCTGAAGTTAAGAACGTTGACGGCATACATGTGCAGGTCGCGACGCCAGCTGCGCTTTACCGGCTGAAGAAGGACACTGTCCGCGCGCTGGACCGGGCGGATGCAGCAGCGTTACGTGAACGCTTTGCTTTGAAAGATGAAGACTGAAAAGCGAGTACAGAAGTTTCGCTCGATCGAAGAGATGAACAAAGTGCCCGCACCGGAGCGAGCAGGGTCCGACTTCGAGCGGTTCCTCCGACACTGCGCTCGGTGGTGGTCCATCGCGCCTAAGCATTACCCACGCGGCGTGTTCAAGTTTCGCACTCTTGAAGACGCCCAAAAGGCCCGCGAGAAATACAGGTGATAACAGTAGCCCTTGCGTTCGATCAATTTTAAAGATGGTTGCAGCGCTCGCTGAGCCAGCGGCTGCTCTGCGCGGCTCAATTCGCATTCCAGCAACCGCCAGTCATAACTCTGTACCGTGCGCGCTTCGGCTTCCGTTTCCGACAAACCATCAGTGAGCGAGTCTTCGTAGGCGGCTTCCAGATGCTGCGCCAGCTCCTCGACAATCTCGATCTCGCGTTCGGCCGGCAGGCGCAAGACGGCGAGATGTTCGCGCGCGATCTTTTTCCAGTTCGGATTCATGGTGTACCTCACGCCGGATTGATTTTGGCCACACGGTCCAGCGCGGTGAAAAAGTCGGACCACGTTTGCCGCTGTTCATTCAACACTTTTTTGCCTGCCGGCATGAGCTTGTAAAACCGCCGTCGCCGCTGCCCGGTCTTTTCGATCCACGTGCCTTTGATCAGGCCACGTTTTTCCATCCGGTAGAGCAGGGGATAGAGCGACGCAACGTGAAATTGCAGCACGCCGTCCGATCGTTCTGCGATCAGTTTGGCGATTTCATAGCCGTGACGCGGGCGGTCTTCGATCAGCGCCAGGATCAACATTTCCGTACTGCCGCGTTTGACTTCTTTATCCAGCATAGCAGCCGCCTCCATATGTTGTGACACGACATATAGCTGCGCAACTGTGAATTGTCAATGGTGTGAAGCAGTAAAAACCGAGAGAGCAGATCGGGAAAGAATGTGCCGCGATTGATCGCGAAGTGGGATAGCTGCTGGACCGTGCTGAGAGTGCGGATGGTGCGGAAGGCGAAACTTGCACTTTCTAAGAAATTTAAAATCCCGAGTAAAAACGGCAAAATAATGTATCGCTCATGAGCCGCTGCGGTTATTGTTTCAATCGCATACGTGTAAGAACAGGTTGTTGCAGCCGATGTGCCGCCATCACCAAAATACCACCGTACATGAGCCTCAACACCCCCGAATCCTCCAGTTCTTTGAGAGCCTGCCACGTCTTCTGCCGGGATGCGCCGATCAGGTTTGCCAGATCTTGTTGAGTGATTTTTATTGTTACAGGCCGAGCTGGCGCGGCGCCTGACCTGACAGGCATCAGCTCAATCAGCGCTTCTCTCACGCGACGCGAGACATCGTTGCAGATGACATTGACCAACTGCGCTTCGGCCCTTTTTAATCGCAGGCCCACGGATTTTAGCAACTGCAGGGACAGCTCCGGAAACATGTTCAGCAACGACTCAAAATCCCTTCGGCAAATTTCGGCTAGCAGTGAATCCTCGAGAGCCTGAGCCGACGTTGTGCGAGGCATGCCGAGGATTGTGCTTGTGTCGCCGAATATCTCGCCTGGACCAATGATCTCATGCAAGACTTCATGACCATCCTCATTTAAGGCCGTGATCTTCATACGGCCCTCTTGCAGTAAATAGATACTGTCCGCAGAGTCGCCGAGCACGAAAATCCACTCACCACGCCTGCGTTTTGTTGTTCGCATCATGGCACTGAGCTTATGTGTCGCCTGCTGACTCATTCCGCTAAGCAGCTGGAGTCGAGCTGTAGGCCAAGGCCTGGGACAACCACAAGCAGTTTCTATTGGTCGGGACATGTTGGTTCTTCCTTAAGAGTTAGACTTGAGTATCCAGAGAGGACACAGTCGCAAGCTTGACTGGCTGATCCTGTTGGCGCCCACTCGGCTTAGTGGAATTCACCGAGGAACAACTCTCAATTTCTTGGCTTTGGGAGGTTGGCTTAGTCCTGTAAGAACATAGGTACAGAGCAGGAAAGGATCTGAAAAATACAGGATAAGAGAATTAAACGAGTGAGAGAGTAATTTTACTTATCGCCAATCGAGAGAACGACGGTTCCAACCAATTGTAACCTGCTTGACATTCACGATTGCCGCCGCGTTGTATTCTCACGCCATTCGAATTTGAAAGTCGCTTGATGCTTGATGCCCCGATGACGACTCATCTTCTCGTCATTGCTTGCGTCATTCACCAATACAACGCCACATCAAGTTGGTCCGCTTGATCTAAAGCAGATTTCCCGCGCTGTGGACGTATCCCGTCCGTTTCACTGCCCGCGACACCCTGGATTTCTGCACCAACAAAGGAGAAAAGATGCCTGATCGAAATTTCTTTCTGTCACCAAAAGCTTCGAAAGCTCGGTTGCGAGAAGCGGAGAACGCCCGAAAAAACCGTTGGGATATCATCAAGGCACATTCACAGGGACAGGTCAGTCGTCGTGATTTGATCAGAATGGGATTATTCACCGGAGCCGGCTTGCTGGTTCCAATTAGCGGGCTCAGTCCCTTCGTCCGCAGCGTATTCGCCGATTCGGACATCCCGACCGGACTTCCACCTAGTCCGCTCTTCGGGGTGCAAGCTTTTACTCAGCCCATGCCGCGCTTCGACCTGTTTCCGCGGGTTCCGGTTTCCTCGTTGAATCCGGCGCCAACGGCTGAGGCAAATACCACACAACAACCAGTTGCCGCTGCGCTGGGCGGAGGCACCGGCCCTATCGAGGGACGACCGCCTGGACCGATCTGGGCGCACCAACAATTCGGCCTGCTCCCGCCCGCGATCGCCGTCGATGGCTCGGTCGAGGGGGCAAAAGTCAATAACGTTTACAATCCCGGCGTTCCGTCGCTCCAGAATTCCGGCATCAACCCCGCTAATCCTTTTCGCCCGAGGTTTCACCCTGGGCTGCCCGATCAGAACGTTGACAAATTCTGGACCTACAATGGAACCTTTCCTCCCAAGCTCATGCAGGTGCGCTACGGCGAGCCGGTCCTCTTCCGTCTGCGCAACAAACTCTCCGTTTTCCAAAACCAGAACGGAGGCTTCGGCATCCACACGATTTCCACCCACGAACACAACGGACATCACGGGGCAGAGAACGACGGTTTTACCGGGGCGTTCTTCTTTCCTAACCAGTTCTATGACTACCACTATCCAATCGTCCTGGCTGGGCGCAATACCATCAATACCGACGCCACCGATATTCGTGCGTCGGGTCCGACCGACGCCGGCGGTCTCATGAAGATCCCCGGTGACTGGCACGAGACGATGAGCACCCACTGGTTCCACGACCACATGTTCAGCTTCACAGCACAGAACGTCTATAAAGGCATCGCCGGAATGTTCAACATCTACAGCGGCCTGGATCGCGGCGCGGAAGATATTAACGACGGCGTCAACCTGAGATTACCGAGCGGTCGCGCCAGCGTTAGCGGTAAGTCGTGGGGCAACCTCGACTACGACGTAAACCTCATGCTTGCCGACAAGGCCTGGGACCAGAACGGCCAGCTTGCGATGGACATTTTTGAATTTGACGGTTTCCTCGGCGATCAGATGACCGTAAACCTCGTCTACAAGCCGTTCATGGAGGTCGAGCGGCGCAAGTATCGCTTCCGCATTCTGAATGCGTCAGTCTCACGGTTTTTCAAAATCGCACTGAGTGACGGTTCGCCGATGATCCAGATAGCCAATGACGGAAATCTGTTTCCGCATCCGGTGGTGCTCACCCAGCTGGACGAGCAGGGCATCGCCGAGCGCTACGACATCGTCATCGACTTCTCTCGTTACAGCGTTGGCCAGAAGGTGTGGATGGTGAATCTGGCTGAACATCAGGACGGCAAGAGGGTGTCCAAGGACCTCAGTCTCTCGGAGGCGCTCTCTGGTAACTCGGACGATCCCTGTGTAGGAAAATTCCTCGAGTTCCGGATCGCTCGCAATCCCGCACAGCCCGATATAAGTCAGGTGCCTTCCACCTTGATCCCAAACCCGGACCTCTCCGGTATTCCCGTGGCTCGCGAGCGTGTCTTCGAATTCAACCGCGGCGCCGGCCAGACAACCAACGACCCGGTCTCGACGTTTTTCGGGCCGTGGGGCATTGAGACAGACAATCAGGGAGGAACACTTGCGGCCGACTTTGGCCGGGTCTCAGCGGCGCCACGGTTCGGTACCCGAGAGATATGGCACTTGCGGAACGGTGGCGGTGGCTGGGATCACCCGATTCATATCCATTTCGAGGAGTGCCAGACTCTGGCTCGCGACGGAAGTGCGTCTAAGGTTCCCGCATGGGAACGCGGACGCAAGGACGTCTGGCGCCTGAGGCCTGGCGGAGATGTAACAGTCACGCTCCAGTTCCGCGACTTTGGCGGCATGTTCATGGAGCATTGCCATAACACCACGCACGAGGATAACGCGATGCTCTTGCGTTGGGAAATCAACGATTCCGGCGCGCCGTTCCTGCAACCGTTGCCAACTCCCATCCCGACACCGCAGGGAGTCACATTTATGGCGCCGACGGACATACTTCCGACGGCTTTCTGAGGCGGCAAGCGTTAACAACAGAGGCCGGAAAGGAGAATCACATGAACACACAGTTAGACATCAATACACGGCGACGGCCATTCAGGCTGCATGTCGTAACACTCCTGGTCATTGTCGTTGTACTGCTGGTGCTGGGCGGGCCGTCCGCCCGGGCGCAGACTGCCACGACCACTAAAACCCCGCCGCCCACCGATAATAGTGTTGTCGACAGTAGCCTCACGTTTTCGGCTAAGGGCACGGTAAACGATCCAAGCGGCGCCATCACGGTCAGTGGAAGTGTGCTTGTGGCTGCCAGAAGGGTGATTGACAGCACCACCACTACTATCCCGCCGCTTGTCGTGCTTGATTTGGATTTTTCCAAATTGCAGGGAACGAGCGGGAACGGGAAAACACAGAAGGTGTACGTCACCGGAGATAATCATGCTACCGAAATCAGACCCCTGCAGGCCTCCGACACGATTATCGTCACGTGCCCCTACTTCGAAAGCACTAAGGATGGTCTGTCGGCGAAGTCGATGCTGGTGACCGCTACTCTCAACTTTGACATCGGCACCGGGAAGCTGACGAGTGGAAGCATCTCCGTCGGAAACAACGTTACTACTTCGGCGGCGGTTGGCACCTTCACTGTGAATTAAATCAGGGTCCTCGCGCCTGCGTTGAGACTGAGCGATCCTCCACAAACGGAATCGTACGCCTTCCGTTTGAACGTTGGAGCGTTGGAGGCTTGCTCAGCTCAACCGAGCCTAAGACAAGGAGAATTCAAATATGAAACGCAAGAACGCGCAGCTGCTTTTGCTTGTGACGCTGACGATCAGCGTACCTCCATTAATCATTTCTCAGCTCGCGGCCCCAGTCAGTTTCGCCAGTTTCGCCCAGCAGCAAGATCCGGAATACAGTTGCCCGATGCACCCGGAGGTAAAGTCGAAGAAAGCGGGTTCCTGCGCGAAGTGCGGCATGACGCTAAAGCCAAAATCGGCCGAGCCCGATTCAGCAAGCAGCGGCGGCGAGAACTCCGCCTCGAGTCGCTTTCCGAATGTCGAGTTGCTTACTCAAGACGGAAAGAAGGTTCGCTTCTACGACGACTTAATCAAAGGCAAGGTCGTGGCGATCGAGCTCATGTACACCACTTGCAAATACAACTGTCCCTTGGAGACTGCGCGCCTGGTCCAGGTGCAGAAGTTGTTGGGCGATCGGATGGGAAAAGAGGTCTTCTTCTATTCGATCACGATTGAGCCGGAGATCGATACTCCCAAAGTACTTAAGGCCTATGCCGAAAAGTATCGCATCGGACCAGGTTGGACCTTCCTGACGGGAAAAGAAGCGGACATAAAGTTGCTCAGTAGGAAGTTGGGGTTGGATTTTCTTCCCAATCCTAACGATCCGGACGGTCACACTCCAAGCTTGCTTATCGGCAATGACGCGACAGGACTGTGGGCCAGAAACGCGGCTTTGGATAACCCAAAGTTCCTCGCTTTGAAGATTGAACAGATGATTGGTTATGGCGCACGACCGGCCAACACAGTGGCTGCGAATGAGGCCAAAGCGGTCAAGCTGAATATCGACAAGGGGCAGTACCTTTATGCAACGCGCTGCGCCGCGTGTCATACCATCGGGAACGGCGACAAGGTGGGACCGGATCTTCTCGGCGTGACCAACGTACGGGATATCAAGTGGCTACGCAGGATCATCATGGAGCCGGACAAGCTGATCGAGGAAAAAGATCCGCTCGCTACATCCCTGTTCATAAAATACAAGCAAATCAGGATGCCTCGACTAGGCTTGCCTGAAGCGGACGTGAACACGCTGATAGAGTACATGAGGACGCAAAGCGCCAGGGTTGCTAACCGAGAGAAGGTGGGCACGCAGAACTGAGCTTGCGCCTTCGCGGCCGCCTGGGAAAGGCCGACTCCAGGCGGCTGCTGCGAGTGGGTGCCTATAGGAAGCGGCCAAACAGCTTTACTGGTGTTGGGGGATTGAAATCGACAGGGTATGAGACCCGTTGGCTGCTATGGTCGAAACGGCATCTGTGTAACTGAAACTGACTCGAGCTCGCTTTGGCCCTCTACTCTTGCCTTACCCGCAAGAACCGTCGTACCGATCACACTGTCGTGCCGTAGATATTCGTGCTGGGAATGTTATAACGGTACCGGCACATCGGGTGAGAATTGCAGTTGCACTGGATCAATATTTTGCTCCAGGGCTACCTTCACCACTATCGTCTGCGCTGGATAGACGAGGTTGGTCGATAATTGAAGTGGTCCAGCTGTGAGATTTCATTCAGTAAGAGCTGGCTTTGCTACCTTAGTCCCGGTCTGTCTGCTTGGACTATGTCTACTCCTTAGTCAAGCAGAGCCCGGCAAAGTTAGAGCTCAGGAACCGGAAACTGGCCGGTTAGATAAGATTGCGGGTCGAGTAATCGACCAATCCAACCGGCCAGTCAAAGGCGCCAGAGTTTCTTTGACTTTGAGCTCCCAGCAAACAGCCGCCGCTATTCTGCCGTCTACTGAGAATAATTCGCCAGTCTTCACAACCACTAAAGCAGATGGAACGTTTGAGCTGCTTGCGCCAAAGAGTGGCAAGCATATCCTCGTCGCTTTCGCTCAAGGTTATGCTCCCGCGCGTTTGGAACTTTCCGCAGTGAACGCGACGGATCGCGCGCCTGTTGTCTTGCGTCTTAACCGTGGACTTGAGGTGCTGGGCCGCGTAGTCGATGAGCACGGTACGCCGATTCGTGATGCGACTGTCGTGGCCCACCACGCGAAGGCAGATTATGACCGCCGCAAGTGCGCCGTCGTATGCCGAAGGCCGTCAGACGGTAGTGCCTGATGAGAATGGTTCCGTTGAGATCGTGCTGCCAAAAGGGAGTTCAGTTTCAGGTCGCGTCATTGCGTCCAATGCGTCAACATCATCTGATGGATCTTATGTGGTGCACGGCATACCAAGTGGCCGCATTCAAGTAACGGCACAAACGTACGGCGAGCGCAGTCTGACGAAAGTGATTCAGGTTGATGAAGGGACGCAGGAACTCACCTTGAATATACAGTTTCCAACAGAGGCACGGCTTTCAGGACGTATTACTCGAGGTGGGCAGGCGGTTACTCACGCGGCGGTCCAGGTATGGACGCGCGAACCTGGCGTTATCTCAGCCTCCGCAAAAACAGACGCGAATGGCAGGTACGTGATCGAAGGTCTTAGTAATGGTGATTATCTAATCAAGGTACAAGGCGCTCGCGGCAGCAAGAGTCAGCGAATCTCAGGACCAACCCTCCTCGATATTGAATTAGAACCATAATCAGAATTCCACTAACTGGCTTTGCCCGAAAAGTCCTGATCGGACTTCTTTCTCTGTGCACAGAGAAATCAGACTTTTCGGTTTTGTTAACACACCCTTGCCCTCGTGCGTCTGAACAATGAACTAATGTCTTGCCGAGGTGTCTTTCGGTGACATGTGCCTGCCGACTCGTTATTCTACGCGCGTGGACTGTCATGCAATCTGCTGTTGTGAATGTTAACGACTTCGCGAAAGGCGGTAGATGGTGAATTCAACTTGCCGGTGAAGAGAAGGATGAACTCCATGATTAGAAAAAACTTCTTATTCGTTCTTACTGCTATTGCGTTTCTTTCAAGTGCAACGTGGGCTCAGGCGCCCGACAAAGATAAGGTTGTCGCGAGCGCTGACCGGGCGTTCGAGAAGTTTACCAAGGCGTACGTCGGACCGGCGCCGGGCTGTGCCGCCGCTGTGTCGCTCAATGGAGACGTGGTTTTCGAGAAGGCATTCGGACTTGCCGATCTTGAGCACAACGTTCCGAACACACCGCAAACGATTTTTGAGTCAGGGTCAGTCGCGAAGCAGTTTACCGCCGCAGCGCTCGTACTGCTGCAACAGGATGGAAAGCTCAGTATCGACGATCCGGTCAAGAAATATATTCCCGAACTGCCCGATTACGGTTCGCCACTGACGATCAGGCATCTGTTGAATCACACTGCTGGTCTTCGCGACTGGGGCGCAGTTTTGAGTCTGACTGGCGCGGGTCGTGGCGATCGAGTCATCACTCAGGATCTCGCACTGGACGTTATTATTCATCAGAAAGCACTCGACTTCACGCCCGGTTCCGAATATTCATATTCAAACAGCGGATACAATCTTGCGGCCATAATCGTCGAACGCGTTTCAAAACAGAAGTTCCCGGCGTTCGTCGAGGAGCGGCTATTCAAACCACTCGGCATGAAGAACAGTTCGTGGAGGGACGACTACCAGCGGATAGTCCCAGGCCGCGCTCAAGCGTATTCGCGTCAGGGCAATGGACCATGGCGACATAACATGCCTTTCATGAATGTTTATGGAAACGGCGGTATGCTCACAACCGTCGGCGATTGGATGAAATGGAACGCGATGCTTGATTCGCAATCGCTGGGTGCACCTCTTGTCCAGGCACTGGAAACCAGGGGAGTGCTAAATGATGGCCGGAAAATTTCGTACGCACTTGGGCTGACTGTCGATAAGTACAAGGGACTGAAGGATGTCGCGCATGGCGGTGCGACTGCTGGCTATCAGACTTTTTTAACGCGTTATCCAGATAACAAGGTTTCAATCGGTGTCATGTGTAACGGCACTTCACCAGGTGCCGGAGGAATCGCCGCAAGCATAACGGATGAGATCTTTGGACCATTTCCCGAACCACCCAGGACCGAACCAGCGAAGGTCTCCGAAGACGAGCTGAAAAAATTTGTAGGTATCTGGCGGAATGAAAAGACGCATGCTCCGGCAAGATTCGTTATCGAGAACGGTGTGTCGCGTTGGAGCGGAGCGCGCATCGTACCGATGGGAGGCGGTCAGTTTACTGTTGGCAGCAATCAATTGAAATTTACCTTTGATAAGGACGGCAAGCCGATGTCTGCTGAAACCGTCAATTCCGACGGAGAGGTCAGACGCTTCGTTCCTGAGCGGGAGTGGACGCCAACGCCAGCGGACCTCGCAGCGTTCAAGGGAGATTGGTTTAGTGAAGAGGCTGGAGCGACGATCACTGTCGCCGTCGACGCTGATAAGGCGTTCATCAAGCAGCGTCCGGCAACGAGTCTGCTGATGCAGCCGCTGTATAAGGACCATTTTGGCGTGCAGGGATATGTTGTTTGGTTCACACGCGACAAAAATGGAAAGGTCAATGGCCTGCACGTCGGGACATCACGAATGCGCGACATGCCGTTCGTACGCGTGAAGTAGGTTTCTGACTACTGAGTGGAGCTACATGTCAAGCAGAGAGCGCCGTAATTCAGCGCGGTCAGCATTTTTCCAGCGAACGCTTCGGCCTTCGTCTGATCGAGATTAGACCACTCGGGTAGTGTGATACTTCCGAGCCCGCGTCGTTTGTTGACATTGATTAATCACCTCCATGCTCGTACGAGTATAGAAGTGCTTGTCAATGATTAGTCACCCTGCAACTGGATCAAGCTTCGTGTCTTCTTTCCATGTACTTCAACGTCTCCTCCCGTCGCTGTTCACGTTGCCGCGCGAAAAGGAGAACCGGAACCCCTACCAGCAGCACTAACACACCCGCGAGTGCGCCCGCGCCTGTGTACGCCAGACTCGCCTGCAACATGTAGAGACAAGCCGCGCAGAAGAGCAGGGGAGTAAGCGGGTACAGCGGCACGCGGAAGAGACGCTCTGCTTCAGGTTCCTTGAAACGCAGAATGATTAGCGACAATCCGGCAAGGAAGAAGAAAAGCCAAAAGACGGGCGCAGTGTATTCCACCATTGCTGTGAACCCCTCGCGTGCGAGCGATCCGGCAAACACGAGCGCGAGTGCGATCACGCCCTGCACCACTAATGCGTTGGTGGGCGTGTGCGCCCGCTCGTGCCAGCGCCCGAGAAAGTCGAACATTCGGAAGTCGCGGCCGAGCGCGTAATTGGTTCGTGCTCCAGTCATCACGGTCGCGTTAGCCGACGTAAGTGCCGACACCGCGACGAGAAGACTGACAAAACGCGCTCCGCCTTCACCAGCCGCACGTCGCATCAGGTCGGCCGCCGCAGCATCCGAAGCAGCCAACCCTCCAAGACCGAGGCCGCGTAGAAAGGCCCAATTGACCAGCAGGTAGAGCCCTGTAATCAGGGCGATGCTGACGAGCAGCGCCCGCGCAATGTTCTTTCGAGGATTAGCCACCTCCGCTGACACGTAGACGGCTTCGTTCCAACCGCCGTATGTGAGCAGGACAAACACGAGCGCCAGACCCAGAGACGCGTGGGTGGCACCTTGCGGCGTCGGCGTGGCCGCGGCAGGTGCATCCGAGGTTGCAAAGAAGAATCCCGCAATTATCACCAGTACGAGGCTGAGCACTTCGACAGCGGTCAACCAATTCTGCGCGCCCGATCCCTGCCGGACGCCCGCCACGTTCAGGGCAGTCAGTGCGACTACGACCAGCGCGGCATAGATCGATGAAGAGTATGGACCGAAGCTGAAGAGCTGCGAGGCGTAATCGCCGACTACAAAAGCGAGCAATGCGACGGAGCCGGTTTGGACCACCGCGATGCGTGACCACGCGTAGAGAAATGCGAGTGGTCTGCCATAGGCGCGTGTCAGGTAGTGGTAATCTCCGCCTGCGTGAGGGTATGTGGTTGCGAGCTCCGCGTAACACAATGCGCCGATCAAAGTCACCAGGCCACCGGCGAGCCAGATGAGCAGTACCACGTTCTCGTTGGCGGCGTTTGCAGCCACGAGCGACGGCGTTCGAAAGATGCCCGCACCCACTACGATCCCGACAGTTATCGCGACCGCGTCCTTGAACGTGAGTGTCGGGGCGGGCGCGCCCCGCCCGCCGGCTTTCACCCTTATCCTATCGATCATTCCCCCTCCGGCACTGAACTAGCCGTAACTTGTCGCGGAAGCGGAGTACGGGTTTACCGATTACATTCCAGACGCAGAACTACGGCGTTGTTGCCCCGGTGCTCTGAGCAGTCTTCGCCGGGATGGTCCAGAGGTGAAGCCTCTGGCCGCCTGGCGTGACTGTGATGGTCTTCTGCGGTTTCCAGTCGCCCATATCGAAGGAGTGCGAGACCACACGTGTTCCGGGCCGGAGTTCGCTCAGCAGCTTCGGCCGTAATCTGAGATTCACTTCTGGCAGCAAGTAGAGTGTGACTACTGTGGCGTCCTTCAAGTCGGTTTGGAAGAGGTCTTGCACGGCGAAACTGACGCGGTCGGTAACACCGGCGGCCTTCGCGTTAGCGTTGCTGTCTGCAATGCGGTCCGGATCGATGTCTACTCCGAAGCCCCGCTTCGCGCCGAAATTCTTCACGGCAGTAATGACGAGTCGCCCGTCGCCGCACCCGAGGTCATAGACCACATCGTCCTTTTTGACCTTCGCCAGCTTGAGCATTTCGTCCACAACGTTCTGAGGCGTGGGCACGTAAGGCACGTCTTTCTTAACGACTTTCGGACTGGGACTCGCTTGTGGTTTGGCCTGGGAAGCGTCTTGCTCGACTGCGCTCTTTTGTGCCGAGGCGCCGCACGCAGCGACGATAGCGGCTAAGACGACTACACCGGTGCTGCGCATTAGAGATAACGTTGGTTTCTGCATCTCATCTCCTTTCAGACTGGGCGGACGGGGGATGTTAGCGACGCCGGGGCATAGGTTCTGTGCGTCTACGCACAAAGACTTCCTGCTTTTTGTTTCAATTTTTATTCCGAGAAGTTGCTATAGTGTGTGACAATTTGCAGACGAAGCAGGAACAATTCGGAGACAGGTGAACTATCGTCAACCTCATATCCGAAATTTTGATTGGTGATTAAGGGTTTTCCTTACATGACGATAGCAAGTACACATTGGACCATCTCCTCTATCTAGCCTGCGAAGCAGGCGGAAGCATAAAGCCTGGGGTGGAGCGATGCTTTGCGAGCGGAACCCCAGGTCAAGGTGAATAAAAAAAGATTCAGCCCGCGAATGCGGGCGACAGACTATCCATCGCGGCAAAACATAAATCGAACTGGGCGTTCAGGGCTGCCGCCCATTTCATGGGCTCGTGATTCTGTTGATGATTAATACCTGGGGCTTGCGCCCCAGGCTTTATGCTTTCGCCTGCTTCGCAGGCTGGATTGTCAATCCTTCAAATGATCTCTTCGATCGCACGGTCGATTTGGTTCGCGCCGCCAAGTAGAACAAGTATGTCTCCAGCCTGGAGTTTGCTGTCGGGTTGGGGATTGATCTGCGTCTGACCGTCACGAGTTATGGCGATAATCGAAACGCCGGTTTGTGTTCTCAACTTCAACTCCCCGATCGTCTTTCCCACGGACGGTGAAGTATGTTGAATAAACACCGTTTCAGTGGAAGCAGAATTGAGTGCGTCGGCCATTTCATTCATATCCGCGATCGGCAATGAAGGCATTCTAAACATCTGGTAACCTTCACTCCTTATAGCACTGATTTGGCGTTGAATGACGCTGCGGGCAATACCATATTCATTGAGTACGCGCGAGAAGATCTCGATACTCGTTTCGAATTCCTCGGGTATCACCTCGTCAGCGCCGAGTGCTTGCAAATCCTCTAGCTCCGCCATGTAGCGAGTCCGCACGATGATGTGAACATCAGGGTTCATTTGCCGTGCAAGCGATACGGTATGTCGCGCTGCGGCTGGATCTGAGATTGCCAGCACGAGAATGCGCGCGTATTCACCACCGACGTGGCTCAACACCTCCCTCCGCGTAGCGTCGCCGTAGACCACAGGTTCACCTTCTTCACGTGCCTGACGAACGGTTTCAGCGTTTAGCTCGAGCACGACGTAGGGCACGCCGGTCCTTCTTAAGACCTTGGCCAGGTTGCGACCATTTAATCCGAAACCGACTATGATCACGTGACCGCGCATTTCGGCTTCGGTGGAATCAGCTCCAGCTACTGATGGTTCAAACATGGAACCCGCCGCAAACATCGCTTGCACTGCGTAAGCCACGCGCGGCGCAGCCTTGATCAGGAATGGCGTTGCGACCATTGAGATGATCGACGCGGCGAGGAACCGCTGATAGTCAGTTGTTGAAATGAGTCCCTCAGCCACGCCTGTTTTTGCAAGGATAAAAGAGAACTCTCCAATCTGGGCAAGGCCAAGCGCAGCCATCACTGAAACTCTCATTGAGTATCCCATTAGCCGAACTACCGCTAAAATCAGCAGAGTTTTTCCGACTATTAACATTCCCACCCAGCCCAGCACGGTCACAAGGTTTGCGGTCAACGAACTCAGCGATAGCAGCATTCCTATTGAGATAAAGAAGACGCTGTTGAACACATCGCGGAAGGGAAGAATGTCTGCCACGATCTGGTGACTGTATTCAGACTCTGACAGCACGATGCCTGCAATGAATGCGCCGAGAGCCAATGACAGTCCAAATTGAGACGTCAGCCACGATGTACCGAGGCTCAAAACTACGATTGAGATGATGAAGACTTCAGAGCTGCGCAGGCGGACGATGTGATGCAAAAGGTACGGTACGATTATTCGCGCCGCGAGGATGATCAACGCGATGGCCCCCATCGCAATCGCGAGAGTGAGGGCGATCCGCGCGAATGAGCCTCCTTTAGTGCCGCCAAGAACAGGGATCATGAGCATCATCGGGACGATGCTCAAGTCTTGAAAAAGCAGGATACCAACGCCGGCTCGCCCATGTGGCGCATCGATCTCAGCGCGATCGATGTAGCTCTTGAGGACGATCGCGGTGCTCGAGAGTGTAAAGAGAAAGCCGAAAAAGACTGCCTGTGCAACCGGGCGACCCAGGAGATATGCTACGAGACTAGCCAGTAGTGTAGTGAGTGCGACTTGCAGACCTCCGCCCAGCAGAAACAAACGTTTCATCTCGAGAATCCGCCGCAGCGAGAACTCCAGTCCGATCGTGAAAAGAAGCAGCACGACGCCGAGTTCAGCTAAGACGTCGATCGCTCCGACATCCCGGATGAGTCCCAGTCCGTATGGTCCAATCAAAACACCAGTGATTATGAAACCGACGATGGTGGGCAAGCGAAGGCGATTAAAAATGAAAGCGATAGGTATTGATGCCAGCAATAGCAGCAGCAGATCCTGGAGTAGTGGGGGTGAATGCGGCATCAGTTAACGACCATCAATTGACAAAGTTTGACGCTTACAGTCAAGCAGGATCTTCATTGCGTACACTCGCGCTATTTGTTCGTCACGCTCCCACGTTAACCTGTGCGTCAGGCCCATTTCAACAATTCGTAACTAATGCGAAATCGGAAAGATTAGTTCTTCACAGATAGACGAATAGCTCTGAGTCTTCCTTCAGAGACTTCTGAATTGAATCCTTGTGGTGCTGGACTAACTGAAGAAAGGAGGCGCGCGTCCGGAAGGACTCGTGGCGAAATTTGCACATGCGACCCTGTTGGTTTTATCAGGTGCGGCGAAAAAGATGCCGTAACCCGTCGATACATGATTGCTTCTACCCGGCAGGTAGGCGTAATCGACAGCCTCGCGTTTGTTGCAATTCTGCACCCGAGCAGGCGTGTAGACTGGGCCGTACCTTGCCGACACAGATTCGTGCGAAGCCAGAAAATATGACTTGGCCATCGCGACCCCGCTCTCTGTCATGCTGGAAATCGGAAAAGGTCTCAGTCGCAGTCCTTCTCCAACTGAAAAACAGAGTCCCGCAAGCACACCGATTAGAACGGTCGTGCGCATGAAGCAAGACAGAGCTTGACGTCTAATGCTTAGCATCGAGAGAAATCGTTTATCTTATAGGCTAGTTTAGCAAGTAGCGCAACGCCTCCATCCCGGCGGTAAGTCAATTTGAATTTGAAATGAATACGGCGCAGGCGTTCGCAAATTAGGGCGGGGGCGTTCGCAAAATAGGGCGCGGGCGTTCGCAAAATAGGGCGCGGGCGTTCGCAAAATAGGGCGCGGGCGTTCGCAAA
>JAICGZ010000132.1 GCA_025922875.1 Pyrinomonadaceae bacterium
ACCTTCGTTAACGCTGTAGGACGCGGAGTTGAATTGGACTGACGCGTTTTGAACCGGCGTTGGTGTTGGCGTTGGTGTTGGTGTTGGCGTTGGCGTCGGCGTTGGCGTTGGCGTTGGTGTCGGTGTGGGTGTTGGCGTCGGCGTCGGCGTTGGCGTCGGCGTTGGCGTGGGTGTCGAGCCGCCCTGCGCAGCCAAAAGCGCATTCATATCGACGCCCATGTCTTTCCCGTCACTAGCCGCATTCTTGAACGGACTGCCTGATGCTAATCGATAATCTCCACCTGAAACATCAACAAAACCAACCTGCGACGTAAGCACAAAACTATTTCCTGCTGGGTACAGGAAACTCTCTCGACCCGCTGCGTTATTCTTCGTAAAGACGTAAGCGGTATAGAAACCTTCCAGACCAGGCGTACCTTCACCAATGCCGCTTCCGATCACACCGTAACCACCCTCGGAAAACAAGTTGTCTCGAATCACGAGTCCGGAGCCTTTTGGAGTGCCTGGATCGGCATCGAGCGTAATGATGTTGCCGCCCTTAAAAACTGTATTGTGAGTTATCTGTACCTCGTTTGGAGCGTTGGCAATGGTGAAGGCATCGAACGTGCCGATTTTGTGAAAGAGATTGTTGGTGATGGTAATACGACTCGTAATCGCGCCCTTGCTCTCGGCAGACGTCTTTAAAATCGTTACCCCGCCCTGTGTGTTCATCACGGTGTTGTTGCTGAACACTACGTCCTCAACTACGCACCAGGGAGCATTCCCGTCTTGGTTTCTTGCGGTAAATACAATGGGAATACCCGCCTGCGCATCGACCCAGTTATTCTCAAAGATATTTCCATCGATGGTGACACGGCGGGCGTTCTTTAATTCCAACAGGTTTTTGACGGCCCAGTGGCGACCGAGGTAGGAGGGATCACCAACCTTCCATGTCAACGGTTTGAAAAAATGATTACCGCGAATCACGATATCCGAAGGTACAAGGTTCGCAATCCGCGGGTCCGAGCCGCCGAACATAATGTTTACGCCGGCGCCCTCGACATAATTGTTGATGATTTGAAAAGGTCCGGGTCCATTCCATCCACATATTGCTTGCGTCTCGGTTTCGACCTCGTGTATGTCGGAAATATAAGAGTTAATGATGGTGGTTTCAGCGCTGTTCAGGCTGATTCCGCGCTGAACCTCCTGTGTTTGAAACCCGTGAATCCACAAACGGTCCAGTACCAGATGATGTGGTACGGCCGAAAGAGAAGTTTGACTGGGATCGCCAAGTCTGACGAGATCGTAAATGAAATCCGTGGCAGTGACTGTGGAGATGTCGAGCCCGATCAACTTGTAATGATGAGCGCCCGTAGCAGTTTTGATTATCGGTTCCGCGACTGTGTTGGAACGCAACTTTGCCAGCAGGCCACTCTGCGACGGCGAGACGCGCCCCGTAATCTCGGCGGCCCTTGACGACTGGATTGTTATGTACGACTCTCCCGGTTTCGCAGTTAACGTGAATGGACCGCGATAAGTAGCACCCGCTTCGAGGACGATCGTGTCTCCGGGTGCAGCGCTGTTGATAGCGGCTTGCAGATCCCCTCCGGCAGGCACCACAAGAGTGGCGGCCAAACTCGCAGAAGCAGATATGAATAAGATGATTAGGAGTTTGAAACCATTAATTATCCTGGGAGAAAGACAGTATTGGACAGTGGAACAGACTTGGGAGATGGGCATTTTCGCTCCGTCGTATGAGTGCAGGGATAGGTAGATCTGGGTAACTTACGCATTATCGGGTATGAATTAGATCAGACGGGATTACTGCTCGAACGCGGAGCACCTTACAGGAACGAACGGTCACAACAGGTTGTGACGTTGTTATAAAATTCTTGCGTGACTCCAGACACTACCACAAGAAAGCACAAAATTTCAGTCGCACCTTTAGTGCTTTTTTTGCTTCTTTGCGGCCCAAGTCTCCGTAAAAACATTGACATTTCCAAATCTTCGGCGTAAGAATTGACTCCCTCGTCCGTCGAGCACGCGCTTTGTCTATCAAACAATTGAATTCGCATCATTGCGCGGCGGTTTCTCTATAAGTACTGAGACTATCTAAAGGAGAGAATATATGCTTAGAGTCAAGACCCTGCTGGTCTGTGTCCTCGTCGCCACTCTATTGCTCTTCAGCTCGCTGCTACCTTCCGGCCTCGCAGACGGCGGAGGAAATCACCGCGCTAGGAACCAGCGTTTCGGCGTCTCCGGTGGAAACGTCAACGATTCAACGCGCCGGTTCTGTTGCAGCGGCACCCTCGGCGCACTGATAACGGACGGAAGCAACCAATACATCCTCAGCAACAATCACGTGCTCGCCCGCAGTGGAGCCGCGGTTGTTGGCGACGATGTTTCACAGCCCGGTTTGATTGACTCCAACTGCAACATAGCCACGGTCGTCGCTGATTTTTCCGGCGCTGCCGCGCTTGGGCCATCAAACGTCGACGCAGCGGTCGCGCAGTTAAGACCAGGCCAAATGGATTCCTCCGGCTTCATCGAAGATATCGGCGTTCCAAGCAGCACCATCGCTCTGCCTACCGTCGGTATGTCAGTTGCAAAAAGCGGACGAACGACCGGATTTACGACTGGATCAATCAGCTCAATTAATACGAGTGTGAGTGTTCAGTATCAAACACAGTGCGGTGGGGGTAAGAAGTTTACGATCTCTTTCACCAACCAGATTGTGATTGGTCCCGGCACATTTAGTGCCGGTGGTGATTCCGGCTCATTGATCGTGACGAACAATTCGTCACACAACCCCGTTGGTCTTCTTTTCGCCGGGAGCAGCTCCGTCACCATTGCAAATCCGATCGGACTGGTATTGACCCGGCTCGGCGCCGCGATGGGCCGTACGTTCAGCTTCGGAGGCGGTGGCGGTGGCAATAGTCCCACTCCACAGGTCAGCGAAAACCAAGGCAAGCGACCATTCATTCCGGGGCTTGAGAATCTCATGCCGATACTTCCACCACAAGCATCAGACCGGGCACTGGCAGTGCTCGAGGTACATCGTGCAAATCTGATGTTCCAGCCGGGCGTGATCGGCGCTGGGGTCGGAGCATCAGGCAGGGCTGACGGTGAAGCCGCTATCGTCATTTACGTAAACAAGGAAGCGCGGACTCAGCCGGTGTTGCCTGACTCGATCGAGGGCATTCCCTTAACCGTGGTTTTGACCGATCCGTTCGTTGCATTCTAGGTTTGCCGGGCCACAGAATTCACGCAATCTGTGGCCCAACTGAATTTTTCTGTTTACGAGTGGCGCCCTGCCGTTTTAGGATGCAGGTGTCTTTGACAATTCAGCAACGGCCAAATGCGCGGCTCAACCTCCCACACTAACGAGTGATGAGCATCGCCGTTGAGCATGGAAGGTTCATACTCACGGCGACAAACAAACGCGAACGCGGAGTTCTCCCAACTGCGAGTACAGATGGGTCGCGCCCAGCAGGAGGTAACTTCTGATGGGAAACCCGCGGCCGAGGCCGTTGCGACTGGCCGAAAAACTTTTGCAGATACGCACCGGATTAGGCCTGTCTCAAACACAAATGCTGGAGCGACTGGGATTTGGCGACAGCATGCATTACGGCCGCATTTCAGAATACGAGCAGGATAAACGTGAGCCCACTCTCATAACTCTGCTCGCCTACGCGCGTGTTGCCGGCGTTCACCTCGAAGACATCGTCGACGACGATTTCGAACTGCCTCGCAAGCTTCCCGGTAATGTTAACTACCGCGGGATCAGTCGAAGATCCAATCGCAAATAATTTTCCCGCGAAGGCGCAAAGGAAAACGCATCTCTGTAAGCCGGCGTCCTCTTTGCGGGTTTTTCGCCGTCTTTGCGTCTTTGCGGGAAAACTTCTTAATATCTCTCGGCGCATGCAAGTCTTTTACACACCTCGTTACTACGCTGACATCGGCGACAACCACATTTTCCCTATCCGAAAGTTTGAGCTCGTACGCAACAAGCTTCTTGCCGAAGGAACTCTGAAACCGGATGAGCTTGTAGAACCCTTGCCTGCGCCGATCGAGGATGTGCTTCTCGTACATACAAACGACTACGTATCACGCCTCTGCAGCGGCAACTTAACTACTAAAGAGATCAGACGGCTCGGATTGCCGTGGTCCGAGTCTCTCGTGCGCAGATCGTTCTACGCTGCCGGTGGAACTCTTGCCGCAACGCAGGTTGCGCTTGCTGAAGGCTACAGCTCAAACCTCGCCGGCGGCACTCACCATTCTTTCTCCGATCGCGGTGAGGGATTCTGCGTGCTCAACGATGTAGCTATCGCAGTTCGTGCGATGCGTGTGCGGAACCTGGTACGACGAGCAGCGATCGTCGATTGCGACGTGCACCAGGGCAATGGCACAGCTACGATTTTTGCCAATGACGAAGATACGTTTACCTTTTCCATTCACGGCTCCAACAACTACCCGCTCTTCAAAGCGCAATCAACGTTGGATGTCGAGTTGGGTGACGGCACTGCTGACGACGAATACCTCGAGTGTCTTGCGAATCACCTGCCAACTGTCTTTGCTCACGATCCGGAAATCGTCTTCTATCTTGCCGGAGCCGATCCCTATGCAGGCGACAAGCTGGGCCGCCTCGCACTTTCTATAGACGCTCTTGCCGAGCGTGATAATTGCGTGCTGCGCGAGTGTTTTAAACGTGAGATTCCGATAGTTACCGTCATGTCCGGCGGCTACGGCAAAGACATCAACGACACGATCGAAATTCACTGCAACACGATCCGGATGGTTAAAGAGGTGTTCGAATCGCGAGTCGCAGCTCGACGCCGCGCCTAAACTTCAAACAAGATGCGCAGAATTTTTCGATGGCTGTTTCTGGTGGTGCTGGGTATCGTTGCCGGCATCATCATCTACGAGGGCATCATGTTTGTGCGCGTGTATTTACTGCGAACTCACAATCCCTCGTCGACGTCTTTGATCGACACGCGAATAAACGAAGCACAAGCCAAAGGACAGCAACCGAAACGCGAACAGGTTTGGGTACCACTCGAAAAAATTTCAACCAATCTCCAGCGCGCGGTACTCGCCGGTGAAGACACCAACTTCCTGAGTCATCACGGGTTTGACTACGAGGCGATTCAGAAAGCGTGGGACCAGGCGCAAAGAGAAACTGCCCGCCAGGCAAAAGCAGAAGGCGAGGATGACGATTGGCTTCCGAGTCTGCCGGAGTTCAGGCGTGGCGGTTCAACTATCAGCCAGCAGCTCGCCAAGAACCTTTATCTGTCTTCACAACGATCGTGGCTGAGAAAAGCTCAGGAAGCTGCGTTGACAGTTATGCTGGAGCGCACGCTGACTAAACGTCGCATTCTGGAGATCTATTTAAATGTGATTGAGTGGGGTGATGGAATTTACGGTGCCGAGGCTGCGTCGCAGCGTTACTTTCGCAAACCTGCATCGGCGCTGACCGCGAACGAAGCGGCTTTCTTATCAGCGATGATTCCCAACCCGCGCACCGTCTTCAATCCACAATTCAATCCCCGCCGGGTCGCCCGCCGCCAGCGCATCATCATGCGCGGCATGCCCTACGTAAAGCTGCCGTAAAAGTAGCAAGCCTCACAAGGCTACGCGATGGATTTCTCCGGGCGAAATCGCTGCAAGCTTATCGAGGACTTGTGGAATGAGCGGTCTTAGATCGGCGTACGTAATACCAGATCCGAGAAGAACCAATACTGCGATTGGAAGAGAAGCAACATTTTGCTGGAAAGGAAGATTACGGTCGACGGTAATTAACACATCGTATTCAGCGGCTGCGGCACGCAACAGTTCTCCGTTTTCTAACCCTCCGAAGCCAGCCTCCACAACGGTCGAGACCTCATGTCCCACTAAGTCTCTTTTAAGGTCGCGTGCAACACACTCATCAAGCAGCAATTTCATGATTTGCGAGGAGAGATTCTTTCGACAACTTGAGGACTCCCAATGCCTGTTCGTGCGTCACACTGGGAAATTGTCGTAAGAACTCGGGAAGGGTTTCACCTTTCTCTAAATACTCAAAGAGGTAGCTGATCGGTACACGCGTGCCTGCGAATACAGGAAGGCCACTCATCTTTTTGGGATTGACCTCTACCAGATCCTTGATATCCATATCTTTCACCGTAACCACGCCGTGTCGGCGTTCAATATATCAGAACGGTGACAAGAGTAATACTCAAGCTGTTAGCGCCGGGGAGGTTTGGTTTTTTGTCTTGGAGTAATGGTGAAGGAGTTGATGAAGCGCGCGACGTTAGTGTCCTCTTCCAGATAGAAGACAGCGCCGAGGTACATTTGCCTCTCGTCGTTAACTACGCGTGTAAACACTCGCGCTTTCGCTGGAATCGTGCAGGACTTCAAGTCAAACTCGAGGGCCGTGTAACCACCTGTCGAAATATCCTTTTCATTTTCCAGCTCGCAGGAAAAGTTTGGCTGAGCAGCGTCCTTGTTGGCTTCGTATTTGTTCCCGAATCCTCTTAGGAGGCTACTCAGGCTATATTTGATCGCGTCATTATCTGTTTCACCGTACGTTGGCCCAGCGAGCCAGGCGACCCCAAAAGTCGACCAGCCATCACGGCCGCGGTAGCTGCTAATCAGTCGATCACTCGCTTCCATCGGTATCTTCGTCACTTCACCGTCTTCAGGAACAAGCACGGAAAAGTTTTCGCTGGCCGGCCTGAGCAGTCGCCAATTTCCGCGCTCGGCAGGAGCTAACACGCCTCTGAAATCCGATGAATTCAGGTTTCGCCTCGCAGGTTGTGGCGAGGCTTGAGCAATGCGGGAAGCAATCACGCTTAGGCTGTTCAGTTCAGGAACGTATCCATTGGTTCGGACTTCGTTCGCAGGAAGACTCGCACTCAAACTCGCAACCGGAGTGCTTCTAACGGCCGCCTTGCCAAACTCCCACGGCGCCGTCGGATTTTCTGCTTGCCACAGTCCACGCCGCTCACTGCGAGCCGCCTGTTCACACTGCTGGTAAACTTCGCGATCCGCTTGGCTCAAACGACTGAGATTACTGGGATCGAACCACGCCGCGCCATCGCGGATCATCTGCGCGCCGATGTCTGTGCTGTTCAATAAGACACGTCCAGCCAGACTGCCATCAGCGGAGATGCCGGAGTATTCGACCAAAACCGGCTTGTCGTAAACCAGATCGGAAAGGTGTTTCCTGGCGACGTCACCAAACGCCTGGTCCATCTCAGGCGCATCGACACCCAGTAGCTTGACTCGTACCGGACGGTTCAGATTGAAGACCGTGATCACGTCTCCGCTGTTGACTTCAATTACTCTTCCGAATAGAGACGACGCTTGGACTTCAGTCGAAAAGAAGCCTGAGACAGCCAGTGCCAGAATCACGGTAAAAATCTTCATAATCATTGTTCTTTAGAAGTTTCCCGCAAAGGCGCAAAGTTACCTATTGGACCACTTTGCGTCTTTGCGGGAAAAAAACTTAGACAGCGAACTCTTTCGCAAGCTTCAACTCGGCTTTGCGCAGTTCGAATCGACCGCGTCCCAGGTTGCCTTCCGAACTGAGCGCGAGCACGACGAAGTAATCACGACTCAACAGTCGCATCAACAAAATCGCACCCTCGAGCGAAACCGCGAGTTCACGCAATCCGCCCAGTCCCGTGTCCACTCCCGCTCGCTGCGCACTGCGCACCAGCGAAGTAAACTCAGCGGCAGCAACGTCGAGATTCGCTTCCATACCGGCTTCGCCAAGGACTTTCTCAACGGCGATGCCATCTGTTCCCATGATGAGCGCGCCGAGGCTGCCCTCGGTGCGTTCGATAATGCCCTCAAGCATTTCCTTGAACATGTGGCCTCCAATTACGGGCGTTGACCGCTGAGAGTACCCGGGCGCGCCGTCGTCGTTCCGGTCGGACTATTCGGCAGCGGAGCACTCAACAACTGCGGCTGAGTTGAAGGTGTGGTGGTGGGTTGTGACTGAGGTTGTTGCAACTGAGTCGGCGTCGGCGTGTTGCTCGGTGGATTTCCGAGCGGTACCGGCTGAGGAATCGTCGTGGTCCGTTGGCCGTTTGTGACTGTCCCCGCAGTCGGACGGCCCTGGTAATCGGGACGGTAGATGCGCGGCGTGATGAAGAACAGGATTTCGCTGTTCTGTCTGGTCGTCAGTTTTCTCTTGAAGAGATTGCCGACGATCGGAATGGAAGCGAGTCCGGGTGTGCGTTGCTGAGCTTCGCCTTCAGTGTCGGCGAGCACTCCGCCCATAACCGTCGTGCCACCATCCGGCACCAGCACTTCTGATTGCATGCGCTGCGTATCGATACCGGGAACGCCGGCGACAGAAATACCGGTATTGAGCGTGTTGTTTTCAATTGTGACTCGCAGGACAACTGTACCTGCATCGGTGATCTGCGGAGTGATTGACAGGCGCAACGGCACCGAGACGAAAGTCGTCGTCACTACCGCAGTGCCACTCGCAGCCTGTGTTGTTTGCACTGGGATCTGCGAACCACTTTCGATCTGCGCCGGGCGATTGTTCAAAGCGGTCACGCGTGGCGTGGCGACTGTCTTCGCCTGACCTCGCGATTCGGCCAACGTGATTAGGGCACTGATCTGAGCAGTTCCAAACAGTCCGGTTGTTAGACCGATTACGGTGCTCGCGGCGGCAGCGGCCATCGAATTGGTTGGTACAGGAGTACCGGCCAAACCGCCAAAGACGCCCAGAGGATTTGGTCCAGATTTTGGACCACTGTTGTTTCCACCTCCCGAACCACCGCCACTTCCGCCATCACTACCCTCTGCGTTTTGTGACGGAAGCGTAGAGATGTTACCCAGACCACCGCGGCCCAGACTAACAACGCCCGCCGAGATCTGCGCGCCGAGGTCGCGACTGAAATTACGTTGCGCGATCACGATGCGAGTTTCTATTTCAACCTGCGGTTCCGGCTGGTCCAGGATTGCTACCAGCTGGCGAATCGCGTCGATATTTTCTTTGACATCCGTGATAATCAGCGTATTGCTGCGGCCATCAACCTCGATCGAGCCGCGTCGAGAAAGCCTGCGCGAGATGATCGGGAGCAAACCCTGATCGCCGCCGCCACCTGTCGCATCTCCACCTGCGCCACCGCTAAAACTTAGATTGGTAGAACCACCGGAGAAGGCTCCAGTCGAACCTGCCGCCTGGGCCAACGTGCCTGAAGCACGCGCGTAATTGAGCCTGATGAATTCGGTAACGAGCGGTGAAGCATCCAGACGCGAGTCGTTGATCACCTTCTGAGTTTCTGCTTCCTTGGCCAGCACGTCGGTAGTCGCTACACGCAGGATGTTGCCATTCACCTCGATGCCTAAACGGTTGGCTTTGAGCACTGCGTCCAAAGCGACGTTCCACGGAACATCCTGAACGTTAACCGTGACCGGCACAGGGCCGACTGAAGAGTCAATGACGAAGTTCACGCCATACTGTTCGGTGATGTAGTTAAGGATGTCGCGTATGTCAGCATTGACTACGTTGAGGTTTATCGGCTCACCGACAAATCCCGGTTGTCCATACTGGCGACCTTGATCCGACTGCTTATCCGTAGCGCGCGACATACCTACAGGAGGTGTAGGCACCGGCGCCGCGGCGGCCTGTTGGGCCGGGTCCTGGGCCAAGTTCTGGTCAGCGAAAGAATGTTTTGTCGCAGCCAAAACGCCTGCTGCCGAAAGGCAGACAAGCGACAGGACGAGCGTGGTCCTGGTAATGGCTGATCTGACTCGAGACTGGAAAGACATCGTTCCCTCCTTAGGGGGATTCCGGAACGTGCCATCACGCACTACGCTCGATTGCCGGGGCAACTAAAGCGCGCGCCGCACTAACTCGGCTCGTTCTGGTTTTTGTCAAAAGGGCGCGAGTGTTTCATTTCCGATTGCCCATTTCCCCTTGCCAATTTTCTAATCGGCGTACGTAAGTGATTTTCAAAATCGGCAATTGGCAATTGGCAATCGGCAATAACACACCAGCGCGGTCAACGGTCTGGTTTCGGAACCAAACCAGAGGTCATTAGGGTTGAGCAGTCGCAACGGACTGAGTGTTGGCGGGCGCGGGCGTCGGGTTAGCAGGGCCTGGTTGTCGCAGGACTTTGAACTCGACTGATCGTTCGCGACGGCCGTCGGTAAATACCGTCTCGCGACGAACCACCAGACGGTTGTCTTCGATTGCCACCAGCTGGCCGTCGTAGAAACGTTCGCCAGGATAGATGACATACGAAAGCTTGATTGGCAATGCTTCGATGATTGCGGCATAACCTCTCGGTGAGCGAGAGACGCCGATAAGCTCAATCTCACTTAACAGCAGTGCGGTGGTGGGCTTCGGCGCCGCCACTCGCGCTTTCATCGCAGCCTCTTTCTGCAACTTGTAGTCTCTTATTCGTTGCTCGATCGCCGGAATCGGCGCCTGCCCAGCGATTCGCTTGGGGACTGGACGCGGCAGCTCATACTTTCTGAAGGGATCGCGACCGCCATAAGATCGCTTCGTCACGACTGGCTTTTGCGATTCGGCTTCCTGGGCCACAACTCCGAAGGCGAAACCACTTGCGACAATGATCGCCGCACTGAGCAGGAAACTTGCAAGCCGGAGGTTTCTCACGCAAAGACGCAAAGACGCAAAGAAAAACCTAACAACCTCTTTCCGCCTTTGCGACTTTGCTGGAACTCTTTTCGATGTTTCTACAACTTGCATCATCATCTTCATCTTCGCTTTCTTAAGTGAAGTTCGCTTGCGGGGTTACTTCGCAGGTGGCGCGGCTGGTGTAGCCGGAGCAGGCGCCGCTCCACCCGCCGCCGGCTTGGCATTCGGAGCCGGTGTCTGACTCTGCAAACGCTCAGAAGAAACGTAATAGGCTGTCAGATCGAAGCGAGCGTTGACGGTTTTAGTTAATGATTGTTGCTCCAACTGCTTCAGTTCGAAATTCGTGATCGAAACAATGCGCTGGTAGTGGGCCAACTGTTCAAAGAATGCGCGCAGCCCGGCGAAGCCGCTGACAACGCTGACTTCGATCTTCTTGCCGCTGTAGTTGTCCTGTTGCAAGTCTTCCTTCGGATTGAAACGCGTGAGTACGAGCCCATTGCCGCGTGCACGATCCTGAATTCCCTGCAGGACCATCGTCAGCTCGCGCTGCTCGGGCAGCAGTGCTTTCAGTTCGGCGTACTCTTCTTCACGCGCTTTGTACGCGGCTTTGAAGTTGTTGAGGTTCTGCTGAACGATCTGCAATTGGGCGTTGCGCGGTCGTAACTGGGCGATCTCGTCTTCCATCGCCTTCGTTTCTTTGCGCGTGTCGCTGGTCACGAAATACCAGAAGCCGGCATACATGACGCCGCCGATCGCTAAAAACGCGAACAGTCGCAGGTACCATGGAAGAGCTGGAAGGTTGCCGAATCTCATCTCTTTGTCCTCTACTTTTTCATCGCGACCTGGTTCGCGGGAGCAGGAGCCGATTGTGATGGCTCCTTCGAACTGCCAAAGGTGGCCTTGACCGTAAACACAACCACTTCGGGCTTCAGCTCGCTGGCATCATTGGCAGCCGTCGCAGGAGTGCTTGACGTCTGCGCCGCTTGCTTGGCGACTTCCCGCTGCGTCTCGATGTTGAGGTTGCTAAACAAACCGTTGGAGAATTCAAGGCTCTGGCCAAACTTCGTCACTGAGTACTCATTCGGCGACTCACCTTTGATCGTTACTTCTCCGTCTTTCTGTTCGATGCTCGTGAGGTAAAGTCCGGGAACAGCATCAAAGCGAGCTTTGATTTCATGAAGCACTGCACTTGGACCCTGCTGTGACGCGCGTAACTTCTTGATGGCGTCGATGCGGGCCTGGACCTCTTTCGACTTATTTTCCATCTCCATCTGTTCTTTTTGAATCGCCAACATCTGCTGGTTGATGCGTTTCTGATTATCGAGTTCTTTCTGCGCCGCTGTGCGCGCCATGTTCGAACTCACGTAGTCGTAACCCATTCCCAGCACTACCAACCCAAACACCGTCAGCGCGAGTAAGAACGTCTGCATGCGCGGGTTGGCGACTTTGTCTTCAACCAGCGCAACGCCCTGTGGCCGATCCGTGACTGACTCGAGCAGGTTTATTTTGATCATGCCTCAACTCCTCTCAGGGCCAGACCAACAGCAACTGCCATCTCCGGCACTATCTCTCGCATGTAGTCCGGATCAAACTTCCGCGCGTCGACTTCTATCTGCCGGAACGGATCGAAAACCTCGACCGGAATCTCGAAACGGTGCGCCAGGAAGTCAGGCAAACCAGGCAGCTTCGAACCACCGCCCGCCAGTAATATCTTTTGAATCCCCGCTTCGTTTTCGTGTGCAGTGGCGCGATAGAAATCAAAGGTCTTCTTCACTTCGAGCGCGAGAATGTCGGAAACAGTTTCAATGATTGGCTGAATCGGTCGTGGCTCAACGTGTTCAGGCAAGGCCATGCCGCGCTTCACGGCCTCTGCCTGCTCGAAACTCAGCCCGAGTTCTTTCTGCAATAGGCTCGTGTATTGACTGCCACCGACTGAAGCGTCTCTCGCGAAGATCGATCGGATGCCGTTGAGGATGTTGATATTCATCGTCGCGGCGCCGATGTTCAGCAGTGCGACGATTTCGCCGGCCCTTGGCTGGTAGTTGACTTCATAACAATTCTGGAGCGCGAAGGCGTCGACATCGATGATCACCGGTTGTTTGCCGGCGAGCTGAATCGCCTGTTTCACGTTCGCGATCTTGTCGCTCTTGCAGGCGGCCATGAGGACGTGCAACGACTCGGACGACTTGCTGGTCAGCTCATAGTCGAGATTCACGTCGCCGATATCGAAAGGAATGTGCTCCTCGGCATGCCAACTGAACGACTCCTGCAATTCCTCCTGGCTCATCTGCGGCAGCACTATGTTCTTGACGATCACTGAGTGACCACTGACTCCGGCGGCAACCCGGCTGGTGCGAATCTGGTGTTCGCTGAAGATGTGAGAGATCACGTTGGAGACGTTGTTAAGCTCCATGATCTGGCCATCGACGATCGTGTCCGTCTGAAGGTTTTCAAAACCCAGGTTGAGGAGTTGCAAACCGTTTCCCTTTTTGCCGAGCTCAACAGCCTTGACGGCACTCGAGCCGATGTCGAGACCAACGAGGTTCTTTTTTCCGGAGGCTTTTTTGAACATGTTAGTTATTCCTCACAACAGCGGTCCGCACTCTGTTTCGCTCGCGCAAACGGGCACGCGCTTTTCGCGCTCGGGGCAGTTGTCGTTTGAGAATCCTTGCGGTCAGCAGGGAGTCGGGTGTTTGTTTCAAGGTCGTCGCCGTCCGATTGTCAGTAGGAGTGTTAGACATGACACAGGGGTGCAGAGATAGGGTCCCGGCGGGTGTCAACAGGAAACTGTTGGAGAAGTCTGCTGCGGCAGGATTGAAGCTCATTCGGAAACCCAGCCAAGTTGGATAGGACCAACTTCTGTGGCTTTGCGACCTCCGCTCACGCGAAGTGTGCCTTTCTCGTGCTCCAAAGGATTTCGCGGGACTGACCGCTGTTGAAAACCAGGTGGGCACCCGGGTAAACGGCAAATATCGCCGTTAACCTGAGTGAGAGTACCTTAATGGGCCAAACAATGTCAATCGCAATTTTTCACCGTTTAACTTTAGGTATTACTTAGGTTAGCTGCAGAAAATGCAGTCGAACGGGGAGACTTTCTGGAAGAAGGTGTTGCCGGATTCCACTTTGTAGGGGCGGGCCCTCCGTGGCCGCCCCTTCTTCGAAATCCCGCTCCCGGAAAGAGGGGCGGCCACAGAGGGCCGCCCCTACAAAACATCCTTCACTTTAACGCTTTTAGCAGGTATGCCGACGACAATGTGGTGCGGCTCAACGTCACGCGTGACTAACGCGCCAGTCCCGATCATCGCGTGATCGCCGATCTGCATCCCGGCAAGCACGGTAGCGTGGTAGGTTATGCGAACGCCGTTTCCAACGCGCGTCGCCGGCGTGTAGACCTTGCGGATATCGTAGATATCGTGGCTGTGTGAGTAGATGTTTGCGTAATCCGAGATCGATACGTTATCGCCGATATCGATCCCGCCGCGGTCGTCGAGCAGCACGTACCGGTGAACGACGACATTGTTTCCGAAAGACAGGTTGTAACCAAACGACCACTCGACAAACTGCCAGCACTTGAAATTGTCCCCAACGCTGCGAAAAATCAGCGGCGCGAGCATGCGCCGGAAACGATGTGCAAACAGTGAGTTTTGCCCGAGCGGCGAGCGATCGAACATCTGCCACAACCAGATGACGGGCTTGCGCTCGTTGTAAAGTTTCGCGTCGATGTCTGCGTAGTATTCCGGCTCGGTAGTCACGTTGCGCGGATCGAAAGTATGGACCGCTGCGCGTGCTGCGAGGCCTAGGCTTTCCCTGTCTGGTTGAGAGGCGCCGAAGTAAATTTCAAACAGAGTGTCCCGCACTACCTCATTGGGATCTCGTCTTCCGTCTGTCAGCGACTTTTGTAACTCGGTCAGGAAGGCCTCGTAATCCTGTTCTGCGAGTGCTTGTGCGGACAATTCGCGGTAGGTCATAGGTTGCTATCCAAGCGCGCCAAAGTAACACAGGCTTGAAGACGCGGCAATGGAAAGAGTTGAGCGCCTCCTTGGAGTGCGGCGGGGCCTGGCGCCGCGTTGGTATCGGTGCGGTCTGATCGAGGCCAAAGCGGCGCCAGACCGCCGCACTCCAGGGAGGCGTCTTTGCGCCTTTGCGGGAGAAAAGCTAGGATTCGAGGTAATGAAGTTCCTGCGTCCCCTTCTTGGAATAGTCCTGGTACTGATTGTGATCGGCGCGGCTTGGCTATGGTGGAGCCTTCCATCACGAGTCGATATGGCCGGCTATGCTCCCGCCGATTCGCTCGTGTACGTCGAGTTTAACAACCTCGCCAACGTGGCCCAGGCGATCCAGCACAGCGACGTCTGGCAAGCCGCTGCACCGATCCTTCATAACAAACCAACTTCGCAGAGTCGACTAGGGATCGCCGCTGCACGCGCTGGAGTTGGACCACTGGAAGCGGTGCTGTTTGCGCGGGCGCAAGTCGCCCTCGTGGTCGTCGGCATGAATACTTCAGAAGAAAACGACACGCTGAAAGTCCGACCCGACGTCGCGGTCATTGCCGAGACGCACACGTCGCGATGGCGCACGAAACCGGCCGCTGTCGAAGCAGTAAAACACCTTGCGAACTTCGCCTACGGAGCTTCCATGTGCACGGAGCGTAGTGGCGATGCCGACTACATCGAATGCACGGTTGGTGGCGCCGAGCGCAAGATCGTCGGTGCTGTTGACGAAACCACCGTGGTGATCGGCAATTCTGACAACGCGGTGCGAAGTTGTCTCGATGTTCGGCGTGGAGTACGGCCAAGTATTCGTACTGATCCCGAAATGGTGAGAGTGCGGTCCAGCGTCACTTCTGACAAGACGCTCGGCTTCGGCTATATCTCGCCGGCAAATTCCGCAAGACTTTTTTCATGGGTCGCGCCATTGCTGATGGGCCAGGCTCCTGGTGATGAGCAGTTGGAGCAATTGCTGGCGGTGAGTGCGGGCAAGGTGCTGCGCGGTGTGGCATGGACCGCGAGTTCGTCGCAGGGCGGTATCGAAGATCGTTTTCTCTTCTCACTCGAACCGGGAGTTGTCTCACGTCTAGAACCTGCTTTTGAAACCGCCGAGCGCGATGAGAATTTCTGGAAACTCGTGCCGGAAGGTTTTCAATCGCTAACGATCTATCGCAGCAAGACGCCGGCGGCGGCCTGGAGTTCATTAGACTCGGCGGTCGCATTTAAACTCGACGCGCTGCCGGCGGTGTTGTTTGGTTCGCTGTTGAGATCGAGCTTGTCTGTCTATGGAATTAGTAATCCGAAAGAGGTGCTGCCGGCGCTTAGTCCGCCTTTGTTAACACTGAAACCTTCGCAGGGCGCGGAAGGATCGATTCTCGTGGCGCGCGTGAGTGATGAAGCGCGACTCAGACAATCGCTGTCGCAGGAGATCTTCAAAGGCGACGGCGGCGAGATGCTCGAGGGGCTCGAGTCAAATCCGGATCCGCGGAAAGAGTTTGCGGCTGTATTTGCGGATGGCTATGTGCTGCTGGGTAAAAGTGAAAACATGCGCTCGGGCCTTGTGGCGTTGCGAAAGAGCGGGGCTAACGACAGAAGGGATGTGAAACAGTCAGCACAGCAGAGTTCTGCTCCGATTGTTACTTTCTCCAACGACGAGGCGCGCGTAAACAATTTCATAGTGACGTTGCTGAAGCTTCAGGGAAGGCAACTTTCGCAGGATGAGTTTGCGGGTTTGCAGAATACTGTGCGGCGCTCGAGTTTTTCTTCCACTGAAACACGATTGAATGCATACGGGATCGAGCGCACCACGCGTTCCGCGTTTGGACAGTTCGGCACATTCGCTTCCCTGCTCCAGTCTGATAGTGCTGCTCGTTAGTCTCATGTCGAAATCTCTCTTGTTGGGTACACGCAACCCCGGGAAATTAAAAGAGATCACGAACATCCTCGGAGACTCAGGTTGGTCGTTCTGTTCACTTGAAGAATTCCCGAACGTTGGGTGCGCAGACGAGAACGGGAACACCTATGGTGACAATGCGATTGCCAAGGCTCGCTTCTATGCGTCAGCCACGGGGCTGTTGGCTTTGGCTGACGATTCGGGACTGGAAGTCGAAGCACTAGGCGGCGCACCCGGCGTTTTCTCAGCGCGCTACGCCGGTGAGAATGCATCGGACGGTGACCGGCGCGCACTGCTACTTTCAGAACTCGCGAAGTCGGGCTCTACGGACCGCAAGGCGCGTTTCGTAGCTGCGGTCGCAATCGCACACGCCGCTGGCGATCTGCTCAACGTTTCGGAAGGTATTTGTGAAGGAATAATCACACTCGCTCCCCGCGGAAATAGCGGATTCGGCTACGATCCACTATTCATACCCGACGGTTACAATCAAACCTTTGCCGAACTACCGGAAGACATAAAAAACCGCATCAGTCACCGCTCCCTCGCATTGATGCAAACAAAACTTTTCCTACTATCATGTAAATCCTGAAAAATCCTGTAATCCTGTCCAAGCTTGACCATCCCGCACACGACTCTTAGAATGCCTCAACTCTTCGGGGCGTAGCACAGCCTGGTAGTGCGCTCGGTTTGGGACCGAGAGGTCGGAGGTTCGAATCCTCTCGCCCCGACCAATAGCATCAATAATTTACGGCTACCGTCAATGGTGGCCGTATCTCATTTGTGGCCAATTTGTGGACAAAATTAATTGGTCGCA
>JAICGZ010000133.1 GCA_025922875.1 Pyrinomonadaceae bacterium
AAAAAGCGAATGGGCGCGACATACGTGGGAGTGCGTCGCGCCCATCCATATTCGTGGTTACTGTCCTCACCCCAGCAACCACTTGAGACGGAGGATCCACCAACCGTCTCTCTTGCCCCACAATATACATCGCAACGCCTGTGCCGTGCAAGAGCCTTTTTCTTGGGGACATCGGACTCAACTGTTTACTAAGGAAGACTCGCAGAGACCAACGATCAAAGACCTTGGCGGCTGGTGGAGAGCAGAAGGTCGTGTAGATTTTTCTCGGGTCCGCGTGTAGAAATTTCATAACCGCCCGGCGCCGGCCCCTATCTCTCGCTCGATCGCATCCGCGATTTTTTCTGCATAGGCCTCGATCCTCGCCTGGTTCTCGCCCTCGATCATCACACGGGCCAATGGCTCCGTTCCTGAGTAGCGGAGGAGCAAACGCCCTTTCTGCGAGAGCAATTCCTCGACCTCCTTTACCTCGGCGCGAACAGAGGCGAGCGTATTGAACGGGATCTTCTCGCGGACGCGCACGTTTTTGAGAGTTTGCGGGTACTGTTTGAATCCCGCTGTCATTTCAGCGAGCGTTTTCCCCGATGCCCGGAGCGCTCGCAACAGGCAAAGCGCGGTGATCATCCCGTCTCCGGCCAGGCTGAGTTCAGGCAGGATGATGTGACCGGATTGCTCGCCGCCGAGACTAGCCTTGCGTCTTAACAGTTCGTCAAGAACATATTTATCGCCCACGTCAGTGCGCACGAGTCGTATTCCGGCAGCGCGAAAAGCGATCTCGAGGCCGATATTGCTCATGACCGTAGCGACCACGATGTTGTCTTTCAGCCGGCCATGCGACTGGAGATGCGTCGCAAGGGCCCACAACGTCGCGTCACCGTCAACGTAATTTCCTTCACCATCGACAAACAAAGATCGGTCTGCATCGCCATCGAAAGCCACTCCCAGATCAGCGCGCTCTTCGACAACTTTCCGGCGCAACGAGTCGATGTGGAGCGAGCCGCAGTCGCGGTTGATGTTTCGACCATCCGGGCTGCAATTAATAGCCACAACTTTCGCGCCGAGTTGTGTAAACAAAGCCGGAGCCAGCTTCGAACTCGCTCCATTTGCACAGTCAATCACCATTGTGAGCCCCTGCAACTTCAATCCTCCTCCGATTTCATCGGCGAGGAACGACAGGTACTCTTGCTGGAGTTTCTCTTCGCGTTCAGTCGAGAAGGTAGTCTGAGATAACGGAGGCTGCGCCCTGGTCGCAAACACATCTGCTTCTATAAGCCGCTCGACCGAGTCGTCTATCTTTTCACCAGACGGAGCGAAGATCTTGATTCCGTTGTCCTGATAGGGATTGTGTGAAGCGCTAATAACGACGCCCGCGGCGGCCTGGTGTTTACGCGTTAAGAAAGCGACTCCAGGCGTAGTGATCACACCTGTTGAGAGACACTTTGCACCGGCTCTGTTTGCGCCGTCGACGAGCGCTTGCTGGATCCATTCGCCGGATTCACGAGTGTCTCGGCCGATGATGATTTCCGGCGCCTCACCTGCTTTTGAAACGAGATGTGAAGCTAAGGAAAAACCGATTGCGCTTACGGTTGCGGCGTCAAGCGGAAACTGTCCAGCTTCACCTCGAATACCGTCAGTACCAAAAAGAGCTTTCATGGGCTCACAAATTAACATGGGATTACACCGATAAGAATTGCCGGAGAGTGAAAGCCGCGTTGTTCCGTGGCTATCTTACAGGTACAAATTTCGAAGCATGCACGGTTTTCAGAATTATTTTTCCCTTGAGTGCGGCGGGTAACTCTAAACGAGGCGTGAGGGTTTGTCCGACTGAATCCAGCACAATTTTGATGTCTTCGGCTTTCAGGGTATCGAGAAGACTTGGCACACCCTCCAAAGTAACCGCCGTAGTTGCGGGTTGAACTTTACCGCCTTCTGCCATACTGACCGCCACGCCGGAAAGGTTCTTCTCGATTCTTCGTTCACCAATTTCAATATCTACGTTGATCACAGGCTCGAGCAGATCGACCTTGGGATCGGGAACATCTATCGCCAAGTTCGACGCCGTAAAACTCTCCTTGCGTCCCGCCAGCCAGATGCTTTCGGTCGTCACTTTCTGCAGTGCGTTTACACGACTGGCTGGCCCACGCACGGCGACGCTTCCTTTGCTTGGACGAACCGCGTAAATCTCGAATCCGTCAGCAGGTTTTCCCTCGAGCTTTGGTTCTACAGTAACTTGCCGCTCCACGATTTCTTCGAGACGGATTGGAATCGCGCTTGGCTGGAAGCCGTCGACCTTGATGCCCTGAGGTAGAGATATCTGCGCCTTGTCGGTAAGTCTCAAGACTCTTTCACCGGCGCGTTGGTCGCTAATGTCGACTGTCGCGACGAGGTCGAGTGAAGTCAGATCGTCCAGCTTGTTCCGGCTGCCCGTCAGCATCACGTCGACTGTTCGAGGCGGATCGTTACTGATCTCCAGCGACTGAGGGCGGATGAAATTGAGTTGCACGTTAACGTGTGCGGTCACGGGCTCATTCTGCCCGGTGACTAATAGCCAGAGGACGACTGCGATGGCCAACGAGAGAAGTTTCAGGCTCCAGTCTTCCAGGAAGATCCTGCGGAGTAACTTCTCGGCACGATTCGGCGCGGGCGTCGGATCGGTTGTTGTTGTGACTTCGTCTTCGTCCTGAAACGGCATGTATTTAGTTAATAGGTCATATAAGTCTTATACGTCCTATAGGACCTATAAATCCTAGGTCGAAGCGATCTCTTCAGCCTCATTCTCTGATTCTGAGTGTTTCTGTGGCTCCTTCTCTTTTCGCGGACCTTCCAATGCTTCGAGGATCGCATTGCGAAGCTTCGTTGCATCGAGCCCACGCTTGATGTCGCCGCGCTGCACGAACGAAATCAAACCTGTCTCTTCCGACACCACTACCGCGACAGCATCAGTATCTTCCGTTACACCGATCGCCGCACGATGACGCGTCCCGAGCTCTCTGGAAAGACGTGGATTCAGTGTCAACGGCAGAAAGCATGAAGCCGCTGCGATGCGATGACGCCGAACAACAACCGCACCGTCATGCAGCGGACTCGCTGTGTTGAAAATACTGATCAGCAGGTCGTACGTCAGTTCTGCGTCGAGTTGAACACCGCCATCGCTCACATTCTTTAGACCCACGTTACGTTCGATGACAATGAGCGCGCCTGTTTTCGTTGAAGCGAGTGTGGTGGCAGCCAGGACGACTTCGTCATAAATGCCCTCGCCAAACTGTCCGCGATATCTTGAAAAAGGCACGCGAAAACGATTGCCGAAGGTAATCAAGGCCTGCCGGATCTCAGATTGGAACAGAACGATGATTGCGATACCGATGTACAGCAATCCGTTACTGAGAACGAACTCCAGCGTCGCAAGATCTTGTTTGACGGAAAGCCAGTAGAGGAAAACGAGGGCGGCTATCCCAGCGGCCATCGGGGCGGCGCGAGTTCCGCGCAGGAGTTTCAAAACCCCATACACCAGCACAAAGACAAGAATTATGTCCGCGACGTTGCGCGGTTCAAAAACTCGTCTCAGATACTCGGTGTATGGAAGTAGCAGTAACATCTTGCCTGTTCAAAACTGTAAGCTGCGCCCAGCATGTTTGGATTATCGCGGAAAACTGCGGCGCTGGCAATTGCGAGACGAAACAAAATCCATCCACAGATTACACAGATTTATTTCCTCTTTATCTGTGTAATCTGTGAAATCTGTGGACGGCTTTAACGGGAATCTTTGGCGCGCTTGCGGCGTTTGAATGTGCCGCTCTGAAGAAAACCGACTAAGTCGCCGTTTTTTCCCACCACGGCAACCGAACCAATCCCATTGCGCTTCATCAACTCTTGCGCGTAGTCCAGCGTAGTGTTTGGTTCGACGAAGAACCGCGGCGCGATCGGCCGCATCACTTCGCGTGCACGGGTGAGGTGCCAGCGTTCGCGTGGTAACGACTTGAGGTCTTCAAGTGACAACATGCCGTGAAGCCGTTGATTTTGAGCGACGGGGAAGGCCACTTGCCGGTGCAACGGCAACACAGAGTTAATCAAGTGACTGATTAGAACGTCAGGTTCGATCGAGAAGGGAGCCGACATTGCTTCGCTGACGATATTACGGATTCGCGGGCGAACGTGCTTCACGACACTGTACGCTGCGTCGAAAAGAAAAAGTCCAACGAGCACTGACCAGAACCCCATGAAGTACGATCGGAACGTCGGGGCGATAGCCATGTAGACGCCGAAGATGATCAGAACCGCGGCGATCAGCATCCCGCAAATTCCGGCGAGACGCGTCGCTTCTTTGATGTCGCCCGTGCGGCGCCAGAGGAGAGCGCGCAACACGCGACCCCCATCCAACGGATATCCCGGAAACAGATTAAAGACTGCGAGCAGCAGATTGCCCGCGCAGAGTAGTAACAGCACTCCACCCGCAATCGGGTAGCCGGCCATCATCGCCGGCAGCATCAGCACAAAACTGATCGCGGCGAACAGAAAACTTGCTGCCGGACCAGCAACTGCAATGCGGAATTCCGCACGCGGACTTTCAGGCTCGTTCCGTAGCCGGGCCAGGCCACCAAACGGGTGCAGCACGATCTCCTCGATCTCGATACCTTCAGCACGGCCCATCAACGCGTGTGAGAGCTCGTGACCCAGCACGGACAGAAACAGCCCAATCGTCGTCACCACCGCCAGTATCCACGAGACGGTGACACTTACCGGCATCAGCTTGAATGAGCCCACCCACATGCCGCCGCGACTGAGGTTCATCGCGATTAGCCAAACACTCAGAAGAAAAACTACAAACCAGCGATAATCAAACCGCACTGGAATTCCAAAGATGTGCGCAACCGTGATTTGGCGTTTGTAGAAATCGACGAGGTTCAATGTTACGTCTCGAAAGCGGTGGCTTCAGTGTCCATTAACGGATGGGGTTCTGTGCGAGCAACGCGGCGGAGCAACAGTGGTTCTTCATAGAGTTGAGATAGACCACGTACGATCGCAAAGCGCGGATCGTCGGCAACTCTTACGACGAGTCCCAATTCTTTTTGCAAATAACTCGGCAGCCCTTCCAGCGAAGCGCCACCACCAGTCAGGATCAGTCCACGATCGTAAATATCCCCGGCAACTTCGGGCGACAGATCGGCGAGTAAAGTTCGTACTTCGTCGGCGACGCGCCGGATTATGGGCGCTGTGATCGTATAAACCTCACCCGCTGTGATGTCGACAGCGCCGGGACTGCCGGTCTGCACGTCGCGGCCGCGCACGTTGATTTTTTTGCTCGGGTCTTCCGGTTCGATGGCAGAACTGAGTTCGAGTTTCAAGCGTTCGGCGGTCTGCTCTCCGATGGTCAGTCCACGATGACGGCGCAAGCGATCCATGATCGCGAGATCGATGTCGGAACTGCCGATTCTTTCCGCGCGTGAAGCGATGATCGAGCCTCGGATGATTGCGGCGACGTTCGTCGTGCCGCCTCCGATGTCAACGACGGCCGCGGCATGTTCGTCGTTGATCGGAACTCCGGCGCCGATGGCGGCAGCCTGGCCTTCTTCGATCATGTAGACACGACTTATGCGCGCTTCTTCCGCTGCACTGAGCAGTGCGCGTTGCTCGACCTGCGTCACTTCGGAGAGCACGCTCATGATCGCGCGACGGCTAAAGTGAGAGATACCGCTTCGTGCTTCTCTGACGAAGTGATCCAACATCGTCCGCGTTCGTTCAAAATCAGCAACGACGCCGTCTACTAAAGGAGCGATCACTGTGACGTCGCGAGCCTCGCGGCCTTGCATCTTGTGCGCTTCGTTTCCGACCGCGATCACTTCACCGGTGAGCTTGTTGACCGCAACCACCGAGGGTTCGTCAACGACGATACCGCGCCCGCGGACGGCGATAATCGTGCTCGCCGAGCCCATATCGATGGCCATTGAATCGGAGACGAGGTTTCGCAGCGCGTTGAGGCCGAGGAACGTTGAGGTTTTACCAATGAAAGACATAAGAAAAAAGAAACCAATAGGTCATATTGGACCTATAGGTCTTATAGGACCTATTAAAAAGACCCGCTAGCCTTTTGCCAATCAACTTCCCAAAGATTAACAGGCTGCTGCCGGTTCTTAACCATGATTGCCTGGCGCGGCTTTAACTTGTAACGACTGTGTGCCGCTTTGGCAGTTGCGTCGCTGATCAAAATTTCACCGCCAAGCGCGTTCGATTCAAGTCGCGAGGAAGTGTTAACCGTGTCGCCGATGGCCGTATATTCCGAACGTCGGTCGGACCCAATGTAACCGACAATCACCTCTCCTGTATGTAGCCCCATGCCAACACCGATTTCGGGGAACCCTTCATCACGCAACTCTCGATTGATTCCCAAAAGTCGCCGCTGCATTGCAACCGCGGCGTTAAGTGCATTGGATGCATCGTCGGGCGTCGCGGTGGGCGCACCAAAAAGGGCCATCAAACCGTCGCCGAGATATTTATCCAGCGTTCCGCCGTGCGCAAAGATGATGTCGGTCATCGCCGAAAAATAGCGATTGAGCAGACTCACAATCTTTTCCGGTGGTGCGTGCTCCGAGATGCGCGTGAAACCGCGAATGTCGGCAAACAAGATCGTGATGGTCTGACTCACGCCGCCCAGTTTGAACGACTCTGGATTCTCCAGCATCTGTTTCACTACGTACTCGGGCAAAAACCGGCTGTAGTTCGCGCGAGCAACTTCTTCTCGCGCCAGACGTTCGTGAGCACGCGCATTCTCAACCGCGATCGCCGTCTGTGCCGCGACCGCGCTGATCAACTCGAGATCGTCAGGCTTGAAGGCGGCAAACGGATCGAGCCGGTCAGCATACAGCGCTCCATGAACACGACTCTCCGCAACGAGCGGCGCGCAAATTGTCGAACGCACGCCTTGCGAAACGATCGAATCCACACCTGCAAACTGTTCATCCGAAGCGGCGTCCTGTGATAACAACGCCACGCGATCTCGCATCACTTTGCGTGTGATCGTGCGGCCGATCGAAAGCCTGCGTGCATGCGCCTCGAGCTTGTTGTCGCGCGCGCGCATCGCGATCGGCGTCAGCTTCGCATCTTCACTGTCTTCTTCCGCGAGCAAAGCAACCACGCGATCCGCCGGAGTCGACCGGAAAATGATGTCGGTTGCCTTTTCGAAGATCGCGTTCAGGTCGAAGACAGAACCGAGCGTCTTACTCATCTCATACAGTGCGCTAAGAATGTTCGCTTTACGTTGCAGCGTTTCAAGAACTTTGTCTCGCTGCGGCGACGTCGTCACTTCGTCCTTGGAACGAAGCACCGTCGACATCACGTCGTTTGCGGAGATGAGCAGTTGCGTGTGACCGAGAGGCTTGTCGTCGTAGCGAACGTCAGTGGTTCGTTCCTCGACCGGTTGTTCGAAACGCAACGTACTCGCACCGATCGTTATACGGTCGCCATTCTTGAGTTGGTGCTCAAACTGGGGCTCACCGTTTATGAAAACCTTATTCGCGCTCCGACGAAGCTGGCCGTTGATAACTGCTCCGTCGACGATGGTGAACGCACCGTTCTCGGCCTGGTTGATGTGAGCGTGATAACGCGAAGCGCGAGGATCATCTAGCACCACCGCATTGTCGGGTGCGCGGCCAATCGTGCAAACGGCTTTTGGCACAAAACTAAACTGCCACTGCCGACCGCTTGCGTCGGTGATTTTCAGATGAGCCATTGCGGGCGTGATCCTAACAGTAGAATCTTGAAGCTGACAACAGGAAGGACTATGATGCGACGCGCGAACCTCAGCACATCAACAGGAGTAACCTGATGAGTTTCTCCGGTCGTTATCTATCCGCCGCACTGCTTGTATTCTTCGGCCTAACGGTCTCGCTGTTTGCCCAGTCGACAACCAAACAAACGAGCAAAGTGCCGCGCAGTACTGTCTCCGGACGAGTAACGATCAAAGACAAAGGCGCGGCCGGAGTGACGGTAGGAATTCACAAGAGTGAGGATTACTCGCGACTTGAATCTTTCCTGAGAGCCACAACCGATCAGGATGGTTTTTACCGGATCACGAACGTCGCCACCGGAAGCTATGACGCCTTTTTCTCCGTCCCTGGTTTCGTAAACGCCGACCCGAACGCGGCGTGGGCTCAAAGTGTCATAGTCGGTGAAGATGAAAACGTCGAGGGCATCAACTTCGCACTGGTCCGTGGCGGCGTCATTACCGGACGAGTCATCGATGCTGACGGCCGTCCAGTAATTGAGCAGCAAGTTAACCTTTATCGAGCTGAAGCTTTAGAGCAGCAGGGACCACAACAGCGATTTTTTTCTTCAGCGACGGCTGAGACTGACGATCGAGGCATCTATCGAATGTTTGGGCTGCATGCCGGGCGCTACAAAGTCTCAGCAGGCAGGAGCAACGACGGGAATTCCGGCAATGCACCGGCCATACGGGCTTCCTACAAACAAGTCTTCCACCCCGATGTTACGGACCACGCAAAAGCCACGATCATTGAAGTCAGCGAAGGAAGTGAAGCTAACAATGTCGACATCACGCTCGGCCGTCCGGTTCAAACCTTCGCGGTTAGCGGACGAGTGATAGATGAAAAGGGTTTACCGGTGCCAAACATGCGCTTTGGCTTTCAACGCACTTCGGGTCAAAGAATTGAATTTGTAAACGTTCCTGCAGTTTCCAATGCCTCAGGGGAGTTCGTCGTCGAAGGACTAATTCCCGGCAAGTACGGAGTGTTTCTGTATCCAAATCAAAACGTCGAAGTGCGCGCTGAGACGCTCAGCTTTGACGTCGTCGATCAGGACGTCAGCAATTTGACTGTCAGGCTCACAAAAGGAGCGAGTTTGACCGGCGTTATCGTGATGGAGAGTGAAGACAAGGCAGCACCGGAAAAGTTGTCGCAATTTCAGTTGCGGGCATATGTAATGGGGCGGAGTGGCGGGGGCATGGGTAATTCAACGATGTCGGCGATCGCTCCTGATGGAAGCTTTCGTTTGGCAGGATTGCCAGGCGGGACCGTCGAAATGCAATTGGGGTCGAGGATTGGGCCATTTCAGCCAAAGGGATTCAGCATCACTCGGATCGAGCGCGATGGAGTTGCGGCGCCACCGCGCGGGCTCGAGATCAAAGACGGCGAGCAGGTCACAGGACTCCGAGTCGTCGTGTCACACGGAAATGGAACGATTCGCGGCGTGGTGAAAGTCGAGAACGGTTCGCTACAGCAGGGAAATCGAATCTTTGTGAGGCTGACAAAGTTAGGTGAGCACACGGGATTACAACCGCCACCACTGGATGCACGCGGACACTTCTTAATCGAGGGTTTGCCACCAGGGGGTTACGAGATCCTGGCGCAGATAATCGATAGGGGAGGTACACAGCGGGTACGTCCGGTGAGACGAGAAGTGAATGTTCAGAACGGTGTGGTGACGGACGTGGTAATCACACTCGATGTGGGCACGACGTCCCAACCGGAATAGGATTGACATGACTTTTCTCCCGCAAAGGCGCAAAGGCGCAAAGCGCTACCGCGTTTCTAAGGGGCTTTCTTTGCGCCTTTGCGCCTTTGCGCGAGAAATATTTCTTCCCTTAGTGTTGATGATGTTGTTGTGCATTGCGCCGCATGCGCAAGAACCAACCACAGGTGCCATTACCGGTAGAGTCGTAAACGAGAACGGGCAACCGTTAGCCGGTGCATCTTTGTATGTGCGAACGCTTAGTTCCGGATTCGCTGCTCGCACGACGGCCACAGACGCTGAAGGAAACTTTCGTGTGAATGGTCTCGAGCCGGGTCTCTATACAATCTTGGCGCAGGCGCCTGCTTACATCACTTCTTCCGATCCGACCACACCACCAACGTATTACCGCATCGGCGACTCTGTAAGACTGGAGTTGGTTCGTGGAGGAGTACTCACGGGAACGGTGACAAACGCGTTGGGCGAGCCGCTGATTTCCGTTGCCGTGAGAGCCATGATGGTCCGTAATGCCAATGGCGAAGCGTTAAAGATCCCATCGTTCGGTTTTCGTGAGGATCGAACTGACGATCGCGGTGTTTATAGAATCTATGGGCTTCCTCCCGGAACCTACATCGTGGCTGCCGCTGATTTCTCCTATTACGGGTTGAGCCCTTACAATTTAGACGTTCCCACGTATTCTCCCTCGACAACACGCGATAACGCCGCTGAGATAAGCGTACGCAGTGGCGAAGAGAGCACTGCGGATATTCGGTACCGGGGCGAGCCGGGTCATACGATCAGCGGCACAGTCAAAGTTGCCGGTCCTGGGGGAGCAAACATTCATTTGATACCCGTGGGTGGGAGTTTCCTGCCTGGAGGAAGCACGTATCAAACTCCGAACGGTCGCGGCTTTGCATTCAATGGAATTACTGACGGTGATTACGATCTCTTCGCACAGGAGTTTATTAGTCAAACCGCAACGACGCCGCAGTTCTCGATTTCGGAGCCGAAGAGGGTCACCGTCAGGGGAGCAGACGTAACCGGAATCGAATTATCAACCAGACCATTGCCGTCCATCACCGGGCGTGTCACGCTCGAGACTTCAAAGATTCCGGAATGCCAGGGAAAGCGTGCGCCGTTGCTCGCGGAAACGTTCATTCGCGTACAGCGGCATGAAAAGGACGCAGAGAAAGACCGCGCGACATACCTGCGAACATTTACGGCTTCAGCCTCACCCGATCGCAATGGCGAGTTCGCCTTGCGGAACCTTATGGCCGGGAGATATCAGTTCGGGCCGCAGTTTTATGCGCGTTACTGGTATCTGCGATCAATCACTCTCACTAGCGCAACCCCGAAGCCGCAGAAATTCGATGCAGCCGCCAATTGGACTGTGGTGAAGTTTGGCGATCAACTTTCGAATTTAACAATCACGCTTGCCGAAGGAGCGGCATCGATTCGTGGACGGTTGGCGGCAGCAGAACCGCTTGCCGGCATGGCTGTGTACCTCGTTCCAGCGGAACAGGACAAAGCAGAAGACGTCTTGCGGTTCTTTGTCACCGACACTGCTGCCGATGGCGCCTTTGCTTTCAATAATCTGCCGCCTGGCCGTTACCGGGCTCTCGCACAAACCCCCGATCCGCAAACGGCCACACTAGCAAAGCTGCGCCAGCCTGAAGCTGCTACAGCGCGAGCTAAACTTCGCCGCATCGCTGAGACGCAAAAGAATGAGATCCAATTAAAGCCCTGCCAAAACGTCGTGGACTTCCAACTCAAATAAAGCCATCAAAGGCATAAGACACAAAATTGGAGTTTTGAGTAGTTTGAATTGTGCCCCTTGTGGCTATCTCAAGGGCGGCGCAGAAACCTTGACCATTCGCAAGATGGCTTGCTAGACTCCAACTACTTACCAAACAGGGCTTCGACGCAATCTGCGTCCTCGGAAATTCCCCAAAGACCCGCGCGTGCGGCGCAGTCTGATATTTTCAAATTCGATGGAGGTGCATGGTGGGCTTCAAAGTCGGCCAGAAAGTCGTTTACCCGAATCATGGAATCGGGACCATCGAGCAAATAGAACAGAAGCAAATAGGCAATACACTCCTACCTTTCTATACGCTTCGTCTTGCTGCTAATAACTCCCTGGTCTTAGTTCCGGTTTCAAATGCTTCAGAAGTTGGCCTGCGAGCCCCAATCTCATCGGGTGAGTGTGAAATGCTTTTCAAAGCACTAGCAGATGATTTTTCTTCCCCCGCTAATGATTGGAAGGATCGCTTTAAGGAATTCTCAGAGAAAATGCGCACCGGCGACATCTTTGAAGTTGCCGACGTGCTCAAGCATTTAACTTATTTGAGCAATCTCAAACCTCTCTCTTTTCGCGAACAACGGATGCTCGAACGTTCTCGTTACCTCGTAATTTCCGAGTTGGCGGCAGTGTGTCGCCAACCCGAGTGCAACATTGAACCCCGCGTCGATCAGGCACTCGCCCGAGCCCATAGCAAGCACGACCGGCGTCCAATCCGCGCCCGTGCCGCTGGAGCCGTAGCCGGACACTAGCCAGAAAGAGGCACAAAAGGCACATAAAACAGTGAAGGCGCGATTTGTGCCTTTTTGTGCATTTTTGTGGCTTGCATCCTTCGTGGCCGATCTGCTGACGCGGCTCTCCGTGGTATGATTTGCGCCTCACGAATGGACGAATTGCCAAGTACCTGGTTGAGTCTGTTGATCGCTGAAGGCGACGTGGCGGGGTCATACTCGACCGGCACAGTCATCATAAAACTCGTCTCTGTCCTCCTGCTCGTGGCCGCGAACGGTTTCTTCGTCGCGGCAGAGTTTGCTTTTGTCGGCGTACGTTCCTCACGTATCGAAACTCTCGCTAACCAGGGCAGCCGAGCGGCAAAGCGCCTGATGGAACTGCTCGGAAACCTGAACGCTTACCTGTCCGCCTGCCAGTTGGGGATCACGCTCGCGTCTTTGGCCCTGGGCTGGATTGGCGAGCCTGCGATTGCCCGGTTGCTGGAAGGACCACTCTCAGGCCTTTCCGACGCGTGGCGACACGGCATAGCCTTTTTCATCGCATTCTCAATTATCACTTCGCTGCATATAGTGCTCGGTGAGCAGGCGCCGAAGTTGATGGGTCTCGCGATTGCTGAAAAAGTTGCGCTGGCAGTGGCCCTGCCCATGCAACTCTTCTATCGCATTTTTAGTCTGCCTATTCGTGCACTTGATTGGGCAAGCGTACGCACTACTCAGCTCCTTGGGATCAAAGCGACTGCCGAACACGCATCAACCTACACGGAAGAAGAGTTGCGACGGCTCGTCGACATCTCGCGCGAAAGCGGGCATCTTCGCGCGGAAGAGCGCCGGCTGATACATCGTGTCTTTGAGTTTTCTGACACGCTGGTGCGCGAGGCGATGGTGCCGCGCACCGAGATGGCGGCGATTCCGAACACCTGCAATCTCGAAGAGATCACCAAAGCGTTCGAGCAGCATCGTTATTCACGTCTGCCGGTGTATCGAGAGTCGTTTGACGACGTCTGTGGTTTCATTCACAGCAAAGACGTGATGCCTTACCTGCTTCATCCGGAGAAGTTCCAGATCGAAGATGTTCTACAGCCCGCGATGTACGTCGTCGACACGGCGCGGCTCGAGCACGTTCTGGGGCAGATGCAGAAAGCAAAGATGCATTTTGGGTTTGTGATCGATGAACACGGCGGACTCGAGGGCATTATCACGCTCGAAGACCTGCTCGAAGAGATCGTGGGAGAAATTTCCGATGAACATGACGAGGAAGTTAACGAGCAGATTACCGAGATCGACAAAACAACTTATGTCCTGGATGGCGGGTTGGCTGTGCGAGATCTCAACCGGCGTTTGAAGCTTGCAGTGCCGGAGTCAGAAGCCTACACGACTGTTGGTGGTTTTCTCATGACACAAGCCGGACACGTGCTCAACCCGGGAGAAGTTGTTCAGCGCGACGGCCTGATTTTCAAAGTCGAACGCGTTGAGAAGCGTCGAGTGATGCGAGTGAAGTTGGAGATTGTTCAAACTGATGGGGAAGAGGAGCTAAAGGATGAGCTGGATCGAGCACGTTCTGGCACGTGAAATACTGGATTCGCGCGGTAATCCGACCGTGGAAGCAGAAGTGGTTTTGGCCGATGGTGAGATTGGACGTGCCTCGGTTCCTTCAGGAGCTTCAACCGGCGAGAATGAAGCCGTCGAACTTCGAGACGGCGACAAGAAGCGATACGGCGGCAAGGGAGTTTTAAAAGCAGTTCACAATGTCAACGAAGTGATAGCGCCCGCCTTGCAAGGTTTCGACGCACTCGATCAGGCTGAAGTCGATCGAGCTCTAATCGAGTTAGACGGCACTGATAACAAATCCAACCTGGGTGCTAATGCGCTGCTCGCCGTTTCAATGGCAACGGCGCGGGCCGCGGCGGCACAGTTGGAACTTCCGCTCTACAGATATCTCGGTGGACCAAACGCGCGCACCCTGCCAGTGCCGATGATGAACATCCTGAACGGTGGGGCACATGCCGATAATAATGTCGACTTTCAGGAGTTCATGGTAGTGCCTGCGGGCGCGGCGAGTTTTAGTGAAGCGTTGCGCGTGGGCGCGGAAGTTTTTCATCAACTCAAGTCAGTTTTGAAAAGCAAAGGTTACGCAACCAGCGTTGGTGATGAGGGAGGGTTCGCGCCGAACCTGCGTTCGAACGAGGAAGCAGTCGAAACCATTCTCGAATCGCTTGTCAAAGCAGGTTACACGCCGGGCGTCGATTGTCTGCTCGCGCTGGATCCGGCTGCCAGTGAATTTTACGACGGTACGAAATATGTATTTAAGAAGAGCGACAAGAGAACACTCAGCAGCGAGGAGATGGTTGCATACTGGAAAGGCTGGTGCGATCAGTATCCGATTATTTCGATCGAAGACGGAATGGCGGAGAACGACTGGACGGGTTGGAAACTTCTGACTGATGAGATCGGTAGCAAAGTGCAACTTGTCGGAGACGATCTCTTTGTAACCAACACCAGCTTTCTGCAAAAAGGAATCGACCTCGGGGTGGCGAACTCAATTTTGATCAAGGTCAATCAAATCGGCACGTTGACTGAAACACTGGATTGCATCGAGCTCGCGCAAAGAAACCGTCGCACGACGATCATCTCTCATCGTTCCGGTGAAACCGAGGATCCGTTTATCGCCGACCTCGCCGTCGCCACCAATGCCGGCCAGATTAAAACGGGCTCGCTGTCGCGCACCGATCGCACCGCAAAGTACAACCAACTCTTGCGCATCGAAGAAGATCTACGAGGCGCCGCACGCTTTCCCGGCCGCAGAGCTTTTCTGCAAAATGAAATTTCGCGCAAAGACGCAAAGGCACAAACATGAGACGCAGAGATGCAGCAGCACCCTTTGCGGTCTTTTTTATCTTTGCGCCTTTGCGGGAAACTAATCATCAAATACACGAATGACTAAAAAAAGGGGGCCGCTGGCCCTGATCATTATCGACGGTTGGGGCTACTCCGCGGCGCGTGAGGGCAACGCGATCGAACTCGCGGCGACACCTTTCTACGACGAGCTCTCCGAAAAATATCCCAGTACATTGCTCGAAGCTCATGGCTCGCGCGTCGGCCTGCCCGCCGGCGTAATGGGAAATTCAGAAGTGGGGCACTTGAACATCGGTTCGGGCCGCGTCATTCGCATGGATGTGTCGCTGGTGGATCACGAGATCGAAACGGGCGGGTTCTTTCGCAACAAGGTACTGTCGTATGCGATCGACCTTGCCCGAGATCGCGGTAAGGCGCTTCACCTGATGGGCCTCATTTCAGACGGCCAGGTCCATTCGTCTCTCACTCATCTTTATGCATTGCTCAGGATGGCGAAAGAGCACGGAATGGACCAGGTGTTCGTTCATTGCTTTCTCGACGGGCGAGACACGCCTCCAGCTTCCGGAGCTGAGTACGTAGCCGCGTTACAAAGAAAGATCGACGAGATTGGCTGCGGCCAGATCGCCACTGTGGTCGGCCGTTACTACGCGATGGATCGAGACAAACGTTGGGAAAGAACCGAGCGCGCCTATGATCTCTTGACCAAAGCAATTGGCGACCGCGCCACGGATCCCATCGTTGCGATCAATGAGTCGTACCAAAAGGGTGTGACAGACGAATTTGTCGAGCCCATTGCAATCGTGCGTCCTGATGGCGGCCCGATCGCGACAATAAAGGACGACGACTCGGTGATCTTCTTCAACTTTCGTCCCGATCGCGCGCGACAGTTGACGCGGGCATTGGCGGTTGCTGACTTTAAGGAATTCACTATTTCGGATCGCCCGCACGTGGAATTTGTCTGCTTCACGATGTATGACAACACTTTCAACCTCCCCATAGCCTTTCCACCGCGACATCATCGCAATGTGCTGGCGGAAGTCTGGGGCAACCTTCGTGTGCGCAACTACCGGCTCGCAGAGACCGAGAAGTACGCGCACGTCACTGACTTCTTCAATGGCGGAGTCGAAAAGGAATATCCCTGCGAACGACGACTGCTGGTTCCGTCGCCGAAGATCGCGACGTACGACTTACAGCCCGAGATGTCGGCGTTCAAAGTGACAGACAAAGTGCTGCGCGGCGTTGACGAAGGAGAGACGGATGTTTTTGTTATCAACTTCGCCAACCCCGACATGGTGGGCCATACAGGGAAACTGGATAAAACAATCGAGGCTTGCCAGTTCGTTGATACGTGCCTGGGTTGGATCACGAAGCGTATTCGAGAGGCTCGAGGCGTCACCCTAATTACGGCCGATCACGGAAATGCCGAGCAGATGATCGATCCGATATCCGGTGGTCCACACACGGCGCACACTACGAATCCAGTGCCGTTTCATTTGATTGATGAAGAATCAGTGGGAGTGAAACTGCGCACGGGCGGCGCACTCGAAGACGTGGCGCCGACGATGCTCGGTTTGCTGGGACTGGAAAAACCGTCTGACATGACCGGCAGGGATCTTCGGGAACTTTGAAGAGGATTTACATGATTGTCAGGATTTACATGTAAGTCATGTGAAATCCTGAAATCCTGTAAAAATGATTTTGCAATTCGATCCGCGCAACATACTCGTCATCGACTTCGGCCAGCTCGGAGACGTCGTCATGAGCCTGCCCGCGTTGCGGGCGATACGCGCGCGCTTTCCATACGCACAGATAACGGTTGCAGTCGGCAAACCCGGCGGAGAGTTGATCGGTCTCTCGGGTTATGCGAACGATATCCTGGAAGTTGATCGTGTTGCGCTCCGCGATGGCCCAAAGCTGATCTCGATCGCGCGCATCCTCAAGATCGTTTCGGGTGTACGCAAAGCTAAGTTCGATTTTGTCATCGACCTGCACAGCCTGTATGAGACTAACCTGCTCGGGTTCCTCTCCGGCGCGCCTCGCCGCCTTTACGCGCGGCGGGAAAATCGTTCGTTGGACCTGCTGGCGAATTTCCAACCACGACCGAACAAGGAAAGAAAAGAGGCGCATCTCGTCGATCGCTACCTCGACATACTCAAACCGCTCGGTATCCAGAATCCACCAAGAACGCCTACGTTAAAGACGAACGCTGCCGCGGATTTCGCGGTCGAAGCGTTGCTGAAGAAAGAGAAAGCGCAATCCCGCGAGTTGCTGGTCGGTCTGTTTCCCGGAGCCGGTCACGTCGGGCGGATCTGGCCGCTGGAGAATTTTGCAGAGCTCGCGGATCACCTGATCCGAAACGACAAGGTACGTGTCGTCGTGTACGCGGGTCCCGAAGAAAGGGAAATGG
>JAICGZ010000134.1 GCA_025922875.1 Pyrinomonadaceae bacterium
CCGCTGCCGTACAGATCAGAAGTCCCGCCGTTATAAACCTGCATGGTATCAACATTTACGCGCGGCAGGCGGTTCCAGTAGACCCAGCCTCCGAAGGGACTGTTCAACGGCACGCCATCCAGCAGCACGAGCGCGCGACTGGCGCCATTCGCGCCCACGCCTCGGAGTGAAACACCTTGTGAAGTGGGATTCGCGGTGAGACTTCCTGAACGTCGAAACAGTGAGAATCCCGGCACTTGCCGCAGCACGTCGTCGATCGTAAGCGCACCGGATAAATCGATCTCGCGTTGATTGATCGCAAACTGGCTCGCGGGCGTGAAGGGAATTCGCTCCTCGTGTGTGGTCACTAGAATTCTTTCGATCACGCCTGCCGGCACGAGTCGAATCTGAAGCGGTCCATTCGTCGTCGCCGGGACTTCAACCCTCACCGTCGTAAAGCCCGGCGAACTGATCGAGAGTGTTCCGTACGTTTGCGTACTCAACACAGTAAAATTTCCGGCGACATCAGTCGTGGTTCGAACAATACTTCCATTCGTTTCAAACTCAACTGAAGCGCGCGGTATCGCAGCGCCCGCCGGATCAGAAACGCTGCCGGAGATCCGCTGTTGCTGAGCTGCGCTCGTCGTAATCACGGCGAGCAAAAGGCAAAACGCCCACAACCACCTTTGTCGGCTTTTGTTACACCGGCACATTGATGCTGTTCTATTTCTCACTTGCGAGACAACGATAATACCCACGCTTCGTGTGCTGGACCACCTCCAAACGAATTGCACAGCTTTTGTATGAAGTTCTCTGTGCAACCTCTGTGTCCTTTGTGTCTCTGTGGTTGTCTATGACCCGCGATCACCACAGAGACACAGAGGACACAGAGGTTGCACAGAGCAAGCAAACCGGGCCCAGCAAATGAAAACAATTGAGTCAATCAACGTCAGGACCGCAACGGCACTCGCTTGCGCGCTGTTGCTGCTTGTGGCCGCCTGCGCGCGCCGCGATTCCCCGTCACCGCCTACGGCTCAAAACCGCGTGCTTACCGCGCCGACTGGAGCAAGTGTCGCTGCTGAACCTGAAGACGGTCAATGGACGAAGTATGAATCAGGCACCGATCCCGAAAACTTCGTCATCGACGACAAAGCCACTCGGCTCTACACCGCCAACGAAGACGCCGGTACAGCCTCCATCACCGACGTTAAAGCCAATCGAGTCATCGCCACCTTTCCCGTGGGCCTCGAACCCGAAGGGGCTGCGATAAGTCCGGATGGACGCTGGGTGTACATCACATCCGAAACCAGCAGCACCGTCAGCGTCATCGACACCCAAACAGGCCAGGTCGTTAAGACGTTTCTGGTCGGCGCTCGGCCGCGTGAAGCAGCTTTTACCTCGGACAGTACGCGAGCGTACGTCACTGCTGAAAACGGCAATGTAATATCTGTTGTCGATACCAAAGATCACTCGGTGATAAAGATTATAGAACTTCCGCGTGGCGAGGGTTCCGCACAGTCAAAACCAAAGGGCGTGGTTGTTTCACCGGATGACAAACGTGTTTACGTAGCGACAGGACGCGGAAACAGCGTGGCCGTGATCGACGGAGAGCAACTGACGCTCATTACTCTGATCCCGGTTGGGCAAAGACCGTGGGGGATTGCACTAACGCGTGACGGCCGCAAGCTCTACACGGCGAACGGGCTTTCGAATGATGTTTCAGTGATCGATACCAATACGAATAAGGTAATTGCCACTGTTAAAGCCGGCAACGGCCCCTGGGGCATCGCACTCTAGGAAGTTTTGAAATGAGATCTTCCAAGGGCGGCCCCCAACAGTTGCCTGCGGCACCTAGCGCCTTTGAGGACTTAGCGCCTTTGCGGGAAAATTCCCCTGTGTTATAAAGACGCTTCCCCCTTTCCTTTCGCATAACCCAAAACCCTAGGCTGGCCTCGGCAGCCATCGAGGAGTCTATTAGTGCCTAGACAGAATCAACCTAATCGTTCAAAACCCCTGGAAGGTCTGAAGAAGGTATCTACAGGCATCTCCGGATTTGATGAGATCACGGGAGGAGGCCTGCCGCAGGGCCGCCCCTCACTGATATGCGGGAGCGCGGGCGCGGGCAAGACCCTCTTTGCGATGGAATTCCTCGTGCGTGGCGCCACGCAGTACAACGAACCCGGGGTGTTCATGTCCTTTGAAGAATCGGACGAAGAGCTTACCCAAAACGTAGCTTCGCTGGGCTTTGACCTTAAACAATTAGTTGCGGAGAAAAAGCTGCTGCTCGATCACGTCTTCATCGAGCGATCGGAAATTGAAGAAACCGGCGATTACGATCTCGAAGGACTGTTTCTGCGATTGGGACATGCCATCGACGCGATCGGTGCAAAGCGTGTGGTTTTGGATACGCTCGAAGCACTCTTCTCCGGGCTGCCTAACGAAGCCATTCTGCGTGCTGAACTCAGGCGACTGTTTCGCTGGCTGAAAGACAGAGGAATGACCGCAGTCATCACTTGCGAGCGTGGTGACGGAACGCTGACTCGCTACGGTCTCGAAGAGTATGTGGCCGATTGCGTCATTCTCCTGGATAACCGTGTACAGAATCAGATCTCAACACGGCGAATGCGAATCGTTAAGTATCGCGGCACGTCTCACGGGACCAACGAGTATCCTTTCTTTATCAACGAGACAGGATTTTCAGTGCTGCCGATTACCTCGATCGGTCTGAGTCACAAGGCACCGACAGAAGTTGTCTCCTCCGGCATCCCACGCCTCGACAATATGTTAATGGGTAAAGGATTTTATCGAGGCAGTTCGATACTTGTCTCGGGCACTGCCGGCACAGGGAAAAGCACTCTCGCCGCTCACTTCATTTTGGCTGCCTGCTCGAGAGGTGAGCGGTCGTTCTATTTCGCGTTTGAGGAATCGCAGGATCAAATCTTGCGTAACATGCACTCGGTGGGCGTTGATCTCGAACGATTTGTGAAGAAAGGTTTGTTGAAGTTCTACAACGCGCGCCCGTCCGCCTGGGGGTTGGAAGTACACCTCGCAATGATTCATAAGGTCGTCAGCGAATACGATCCGTCAGTTATTGTGGTCGATCCAATTACAAATTTCCTCGCGGTGGGCGACGATATCGAAACCAAGTCAATGCTCACGCGATTGATCGATTTTTTCAAGACAAAGCAGGTCACGGCGATGTTTACCAGCTTGACCTCACCGGGAAGTAACCTCGAGGATTCGGAAGTGGGCGTCTCGTCGCTCATGGATGTTTGGTTGCTGGTGAAAAACATCGAAGCGAACGGCGAGCGCAATCGCGGGCTTTATATTCTCAAGGCGCGCGGCATGGCGCATTCGAACCAGGTGCGAGAGTTTTTAATGACCCCTCGCGGTATTGAGCTCGTGGATGCCTACATCGGATCGGAAGGGGTGATGATGGGGTCGGCTCGAGCGTCGCAAATCGCGCGCGAAACGGCGGACAAAATCGCACGAGAGCAGGCAAGGCAGCGTAAAGAACGGGAGTTGCGGCGCAAGCACGAGCTTTATGAAGCCCAGTTAGTAGCGTTGAAGGGACAGTATGAAACTGAGCGCGACGCGATCCTCAAAGAGTTAGAGGAGGAACAGAAGCGCGAAGAGGTCATTGCTGACCAACGGCTCGAGATCGCCCGCTTGCGCCAGGCAGATAATGGCGAGGTACAACTTGTGAAAAACGGTGCGCAAAGTGCACGGAAAGGAACTGTTAGATGAAATCCCCCGCGAAACGATCACCGCGAAAGACCAACGGTCGTTCACCACAGAAAGAAGATCCTGACAGTTGGAATTTACGGCTCTATGTTGCCGGTCAAACTCCCCGGTCGCTGAGTGCCTTTAAAAACCTGAAAAACATATGCGAAGAATATTTGAAGGGTAAGTATCATATCGAAGTCATCGATCTGATGGAGAACCCCACGCTCGCGCGCGGAGATCAGATCCTGGCTATCCCGACGCTCGTGCGGAAATTACCGCAGCCAATCAGAAAGATCATCGGCGATCTTTCGAATACTGAGCGTGTTTTGGTCGGCCTGGATATCCAACCGCGTTAAGCCAGGAAAGTTGTGGTTCAATGAACAAGACAACGGATCAGAATTCGGAAGCTGGAGGTAACGGCAATCGCAAAAGCCGGCTCCGCAACGTGACAGAGGCTTTTGAAGAAGCGCTCAAACGTACGCCGTTGAAGCGGGCGAAATACATCCTTCGGTTGTACGTCAGCGGCTCATCCACGAGATCGCTGAAGGCCGTTTCTAATTTGAAAAAAATATGCGAAGAGCATCTGCCGGATGATTATGATCTCGAGGTGATCGATATTTACCAGGACCCGTCCGCAGCACGTGAAGAGCAAATCATCGCCGCACCGACCCTGGTCAAAAAACTACCGCAACCGCTGCGAAGGTTTGTTGGCGATCTCTCAAATACGCAGAGCATTCTGGTTGGTTTGGATATTTACAAACGACAAGAACCCAAGCTCTATTGAGCGATCACTCCAAAGGAAGATGGCACAGCGCAGAGAAAATCCAACCTACGTTAACGACGAGATCGCCGAATTACACCGTCGTCTTGAGGAAGCTGAAGAAACGCTGCGCGCAATACGTCGAGGCGAAGTCGATGCATTAGTGGTAGATGGCCCTGCTGGTGAAATGATCTACACGCTCACCAGCGCCGATTATCCTTACCGCCTGATGATCGACGAGATGAATGAAGGAGCAGTGAGTGTTTCGCCCGACTCGCTCATTCTTTACAGCAATCGTAACTTCGCAAGCATCCTCGGTTTGCCTGAAACGAATATGACCGGCGCCTCACTCCGCAGTTATGTGGCGCCCCAGATGGGCGATCAATTCGTGGAAGATCTGGAAAAGGCGCGCCACGAAGCCATTCGCCGCGAGTACATACTCAACTCGGGCGCCGGCAACGATGTGCCAGTGTTGATGTCGTTCGCCAAGCTCCAGCCGCAAACAAACTCCATTAACATCGTCGTCACAAATCTGACGTCTCAAAAAGGGTATGAAGAGAAGCTTCGTCATGCGAGAGACGAGCTCGAGGAACTGATCGCCGATCGCACGAAGGAGTTGCGCGATAGTGAAGCGCGCCTGTTTCTAATTCTGGAGCACAGCGCCGCCGATCTGAAAGCCATGAGACGGCTAAACGAGATCGGCACTCGCTGCGCGAAAGATGGTGATGATGTTAATGGTTGTCTTAATGAGATCCTGAACGTCGCGATGGAAATTGCGGGAGCAGATAAAGGAAATATTCAGTTACTCGATCCGGCGACGAATACGCTGATCCTGACTGCGCATCGCGGTTTCGAGGAGCCATTTCTGGAATACTTTGCCGAGGTCACCGGCGAAGGTTCAGCATGCGGTTTGGCGATGCGATTGCATCAGCGGGTTATTGTTGAAGACATAACGGACAGCGAGATTTATAGCGGGACAACTTCGCTCGATCTGATGTGCGATGCCGGAGTGCGCGCCGTGCAATCACTGCCACTGCTGAGCAGCACGGGAAACCTGCTGGGAATGATTTCCACGCATTTCAGTGTTCCTCATCGCCCGAGCGAACAGGAGTTGCGCCTGTTGGATCTGCTGGCGCGCCAAACTGCTGACTATCTCGAGCGTAAACGGGTCGAAGGGGAACGCGAACAATTGCTGGCGCGCGAGCACGAGCTGCGCGAAACCGCGGAGGAAGCGAATCGTCTGAAGGATGAATTCCTTGCGATCATGTCGCACGAGTTGCGTAATCCGCTGAACGTCATTCTCGGTTACGCGGAGTTGCTCCTGCGCGTAGACGAGATCAAACAGTCTGAGAGTCTGCGGCGCATGGCCGACGCGGTTAAGCGTAATGCGGTGGCCCAGTCGAAACTGATTCGCGATCTGCTCGATCTTTCCCGGCTGCGTAGTGGCAAACTGGAATTGAATCGCGAGACTGTTTCCCCCGTGGCTTGCATCGAAAACGCGATTGAGACAGTACGCAATGATGCTGCAAGTAAGCAGATCGCGATCACGGTAACCACGCCCGATGAGGCGGTGTTTGTAAATGCTGATCCGGTCAGGCTGGAGCAGATCATCTGGAACCTGCTCAACAATTCGGTGAAATTCACCCCTAATGGCGGGAAAATCGCAGTTCGACTTGAGGCGGATGTCGATCACATTGTTCTGACAGTGGAGGACAACGGTCAGGGAGTCGACTCGTCATTCCTGCCCCACATATTTGAGATATTCCGGCAGGCGGATTCCGGTACTAACCGCTCGCAATCCGGGATGGGTATCGGATTAGCGGTGGTCCAACAACTGGTCGAGTTGCACGGGGGTTCCGTGACCGCGTATTCAGCCGGGACCGGAAAAGGCGCGACGTTCACGATTCGACTGCCGCGAACCGTCGAGGTAAAAGAGTCGTTGTCGCGGATAGTCAATTTCAGCAACGGGACACTCAAGGGAATGGCCGTGCTGGTGGTCGACGATTCGGAAGACACGACCGAAATGGTTCGTCACTTGTTGGAGATTGGCGGCGCGGCAGTCAACGTGGCCACCAGTGGTGTTGAAGGGTTGGTGCTGGCGAGTGAGAAAGAGTTTGACGTTGTGTTGTCGGATATTTCGATGCCGGGCATGGATGGTTTTGAGTTTCTCAGGAAGCTGCGGGAAATACCCGGCAAACAGGATCTGCCCGCGATCGCGCTGACAGGTTTTGGCCGCCCTGAAGATATTCAGCGCGCCAGCGACGAAGGCTTTCACGCGCACCTCACCAAGCCTTTCGATATCGAGACGCTTGCGACGCTGCTGCAAAAGTTGCCACGGAAGTCGGCATAGAAAAATTTCAGCCGCAACGCGGGCGACAGCGCGGGATCCGCAGCCGCTATCGCCCGCTTCGCGGGCTCACAATTCTTATTCACATTTGTCCTGGGGTTCCGCTCGCAAAGCCTCGCTCCACCCCAGGCTATATGCTTCCGCCCGCTTCGCGGGCTCTTAGATTTTTTCGGTGGCTTTCAGGTACTTCCTGGACAGTTCTATGATCGCCAGGCCGTGAAGTTCTGCCGGTGTGATTCGATTAACTATACCTAGAACATCCTCAAACTGTTCCGGACCAAATGCGCTAACCGCAGCTCTTAAACTGAATCCCTCAGTGCCATAAGTGAAGTCGGCTAACGATTCGAAACCAGAAAAACGCTTAAGCAACGGAGCTCGATCTTCATCCACTGAACCGATGGTCGTTTTCCCCATTTGTCTCACCGCTTCCGAGAAGACCTCGAACGCAGATACCCTATCAAACTTGCCAAAAGCGGAGACGATTCCGAATGAGACGTGTACTGACGTTTCGTCAGGATCGACTTTTCGAACCAGTGAACGCGCTTCCACCAACCATTGGCTCGCACGTGTCGTATCTTTGATTTTGATTAGTTGTTGAGCACCTGCCACCAAACTAGCTGCCCGTTGGATCGGGTCATTGTTTTTCGCGGCTAATTCGTAAGCTCTATCAAGGTTGTCCACACGGACGAAATGAAGCGTGGCTCGATATGTTAGCCAATTTTTCAGGTTCTCTTGTAGCGTGCGATCTTCAATCTTACCGGCAAGGTCCCATCCTCGAGAATAATTCTGAACGGTAGTCGCCAAAGCAGCCTTCGCATATGCAATGTCGCGGCCGATGGTGAAGTTTTCGTTTCGCGCTGCCTCTTCCAGCAAATCGACACGTCGCTCAGCGTAACTCGTGCTGGTTTCTCCGGGCCGCGAAGCGGGCGTCTTCGGCGGTGCTGATTGCGGGGCAGTATTAAGCTGTGCATCAGTTGAGATTTGCTGCGCTCGAGTTCGGAGAGCTACTGCCAAGTCAGGTAAGCGTTCCGAGATCGGAACCATGAGGGTGTTAATGGCGCTAAGCTGTGTGCGGGCGGCAAGGGACGGATTCGCAGTGGTTGCGGGTGGCGGAGCGCTAATCAAAAGGTTCGCTGCCAGTTGCAAAAATTCCAATGCAAGTGCCGGGTTCAATTGCGCCGCAGCCGCAATTTGCGGCCGGTCTCTACCTACAGCTATCTGGACACGTCCGGTATTCCCGTCTGTATTCGCGGCGATCACTCGTCCCGGTGTATAGAGATATGCAAAAAGAATTAATAGCTCGTTAGGATCCAGCATTCCAGCCGTCTTGAGCCGCGAAAGGGCTGCGCGGAACACGTTCTGAGACAGCTCGACTTTCTTTTCCTGAATCCTAATTAATACCTGCTGGAAGCCGAAAGAAATTCCATCCTGTAGACTATCTATTACAAGCGCTGCCGCAGCCTCCGGATCCTGGTCAACAATCTGCAGGGCCATTTGAAGCAGCAAGGTGCTCCGCGGTGTGCGGTCGTCAAACGTCCCGCGCTCACGTGGGTCTTGTTCCGACTCCTCGGCCATTTGCTGCAACCATTTGTTTGAAAGGTCTGGCGCACGTTTTCTCGCAACGAGAATTACTTCGCGTCTCGCCTCTGTTCGTGGGGATTGGTTTCTGAAAGCCGATCGTTCTCGTTTGGATATCTCAACCTTCCCGGCTGTCTCCCATGCTCGAATGAGATAGAGGCGCGCGACTTCAGCATCGGTGTCCCAAATTACGTCTGATATCTGAGCCTGAACCTTGCTGGCGGCCGTAGCGTCGGTCCAATGCTTTGCGTTATCCGCCGTGGTCCTCAGTACCGTGAGTATTCGCGTGACCTGTTGTTCCCTGATTCGCTTCTGCAGTTCTTCATCAGCCGGCACTGGTCGCGGTTTCGCGTTTTTCTGTGACTCCGGGCGCGGTGACTGCTGCGCGAGGATACGTCCGCCAGCCGCCGCACTTTGCCAGAGAGTGCAGATAACGATAAGAACTACAGACCAGAGTTTCGTCTTCATGAGATCACACTAGCTCAGTACCTTCACACCTCAGCAAGCCACTGAACAAAATCGGCCTTCGCCTTTTCTTCAACGGTTGCGCCTCCCCAGGATTTTTTGATAATTCCGTTATCGACAAAAATCTTAATGGGTACCCGATTAATTCCCAGCTGGCCCGCAAGCCGAAACCCTCGATCGTAGTAAACCTCAAAAGGAAATTTTTGCTTCGCTTCTCGCAAAGCTCTCGCCATGTCTCCATATGAAACCACACCGTAGAAGCGTATGTCGGAGCGTTTGCTGACAAGGCCTTTCAGGAATTCGGACTCCTTCAGACACGCATCACACTCCGGAGTTATGAAAACAAGAACAACCTTCCCGGTTTTCAACTGAGAGTCGGCAAGGAGTTGGTTAGACTCGTTAACGAGTTCCGCGGGTGGAAGTGAGTTGCCTGAATTAACCGGTCCCTGGGCAGCCTTATTGCGATCATTGCGCGTGTAAAAGACCACAAATGCCGCGCAGAATACGAGCACAAAAAGTATGGCCAAACTGGAAATCCAAATTATTTTTTTCGAGGATGTTTCGGTCGCAGGTTGCGCCGGCAGACCGTGTCTTTCACCCGAATCTCTAACAGCATTCGACATAATTGCCCCCCACTTATCTGGCTGAAGATTGAAGTCTCAGTTTGGCTTCCACTCCGTGCTCTCGCTGGCGCTTTTACTGTTCGACCTGTAAAGCGAGCCGTTCTCTGCCACAAAGAAGTTAAGAAAGAGATCAGTCCGAGGTGAGAGACTGCTGCTGTCACCAGTGTCCCGCTCAAATGGAGGCACGATGAACACGCTCGACCCATAAATATCCTTCTTCAACTTCCCGTCAAAAACTTTAACTGAGTAAAAACTCATGAGACTGGAGAATGAAGTTTGCTGTTCCGGTGGAACCTTATTTCGAAACTCAATTCCCCGGCGCACAAAGGCCCGTTCTTTGAGTGTGCCCAATCTGTGCTTGTTGAACTTTCCCGTCGCCAGAAGGATTCTGGTTGGAAAATATTCCGGCCTAAGCTCCCGGCTTTTGCCCGCATTCCTTACGTCATTCAGGTTTTTTCGGAAATCCTGTTCCGGCACAAAGAAGACCTGATACTCAACCTCCCAGTAGCTCGTTGATGTTGCGGCGCCAGGTAAATTCATCAATGTGATTTTCAGCGATAAGTTGTCAGAATAAACCTCCGGGGCGATTACGTTCGGCTTTATCGTCCGGCGGTCAACCCTCATTTTCTGCTGCTGGCCCGCGGCTCCGACCGGCCACAAACTTGCGAGTAGCAAACAACCAAAGATGATGAGGTTTTGAAGAGTCCTTCGATATTTCATGCGTCAGGCTCCCAAGGCAAATCTGAGCGCTCCTTGAACTTCGAGGTTCGCCATCGATTGTTTGGACTTGCCACGGTCTCGCATCGCTGGCTGCACTCTCAAGAAGCGCGCAGACTTGCAATTTCCGCTGTGGATCTGTGGATCTGTGGATTGCCCGGACTTATTCCATCAGCTTCGAATAGCCATTGCGGAAGAGCGCTAAGTCACACGAGTCCTGGTCTGTATAGCAGTAGCAATCGTAGTAACAGTAGCAATCATCTTCGCCAGTGTTGTAACAGGAATATTCTTCCGTATGGTCTTCCTCCGGACACCATGCCTGTGCCGTCACACTCGCCAGAGTTAACGAAAGAACGATGGTGACAGAAGCCGAGAGTAAATACTTTCGAAGGGTATTCATAAGGGTAAGCTCCTTTCAGAACTGTAAGGGCTGGAGATTGTATGGGAGGTCGCTAGGAGTCTTTACCACTGCATCGCACGACTGTCAACGAATATTTGGTGAGGGCATTCATTTAATTGAACAAAAATCCCGGGAGTGGCATTAACTCATTCCTCAATAGCCACGGCTCCGTTTAATCGATACAGATCCGTCCAATCCGTGGTTTGCAATCAACGCGGTCTATTGCGCGGTTGAAGTGGTTGATGGACTAGCCATCTTCTTCACATACTTCTCATACCACGCGAGGTATCGCTCCATCCGGTCGCGTTGGTAACTCGGCCTTTGAATGCCGTGATTCTCGTTCGGATAGATGATCAGTTGTGTGTCGATACCGAGACTGCGCAGCGCCTGGTACATCTGCTTACTACCCTCGATCGGAACGTTGAAGTCGCGCTCGCCACCGAGAAACAGTGTCGGGGTCTGAATGCGATCCGCATGTAAGAAAGGATACGAGATCTTCACATACGTCTCCCACGCTTTCGGATTCCAGGGCGGTCCAATCTCGTGATCGTACTGGATGATGTATTGATCGGTACCATAGAACGCAACCGTGAATGCCGTGCCCGCGCCGCTGGTTGCGGCTTTGAATCGATTGTCAGTTGCAATCAGGTAGTCAGTCAGAATCCCGCCGTAGCTCCAACCGCCCACGCCAAGTCGATCCGGATCGGCGACGCCCATCTTGACGACGTGATCCACTCCGGCCAGTAGATCCTGCACTTCATAGTTGCCCCAGTCTGCAAAGATCGAGCGCGAAAACTTCTGCCCGCGACCGGAGCTGCCGCGATAGTTAACAGCGAGCACCGCATAACCATGCGCGGCAAACATGTGCCGCTCAAGATTGAACGAATGCTGATCCTGCGCGTTAGGACCGCCATGAATTCTGAGCAACAGCGGAGCCTTTGTGCCTTTGACGTATCCCACCGGATAGGTCAGAAGACCGTTGACCTGCGTGCCGTCTTTACTCTTGAAGCCGACTTCTTCAGTGACGCCGAGATCCAGTTGCGCCAACAGAGCATCGTTCTGGTGTGTGAGTTGGCGTAGCGAGTTTCCTTCCAACACGTGAATCTCGTTGGGTTTCGCATCGCCGCCGGCGATTGCCACCGCGCGTGCACCGTTGAAGTTCCAGTTTGAAATAACAATGGGCGGAGACAGCAGTCGTTCAACTGCGCCTCCCGACACATTTACCCGTGCCGGATAAACTGATCGATCGTCAGTTACCAGAAAACGGATCGACTTGCCGTCAGGACTAAAACGCGGTAAAGAGACGCCACGATCGAGATCTTCCACAGCTTTCAACCGAGCCGGAGCCCCACTGCCATCCGCGGGAACAAGCGCGAGACGATCCATACCGTACGCGCCGTATTTCCTCTCTTCACCTTCGAGAAAGGCGATCCATTTTGAATCGGGACTCCACTCAGGCCGCGTTCGGCCTGCACGTACAGCTTCGGGTGTTAGCTGTTTCTCGGTCGCGCCGGGTTTTGCTTCAGCGACGTAAACTTGTGCTGTCGGATCTCGATCCGGATCGTCCGAGTGGTTACTCATGAAAGCGATGCGAGTGCCATCCGGTGACCACGATGGAGAAGTCTCATCCCACTTGCTCTTTGTGAGCCGCTCGAGTTTCTTCGTCGCAATGTCAAAGATGTAGATGTATGTGTGACGCCCACTGAGCAGGTAGCCTTGGCCGTCCTGCTTGAATCTGTAGCGATCGATGACGATTGGCTTAGGGACGCGCGGTGTCGCACCCGGTTGCGGAGATGGTGTCGGGTCCGCGTCCGGATCGGGATCGGCCATTACCAGTGCGAGACGTTTCGAATCAGGAGACCACTCGTGCCCTTGCAAACGACCTTTGAGCTCGGTGAGTTGTGTCGCTTCACCGCCGCGTCGATCCATCAGCCAAACTTGATTGCCGCGCGTCTTCCCGGGTCGTGAAGAGGTAAACGAAAGATACGTGCCGTCAGGACTCCAGCGGGGCGAGTTTTCGCTCTCATTGCTGAAAGTAATTTGGCGGTTGTTGCTGCCGTCGATGTTCACCATCCAGATGTGGGAGGTTGACTTGTCTGTTTTGGTGTCGGCACTGCTGACAGTGTAAGCGACCCATTGGCCGTCGGGTGAAATTTGCGGATCGCTGACGTTGCGAAACTGCAGCATGTCGTCAAGCTTTAGTGGACGCCGTGCGGTTTGCGCCGGCAGCGCGTTAGCGAGCGCAAGGATCAGCAGCAGGGAGATACGAGACAGGCGTCTTCGTAACATAGGGGCCTCCTGAAAAATGCGGTGAGTTTACCAGTAAGCAGTTTTCAGGCAAAGAGTAACCACAGATTACACGGATGAAGACGGATTAGATCTTGTTTTTCTAATCCGTGTTTTTTAATCCGTGTAATCCGTGGCCTACTTTTCCGTTTGTGGTGCGGCCCCGGGGCCTAGCTGTTGTCGTCAGGGGGAATCACGAGTTTCTGACCAACCTGAATCTTGTCAGGGTCGTTCAACTTATCGCGGTTCGCATAAAAGATCCGCATGTACTCGCTGGAATCTCCGTAGAACTGTTTACTGATCTTCGAGAGATTGTCGCCGCTCTTGACCTCGTAAGTCTGGCCCGAACCTTGACCTCCACCCGCGGCAGCACCCATAGCGCGGCTCGAGTCGACGGAGATGTCGGCGGTTATGTCATCGGCGTTTGGATTGACGAGCTTGACCTGATCCCAGAACTTGTTCTTTGCCTCTTCAGAAGGAGCAACTGCTCGAATGAAGAGCTTGTTGTCCTGAACATGCAGGTTCTGAAATTGAATCCGTTGTTGATCGGCGGTCGTGAGCACAGTCTGATACTTTTGCTTGAGCTCATTAAAGCGTTGCTGCGCGCCTTGCTGTTGCTCAGCCTCCGATGCACCGCGTCCAAACATTTTGTCAAAAAGTCCCATGATGATTTCCTTTCACTCGGGTGATTAAGCCTGTGGGGAAAACCGAAGGGGATTTTTTTGCAGGGGTTGGTGAGAATGATACTACTAATTACGGCCGCGAAGAAGCACAAGATTTAATTAATTTTTTGTGCATTTTGTGCCTCTTTGCGGCTTAGTTCAACATCTCTTTGATGAGGCGATCGACGTGGATGCGCGTGGTATCGAGCAGGCGGATGCCGTTATGTTCTTCAGCACGAAGCAACAACGGCAATTCAGTGCCGCCGAGAATCACCGCCTCAATGCCGTGCCGTGCCTTCATTTCATCGGCGATGCGTAAAACTCTCGCACGCGTCTCGGGCAGAAAGACGTCCTTGAGCAGTTCGCCTAAATAGATCTCGTGAATGTAAGTCTGTTCCTCATCCGTTGGTGTAACGAGAGCAACGTTTGTGCGGGAAAACACCGCGGGGTAAAAAGGCGCTTGCATCGTGTAACGGGTGCCAAACAAGGCAACACTCTTCAATCCAAGCGCCTGGACGCGGTCACGCGCTGCTTCGACGATACTGATCAACGGCAAAGTCGACCGCCGCTGGAGCTCATCAAACACGATGTGAGGCGTGTTAGCAGTGAGCGCGCCGAAGTCAGCTCCGGCCCTTCGAAGCTTCTCAACTTCTTCTACGAGGTAGCCAGTAATCTTGTCGAGTTCATTGGCAGTCATCCACGCGAGCAATCGTTTGAGATCGACGCTGTTGATGATCAGTGGCGGAGAAGCTCCGTCGGCCTTTTCGCGATACTGCGCGATCAGCAGTCGATAGTATTCGATTGTCGATTCAGGGCCAGTGCCGCCGATGAGACCAAGAGTTTTCATAATCGCAGGCAAGTTTCGCGCAAAGGCGCAAAGACGGCAAAGGCGCAAAGAACTTCAAACATTACTTAGCGCCTTGGCGTCACCTTTGCGCGAAAATTCTACTGTTGGGTTGTAGTGCTCCTTGCCGGTTCGCCGATATCGTACTCCGGTTTCGGCACGCCCATAAGCCATTTATCGAACCAGCCAACGATGTGTTGCAAACGCTCGATGCGATGCCATGGCTGTCCTGAACGCGATAACTCGTGTGACTCGTTCGGAAAGCGCACCATCACCGTCGGTATCCTCCGATACTTCAACGCGCGAAACATCGCTTCGCCGCCCGGACCAGTCGGAGTACGCCAGTCAACTTCACCGAGAATCAACATCAGCGGAGTTTGGATCTTGTTGACGTAAGTGATCGGCGATCGCCTGCGATAGTCTTCCGGATCTTCGAACGGCGGCGCCTTGAACCATGAAGGCTGGAAGAGCGTGAAGTCTGCCGTGTACCACCAGTCGGACCAGCTCGCGATATCGCGTTGCGACACTGCCGCGGCAAATCGAGTCGTCTGCCCGATGGTCCAATTCGTCAACAACCCTCCACCGCTACCGCCCGTCACGCCCAGTTTCTTCTCGTCAATGTAACCGCGGCGAATGAGTTCATCGACGCCCGTCATCAGATCTTTGTAATCGTCGCCGGGATAGTTGTGCTGAATAATGTTTCCAAACTCCTGACCGTAGCTCGTGCTGCCACGCGGGTTTGGATAGAGCACGACGTAGCCCTTCGCCGCCATCCACTGAAATTCGTGATCGAAGATGTACCCGTAAGCAGCATGTGGTCCACCATGAATATTTAGAATCAACGGATACTTCTTGTTCGGATCGAAGTCTGGCGGCCTTTGTACCCAGCTCTGAATCTTCTTGCCGTCAAAGCTGGTGTGCCACATCTCCTCGGGCTCGGTAAGGTTCAGTTTTGAAAACAGTTCATCGTTAAGACGTGTCAGCTGCTTCGGCTGGCCGCCGGGGCTATCGAGCAGGAAGAGATCGCCGATGCGAGTTGGAGTTGAAATTAAAAGAACAAACTTCGACGCATCGGGCAGCGCGCGATAATTGACCACAGCATGATTTCCAGTTGTGACGTCAGACTGGCGTCCACTGGCCACATCGAAAGAGCCGAGATTGGTTTTGCCCTCTTTGGCATAGACCACCATGATGCTGCGCGCATCCGGCGACCACACCGGCAAACTGCCTGCGCCTCCTCTCGGCGCAACGTTGTCGCCCGTCAGTCCGCCGCCTATATCGAAATCAAAATTCGCCGTGAGGTTTCGGGGCTTGGCTCCGGGTGTCATGTCCATCACCCAGAGATCGGGTTGTGAATACGAGCGCACGGGCTGGCTGACTGAAGCGATAAAGGCGAGCTGTTTTCCGTCGGGACTCAGCGTGAACGAGCCAGCGCCCATGTCAAACGACGTGAGTTTAGTTCGTTCACCGCCTGTGACAGGCACAGAGTAGATATCGGTCCGCGGCATTTCGTAATAAGGTTCCTCTGTGTAGTCAGCCTCGAAGTAAATGCGAGAGCTATCTTTGGCCCAGGTAGCGCCGCTGTCGCCAAAGCGGCCGGAGGTGAGCTGTTTTGGCGTCACTTTTTCATCGCCGGTTTTTGGCGCATTGACGACCCAGATGTGTTGGGGATGTTTGAAGTCGAGATATCCGGCGCCGTTCGCGCGATAAACAGCGCGGTTGATGACGCGTACGTCGCTTTCGCGTTCCGGACTCGGACTCGGGCTGGGGCTCGCATTTGGCTGGGCTGTCTTCCTGGCCGCTTCCTTGGCTGCTTCCTTCGCGAGTTCTTCCGCGGTCGCGCTGTTGTAGAAAGCGATCATCTTTCCATCGGGCGACCACTGCGGGCCTCCGACGCCACGAGGCAGTGTAGTGAATTGGAAGGGTTCGCCACCAGCCATCGCCAGCATAAATAACTGCTGTGGTTCAGTGCGGCCCGACACCTCCGGAGCACGCACGAAGAGGAGATACTTTCCATCCGGGGACCAGCGCGGTGTCGTGTCGCGTGGTCCATTGGTTAGCTGGCGCGTTTCGCCGTTTGCAGTGGTGACCGTCCAGATCGCAGTGTTGTAGCCGTCTTTTTTGTCGTTAACGGTTACGCGAACGAAGGCGACGCGTGAGCCGTCAGGCGAGATCTGTGGATCGCCAATCCAAACGAAATTGAAGAGATCTTTTTCAGTGATGCTAGGTTTCTGTGCGAGGGCCGGCGCGGCGAGGGAGACGACAATGACCAGGAGAAGCGAGACGCGAAGACGCATGGTGAATTCCTTTCAGGTTGATGAAGCTACAAAAGCACAAAGGACATTTTGTGCATTTTGTGCCTCTTTGTGGCTACTTTCGGTAAACATAGTAGACCACGCCGCTGTAGTCGTCAGTCAAGAGGAAGCCATTCCTGCCAAAATTAAAAATGTCCGCCGGGCGGCCGTTGATCCTTCCCAGCTCGAAGAAGCCGGTGATGAAGTCTTCCATTGCGCCGCCAGACTCCGGAATCCTGACCACACGATAGCCGCGCCGCAAGCTCTTCTTCGTCGATCCATGCAACGCCACGAGAAAACTCGAGTCGAAATATTCTAAACCGAGTGGAGAGCTATGCGCCGGGAATGGCGTGAGAGCTACCGGTACTTTGCGACAATCAAACTTCTTTCCAGTCGTATTGAATTTCGGATCGGGATAAATCTTCGTCCCTACTTGAAAGCAGTACGGCCAGCCGTAATGCTTGCCGTCCTCGATCGCATAAAACGTGTCGGCGGGTCGATTATCACCA
>JAICGZ010000135.1 GCA_025922875.1 Pyrinomonadaceae bacterium
GAAAGCGGCCTCGGGAAAACGTGAAGCGGCGAGCGGTGCAATCCACCCGCCCTGACTTTGACCCCAGAAGCCGATCTGATTTGCTGCAATGTCCGTTCGAGCCTGGAGAAATTTGGCTCCCGCGACCGCGTCATCCGCGAGGTCTTGAAAGCTCGCCTCGCGCCAGTTGCCCGTCGATTTGCCGACGCCTCGCTTGTCATAAGCGAGGACGGCAAACCCGCGTGCGGCGTAGAGGTATCCGAGGCCCCAATACATTTCGCGCGATTGCGCGCCACTGCCATGGACAAACACGAGGGCGGGGCGCTTTGCTTTCGATGCAGTGGGCGCAGCGGGGAGCAGCAGCGTGCCCGCGAGCGTGACATCACCGTTTTTGAAAGTGACTTCTTCCTGGCGAATATTACTTCGCACGGCGAATGCTCCGAGCTTTCTATAGGAGGGGCGACCCTCATGGTCCAAATCAACTACGTGAACTCCTCCTTGACCTCCATTGTCGCGAAAGGTAAGTGTTTGCCTGGTGGGAGACGCCACATACAGTGCGGGTCCGCCGGTGAATTGAGTCTCCGATCGTGGAAAGATCGTGCGGGCCTGGCCGGATTTCACGTCGGTCACCCACAGGGTGTCTTGAGTGTCGGGAAATCTATCGATCACTATGTAGTCGCCGTTGCGGAAGCGATACGCGCCGACATAGCGCGCCAAAATTTCCGGCGCGACCTTCACGGTGCGCACCAGATGAAAGCGAGCTTTGGTTCCCGGCACCTCGGCCTCTCCTTCGATTTCATCGCCGGAGAGAGTTCCCGTCATGACGAGTTTAAGTGAGCTCAACTCCAACCGGACCCGAGAACCTTCAAGCTGCACCAATGTCACTTTTGCTTTAAGCGGTCTCAGCATCTCGCCTGCATTTTCAGTAAGGCTCAGACGCAAAAACTCGGACCTGCCGGACGGCTCGCTGTTACCCACCCACTCGCCAGTCAACGAAGCTGTCGATTGCTGAGCGTGACTGACACTCAAAAGCCCGGCCGCGACGGTAAGAGTCACAAAGAGGAAAGCTTTGAGGATTATTTTGATCATGATCTGATTCTTTACACCACTGACGTGGGGATGATACACGCAAGGCACATCACGCGGTCAAACTCTGCTCGTGGTCCATGAAAAGCCTCAACCACGGATTACACGGATCAAAGACACGGATTTAAACAGATCCGTCTTTATCGGATTTTATTCCGTGTCATCCGTGGTTTCATTTTCAGTGTGATAATCGCTCAGGGTCTTCACCGCCACGCTGTGAAATTCTCGCCTTACTGCGTTGATGTTTGCGAAAGGTAACGCGTGGGCGTGGGTGCGGTTGGTGAGGAGGATGAATACTCGCCGGTGTTCGGGATCGATCCAGAGAGATGTTCCTGTAAAGCCGTTGTGGCCAAAGCTGTCGGGAGGTAGATGGGCGCCGCCTGTTGAATCTTGTGTGGCTGCCAGTTGCCAGCCGATCGAGCGGGACTCCTCCAGGCCGCTCGTCATGTTTTCACGAAACATCTGGCAGGTCTCGCGGTTGAGTAACTTGCTTGAATCAGCGAAAAACTGCTGCGCGAGTAAATAGGTTTCGTGCGCCGTTGAGAATAAGCCGGCATGACCCGCAGCGCCGCCGAGGAAATAGGCATTTCCATCGTGTACTTCACCCCAGATCAGTCGCTGGCGTAAGTTTTGGTATTCGCCCGCGCCGGTTTGCGTACACATGTCGAGCTCGTATGCATTACCGGTTTCGCATGCCGCGATTCCTGTTTGCAAAGCAATCTCGGGATTGAAGAAGGTGTGTTCGAGTTTTAGTGGTTCGAAGATCTCGTGCTTTGCCAGTTCTGCCAGCCTTTGACCTGTGTAGCGTTCCAGCAAAATTCCCAGTGCGATAAAACCGAGATCGCTATAGATCACACGCGCGCCGGGTTTGTATTCGAGATCCAGCCCCGCGATTGCGCCCGCGGCTCGCTCGGGCTCGTCTTCGGTGAGTAGATAAAGCGGCCGCCACGCGGGAAGACCTGACGTGTGAGTCAGCAGTTCGCGTATCGTGATCATCTGTTTGTCGGTGCGATCAAACTCGGCGAGGTAATGAGAGACAGAACTGTCGAGTGTCAATTCGCCGAGTTCGATGCGGCGCGCGCAGAGCAGCGTGGTAATGAGCGGCTTTGTTAGCGAAGCAAGATCGTAGATGGTGTCCAGCTTATTGGCGACGCGATAAGGTTCGATAACGGAATAACCGAGCGCGTCAGCGAAGAGTATCTCATCACGTTCAGCGACGAGATAAACCGCGGAAGGGAATTCACCGGCATCGATGTGCTGTTGCAGAAGCGCTGAAAGTTGATCGTTTCGCGACATGCAGGAAAATTTTCCCGCAAAGGCGCAAAGAAGCAAAGTTATTGCGAAAGTCTTCTTTGCATCTTTGCGCCTTTGCGGGAAATAGCTTACGTCAATCTAACGAACGTTAACACTAAATTCACTTACGCCAGGATGTTCTGCGTGCTCTCGGATTCTGTCTAACGTTCGCAACGCGAGGCTCAACGCATTCCGGCCTTCATGCCCCGAAACCGCGGGCGGCGCGCCATCTCTAGCCGACTCCAGAAACGAGACGATTTCAGCGCGCAGTGGTTCGACGTCGATGATGTCGAGATGTTTGACGTGCACGCCCGGCCATGCCCCGCTTGCTGTCGGACGTTCCAAACTACTCACCGACGCGCGTTTAGTTGTGTAATCCACCGCGATGTAGTCGTGCGGTTGAAAGAAACGCATCTTCCGGATCTTTTCCGTGCCTACTCGCGAAGCTGTTATGTTCGCCACCGCTCCGGATGAAAACTCCAAACGGGCATTCGCCGCGTCGACTTTGTTCGTCAGAATCGGGATTCCGACTGCATGTATGTTGGTGACCTCAACCTCTTCGCCGACGAGCCATTGCACGATATCGAGATCGTGAATCATTAAGTCGAGTACGACGTCGATGTCCAACGAGCGCGCGGTAAACTCACCGACACGATGAATTTCAAAATAGACAGGCTTGCGAACGTGAGGCCGTAACGCGACGAGCGCAGGATTAAAGCGCTCGAGATGTCCCACCTGAAGCAGTGCGTTGCCTTTTTCTGCCGCGCGAATCATCCGGTCGGCTTCTTCCAGTGTTCTCGATATCGGTTTTTCGACGAGAACGTGAATGCCGGCCTCGAGCAAACCGCAGGCAATCTCGCAGTGTGCCTCAGTCGGTACGGCCACGCTCGCAGCATCAATACGCCCGATCAGTTCGCGCCAGTCGGTGGTCCAGTCCGTTTTTCTTTCCCCACTGATCGAGCGCGCGGTTTCTTCGTTGAGATCGCAGACGGCGGTGAATTCTGACGCGCCTTCGGCGGCGAGAGTCGCGTGGATGCGCGCGTGCTGGCGCCCAAGGCTGCCGACTCCGATGACTGCTGTGCGTAACATTGCTACAATCCGACTTGGAGCCCGAATATACTTGCATCCTTCAACGCTTGCCAAGCGAGTCTACATTTTCCTCTTCATCCTCATCATTGCATTTTACCTTTACGGCCTTGGCCAGTTGCCCTTGCTTGGACCAGACGAGCCGCGCTACGCGCAAATCGGGCGCGAGATGTTTCTGACTGGAGATTTCATCACTCCGAGGCTGGGCGGCCACACGTGGTTTGAGAAACCCGCGCTGCTTTACTGGATGATTGCGGCGGCGTTCAAGATCTTTGGCGTGAGCGAATGGTCGGCGCGCGTTGGACCAGCAATCTGTGGGTTGCTGACGATCGGTGCTGTCTGGTGGGTGGGGCGTGAGATCGACCTGGGTTTCCCGAGCCTGCTGATTACCGCCACTTGCCTCGGTTTAGTTGTTTTTTCACGCGCGGCGAGTTTCGATGTGGTCGTGACGATGACGACAACCTGGTCGCTGGCGTTCTTTCTAATGTACCAACTGAGAAGTAGACGCGTGCTTCTGATCGGGTTCTACTCGTTCGTCGGTTTGTCGCTGCTTGCCAAGGGCCTGGTTGGAATCGTGGTCCCATTTGGGGTTGCCGGTCTTTACTATCTGTTGAGACGCGCGTGGCCCGAGCGATCTGTTCTGTTGAGCTTGTTTTGGGGAGTCCCGCTGGCGCTTGCGGTAGCGGCGATTTGGTATGGGCCAGTCATCGCGAAGCATGGCTGGAGCTTTGTCGATGAGTTCTTTGTGCAGCATCATTTCGCGCGTTACGTTTCAAACAAATATCACCATCCGCAACCTATTTATTTCTACCCCGTCATCATACTGATGTTGGCGGTACCGTGGACTCCGTTTCTTATCGAGGCATTTATTAAAGCGCGCCGTTGGACATGGCGCAGCGCCGACGATCTCAGTATCGTGCGGGTCTTCTCACTCGCATGGATCCTGTTTCCGATTGTGTTCTTTTCGTTTTCCGGATCGAAGCTGCCGGGTTATGTGCTGCCGGTGCTTCCTGGGGCAGCATTACTAATCGCTGACGTGCTTCGCAAAAGAAAACCGGCTGTGACTATTTCTATAGCGTCCGCCACGGTAGTGCTCGTGCTGATAGCGTTGGCGTTTGCGGGAAGATTCGCAAACCGTGAATCAGTCAGGGACCTGCTGGTGCTGGCCGATGCCCGCGGTTATGCAAACGCGCCGGTACTCGCGCAGCGCAGCGACGATCGCTCGGCGGAGTTTTATGCGTACGACCGGGTGATTTATAACGAGGATGGCGAACCGGTAACGTTTGATGAGGTGTCAGTTGATGAGGCGCGCGCTCGTGGTGGAAGATTCGTGGTTTTTATTCCGGTCCAGTATGTTGAGAATTTCAGAGGCGCCGCTGGAATCGAGGTCATTGGTGATAATGGTCGGACTGCGATTCTCGGCTGGAATCCTTGAACAGGATTTACAAGATTTTTCAGATTTACATGATTAGCGCAAATTGCGATCGAAGAAATCGATCACGACACGATCGTAAGCTTCGCCTTGTTCTCCGGTCGCGGAGGGTAGACTAAACCCACTCAACGGAAGATCGGTGCGCGTTTCCACATTCGTTGGCGCCGGAAAACAACTTTGCAGCGAACCAGTCGCATCGCGTAGCTTTCCCGCATCAGCGCCGGAGAGAAGCAGCACGCGCTGGTCTCGGATTGAGCGCGCAAAATCGCATGCGTTCGTATCGTCGAAAGTTCCCAACAGGTAAAGCCTCATCGCCGTGCGGGAAAAGTACTGCACGAAGCTGTTGTCAATACCAACACACTTTGAAACAGCAGTGTTCAGTAACTCGCTCGGCGATCTCGAAACGGAATCAAGGACCAGCACTTTGACCTGTGGTTCCGCGCCCGCCGCTTTGAGCGCACTGTACGCGCCGAGTTCCACTCCATAAATCCCGAAACCTTCTCCCACCAGCGTTTTCTGGTTTTCGGATTTAAGCGTGCTGAGGTATTTGAGTGCGGCCAGCAGGTCGTCTCCATCGCGAGCACCAAGGCTGGTCCAATTTATGAGCGGGTTCTCGCCGTGACCGCGCAGGTCAGGCAAAAGGACTGTGAAGTTGGTGGTTTCGTTGATTTTGACTCCGAGATTGAAGAGCCACGATCGATCGCCGCCATAGCGATGCAGCAGGACTACGGCCGGAGCACCTTCAACGCCCTTGAGTAACCAGCCACGCGCGCGCCGTCCATCCATCGTGGCCCAGGTCTCATCCGTCACCTTAATCGCGCGTCCACTGATGCGTGAAAATGAAGCTGGCGTAACGACATAAGGCCGCCGGGTCGGACGTGAAACGCAGTAGACGATAAACGACAGCGCCCCAACAACGGCGAGGACAATTACCAGCACTATTGGCAGGAAAGACTTGACGAGCCTTTTACCAATTCTTCGTCGGGGCGGCATTAGAGTGAGTGACCTCGGATTGCATCATAGTCCTCAGGCGTGTTGATGTTAACAAAAAACCTTTCCGCCTGAGCGAGATTCCTGATCTCGGCGAACTCGACCCAGCGTGTATCAACTACTTCGAGCAGGTCCAGTGGCCGGCGTCGACCTGCTTCGATCAACTCGCTGGCGCGCCGGCGACAAGGGTCGATGCGATAAAGAGCGGCCAGAGGTTGAGCTCGGCCGTCTGATTGCAGCGGAACTACTGCTTCATGGTCCAGCCGCAAACCCGCAAGGTGCTGGAAGAGTTCAGCGGTAACGAATGGGAGATCGCAAGCTACCACTACGGCCCAATCACATTGGCAAGCTGCCAGCGCGGCATGGACACCGCCCAGCGCGCCCCACTGCGGATAAATATCCGGAATACTTGAAAGATGGGCATCGTTACGACCCACGATTGTAACTAAGTCAGTAATCTGGAAAAGGGTTTCAGAAATTCTTTCAATAAAGGTTTTTTGCTCGAGACGCAGTTGTGACTTGTCCGTTCCCATTCTGCGCGAAGCACCGCCGGCGAGGATAAAAGCTTCAATGTCGTCCATGAGATCCACAGATTACACAGATCTGCGAAATCTGTGTAATCCGTGAGTAGTACTACTTAATCCGTCCATAACCTTGACCGGCTTCTCAAGCCAAGATTATAGTCCTAGTGATGAAGAGATTTAGCCCGATTCTCAGCGCAATACTCGTCGCCGTAATGGCGACGTTGACCATGGCTCAAAAGACAACAGCGCCGGTGACCAACGGTCCCGAGCTGTTTGTTCTCGAGGATCTCCGTCCCGGGATGAAGGGGACTGCGAGAACAGTTTTTAGCGGCACTGAAACTCAGGAATTCGGCGTCGAGATACTCGGCGTCCTGCCCGGATTTCCAGGACCGCGACAGTCCGCAATCATCGCGAAACTAAGCGGCGCGAACGTTGAGAAGACGGGCGTATTCGCCGGCATGTCCGGATCTCCGGTTTATATCGACGGCAAGATCGTCGGCGCGATCGCGTTTAGTTTTCCGTTTTCGAAAGAACCGATTGCAGGGATCACGCCGATCAAGCAGATGATCGATCTCTTCGACAGGGGTTCGGAAAACGTAAAACCAAAAGAGCCTCGGGCGGTTTCATTTGCACAACTTGCAGGTACCGACTGGAAACCGAACCTGCCTAAGCCCGCGGTTTCGTCAGTCTCACTTTTAGCTCCGGTTTCCGCCGGATCGCCTTTGCTGCCGCTGCTGGGCCAGCAGATGGCGCCGATCGCCACGCCACTCGTGTTCAGTGGTATCAGTCAGGAGTCGTTGTCAGTATTCGCGCCGCAGCTCGTATCGAATGGACTTCTGCCAGTGTCCGGTGTTGGCGGTTCAGCGGCGATCACGCCACTTGCCGAGGTCAACGAAAACACGTTTCCACCCGGAAGTTCGATCAGCGTTCAACTGGTGCGCGGCGACTATTCGCTCGCTGCGGCCGGAACGGTGACGTTGCGCGATGGAGATCGAATCTACGCTTTTGGTCATCCGTTCCTGAGTTTGGGCGCGTCGGACATGCCGATGGCGGAATCTTCGGTGGTGACTGTCATTTCCAACATGAACAACTCGTTCAAGCTGGCGGTGCCGGGCCGCATGGTTGGGGCGATCTCGCAGGACCGGGCCTCGGGCATCTTTGGTCTGTTGCGTCAGGCGCCCAGGATGATTCCGGTGAAAGTGAATCTGCACACCAGCCGCGATCGAACGGAAACCTATACTTACGAAATAGCCAACGATTCATTTCTGACGCCGTTGCTGCTCAACATCACACTCTTCAACACGATCACTTCAAGTGAGCGCGCGCTCGGTGATTCAACGATCACGGTTAAGGGTGAGATAAAAGTTAAAGGCCAGGAGGCGATACAGATCGATCGCCGGTTCTCCGCGAACAACTCGCCGATCATGGCCGCGGGTTCCATCGCCGCGCCGGTGGGGTCGCTGTTGACGAGCGGATTCGACGACGTGCAGCTCGATGGTATTACGCTGGATATCTCTTCTTCGGAGACGAAGTACGCGGGCACGCTCGAGCGAATTACTCTTGATCGCACGGAAGTTCGGCGCGGAGAGAAGATCGACGTGCAGGCTTACGTCCGGACCGAATCCGGGAAACAGTTTGTGCAACGTATTCCGTTGCAGATACCGGAGGATGCCGCGCTGGGTCAGTTGCTGGTGTTTGTCGGTGATGGAGGCGCGTTGCAGGAAGGATCTCCGGCGAAGTCATTTGTGCCGCAGGATCTGAGCCAGTTAGTGAGGGCCATCAACACCGTCAAGAAGAGCGATCGGTTGTACGTGAAACTGTTCCGGATCACACCCGGCGCAGTGATCGGAACGAGCGAACTTCCGAGTTTGCCGCCGTCGATGGTTGCAACTCTGAATAGCGAGCGCACCTCGGGTGGCTATACGCCTACGGTTCTTTCGCCGGTTTATGAAATGGAGTTGCCGCCGGCCGAGTTTGTGATCTCCGGCCAGCATCTCATCGCCATCGACGTCGTAAGGTAGTAACCACCGATAACACGGATCTAAATATCGATCAGCGCTGATCTTATATTTTAATCCGTGTCATCCGTGGTTAGGTTTTAGTTCGGGTTCGCGAGCGCGTTGATTCGTTCCTTGAGCGCTTGCGTCAGAGTCTCAACTTCCTCCGCCGAATAATTCGCCGCACGGAACGCGTCTTTAATCTGCTCGTCGCTCAAACGCTTCAACAGATTATGTGCCCAGCGAGCATCCGCGACAGTGAGTCCCTCGAAGAGCTTCTGGTTCTTTCCTCCGTAATTGAAATCAATCACGTCGCCATTCACCTTCTTGATGAATTCTGACTTTTGATAATCACCAGGCTCGTTGCGACTGCGAGAGAAGAAGCCGCCCGTCTTCCCGAAAGAACCACCCAAATCGCTGATGATGTAGCGTAGCTCGCCCTCCCCGGTCGTATCGCCGCGTACTGCGAGGATTTCGTTGTTATCGTCTTTCATGTCCCAGTTATTGATCAAAAGCATCAGGATCTTCAGACCACGAAACTCGGGCGTGTCCTTGAACGGATTGTTCTCCCACATCCAGTTACCTGCGCGTTTAACGCTCGCGGGCCTTGCTTCGAGTCTCACATTTTCAAACTCGCCTTTCCCCTCAATCGTCGCCTTGGGAATGAGATAAGCAATCTCGGTTTCGTAACCGAGGGCCCACAAGAGGCGGTTGGCAGCAGTGTCAGTTTGTGCTTCCTTTCCGAGCTTCGCGATCCACTCGTTACCCTTCGCGTCGCGCACGCGATATTTCTTCGAGTAACCGCCCGGCTTGTCCTCGATGAAAGTCAACTTGCTGATGTCGGGCTTCATCTGCTCGCCGCCTGCGCCGATGAGAAGATTGCGACTCTCGATATCGGTGGGCTCGCGCCAAAACACCGGTTTTCCAGTCAGTTCCTTCTTCTCACTTTTATCTTTTTTATCTTTATCTTTGGTGTCCTGAGCGATTGCGGCAAAGGGGAGCGCCAGCATCAGGACCATTAACCAGATGGACCAGTAGCCTGATTTAGTACGAAACATGAATTATTGTCTCCTACCTGTAAAATTCTGGTACAGCTCTGTCGGGTAAGAGATTGTAAGGCAACGGCAGTACCGGGGCAGGGGTAGTATTGTAGGGGTGGCCCTTCCGTGGCCACCCCTGTGCGGGAATTTAATCGAGGGGGCCACGGAGGGCCACCCCTACAACTATGGATTTGGCGGAGTTGCGCCTTGCGGAGTTATCCAGAGTTCCACGAACAGCGCATCACGCGCGGGACCAACCAGCGTTACGATGCGTCGTTGGTCCAGCCCACGCGAGTGAACCAGATACTCAACTACTCGATTGGCGTGGTCCTGGACCTCGCCACGCTTGCTTGATTTTCCGGGATAGACAATCACGTACGCTGTCGCCGTTGGATCGCTTTGAAGTTCGATTCCGAAATTGTCGAGCCGTGCTTTCTCATCATTGCGGGAGATATCGGGAAACTCGTCAAACTTGCGGCTGTTTAGTTTCGGAAGCGGAATCGTGACGCCGCAATCAGCCGCACATTCGAGTGTGTAGCCACCCATCGAAAGCGAGGCTCTTACAGTTTGACCGGCCAGGCCAGTAGTGTCGACTTTGATCGTGCTTGTTCCTTGTCCTTCGATGATCGTTCCTGCTGATATGGTCCAGTTGTAAGCCGGATTGATGTTAGCGGGAACTCCACCGGAGTAGCGCGAGCTAAACGTGAGCGGTTGATCGATTCCGATAGTAGTCGGACAAACGATCTCGATCGCCGGGCAGACAGGTTGAACTACCGCACATGGATTCACGAGCACGCTGACGGATGAGAACGCCTCACATGCTCCCTCGCTGCCCACGCTTTGAATATCGAGTGATGCTTTGTGATAACCCGGTTTTAATCCGGCGAGGTTCCACGTCACAACCGGACCTTCACCCATAATAGTTCCCGCACTCGTTGACCACTTGTATTTGATTGGATAGCCGCCGGGTGAAACCGCCTTTGCAGTCAGGCGGACTTGCGGCGCGCCGTTATCAGCGCAGGCAGTCACTGCGTTTGTGTCGGAAGTTAAACTAAGACTGAGCGGGGCATTCGAGGTCGCGACTTTTACGGTGCGCGTCTGGGCGGAACTTTGCAGCGCGGACAAGCAGGCGACTAGGACAATCGGGGCAATTGCCGACAGGTATCCGATTAGCCGGGATTCGTTTCTTAACATTTACACTCCTTACGAGGAAGAAAGTCACAATCAGGTGCAGCTTCCATAGGCGGCCATACGAACCTCGTTTGACTCTCTTACCCTACTTGGCGTTAGATAAGCCTGCTGCATCCCCAACCTAAGTCTTTTCAACAGCAGAGCTTTTTGGAAGATGAGATCGATTCTCTTAATCTGCGCTGTCTGGCTTTTGGTAATTGCCTCTGGTTGTAAGCGCAGTGGTCAGCTTGAAAGCACGAATAATAGTTCCCGAACGGCGGAAGTGTCCACCAATCTGGCGGGCGAACGCACCCGCGCCCGCGAACAGTTGGAAAAAGGAAAGGAATTGTACCGCGACGACCGGGACGCGGAAGCGGTTCTGGCGTTTCAGGAAGCAGTCAGACTCGATCCCGATCTAGCGGAGGGCCACTTCCGCCTCGGACTCGGCTACGAGTTGCTGGGCAAACGAGAAGAGGCGGAAACGGAATACAAGAAGGCAGTCGCCGCTTATAAGAAGTATCTCGGAGATAACGACGAGGATCCCGAAGCTCATTATAATCTTGGGCAGACTTATGCGGGGTTGGGGCAATACAGCGAGGCGATACGCGAGTATCGCGAAGCAACGAAGTTAAAAAAGGACGACCCGGACATCTACTACGATCTGGGAGTTGCGCTTACGAAGTTAGCTCAATACGATGAAGCGGCGGCGGCGTTTTCGAAGTCTCTGGAGATCGATCCGGACTACTATCGCGCTCAGGACGGTCTGGATGAAGCTAAGGAAGGCGTCAAACGGATTCGCGCCGGCAGAAAGCACCAGGCGGATTTACTAAAGAAACAGAAGGCAGAAGAGTTAAAGAAAGCGGCGGAAGGTTTGGCCTCGCCCACTCCATAGATTCAGCATGGCAACCTACACACCACCACCATACTTCCCACAGGGCTCGTTAGCTCCGCCGGACAAGAGTCGGTATCGGAAGTTCAAAATGATAATGGCTTTGTTAGGATTGTTGCTCGTCCTCCTCATCGGCGCGGCGGGCTACGGGATCTGGTATCTGATTAAGGTAATTTTGTAGGGGTGGCCCTCCGTGGCCACCCCTCGTTCGCCCAATTCCCCGAAGGGGCGGCCACGGAGGACCGCCCCTACAAAACTCCAGCGGAGAAGTTAAATGACTCACATTAAATGCTCACATTGCGGCCTCATTAATTGGCCGAATGCCGAAGTTTGCGAACGTTGCGGCGGAGTCTTTAATCACAACGATCCAGCGCCGCCGCCCGATCTCCCCATGCTTACCTTCGGAAGCGACCGGCCAACGGGTTCCAGAACATTGAAGGTGATCCTGATCGTAGCCATCTCCGGGCTCATCCTCGGAGGCGGTACGTGGGCTATATACAAGGGGCGAGGCGCCAACTCGAGTCAAGCCAGCGCGGAGGCAATGCGGAAGCAGAAGCCATCCACGCCGCCCACCCTCGACGAGCGCACACGCGACTCGCTGCTGGCCTACCTCACACAACCTGGCTTCGTGGGAACAAAAATAGTCGAACAAGTGCTCGGCCCTGTGCACCTGGAGATGCTGCACGTGCCCGATCAGGAAGTTTACTTCTCCTCGCCGGCACCGGAGACCGTCGGCGAAACATTTGAATCAATGGCCGCGCGCTTCATCATTGATCCGAAGCGAGTTGTGCTGGCGGAGGACGACGGTTCAGGCCGGCTTCGCCTCGGCAAGTACTCGCTCCTCCAGTCGACGGATAAGCACCTTTTCTTCAAAACACCAGTGGACAACATAAAGTTCGACACTGGAACCGTCCTGAAGTTTCCGTTCAAGCTTGCGACCTACACGCTCGACATGCGTGAGTTGGAAGACTTCCTCCAGAACAAGAGTATCTTCGGCGGGCGGATGAATGCGCGGATGGAACAGCTTCGTGCGGGAATGCCCGTCATCTTCGCGAATCACGGAGCCTTAGTCGCGCGGCCCGAAGAGACTTCGCTCCGGCGCTTCGTAGACGAATTAATTCGCGACATTCCGGCAGATACCGAAGGTGCGCGCGAGGCGCGCGTGCAGCGTGTGCTGGACTTCGTGTCGCGCGAGATCAAATACGACCTGCGCGAAACCACCTACAATTTCGAGATGTTGAAAAGGCCAAACGAGGTCTTGATGTCTGGACAGTCGGATTGCAGCAACAAGGCGATCCTCCTCGGCTCGCTGTTGGAGCAGCTCGGGGAAGATTATCTATTCGTCTACACGCCCGACCACATCACCGTCGCCGTCCGGCAGGGAGATTTCCCCGCTCGCAACGGTCTCCTGGTCGCGTGGCAAGGAGAGGCCTGGCTCATCGCGGAGGGCACCGCCCCGGGTTTCCGCATCGGCGTTGATCGGTTGCGTGAAGAGTCGCGTTTCAAGCAATTTCAGCACATACAGCGGCCGAGAGACCGTGATGTGATTTTTGACGTCGCCACGGGACGGCGATTGTCGTTTCAATAGGTTGTTTAGACAGGATCTTGTTCATCCTATCTAACTACTTTCCTGTCTCTCGCTTGACACAAGGCAATCACATCCGTATAGTCTCCCGTTTCGGACCCAGCAGTCTGAAGCAAACAAAGCAACGTCCAGTTGGTTCTGTAGGTGTGGAGGCGTTGCTCGACCATGAGCGGTTCGGTCGTTTGACAATTATTGTGGCGTAAATGGTACGCGTCGCAGCCAACTTCGTTGAGCCGCTCCCGCACGTACTCGCGCAGAAGGAGACTTCTCGCCACGAATGCGACGCCACAGAAAAGTTTCGGCTTAAGGGAAGCCACGATCCACACCCACCGCGTAAATAGCGAAATCAGAACGTCCCTAAACTAATTTTTAACAGGGCAGCCGCCTGCGCTGACTGCCGGACTGGTTCCGGAAAGAGGTAGGCAGTGGGCCTTTTTGCGCGCTGACGCGCTCGAGTTAAAGAGGGAAACAGTGCCGACGATAAATCAGCTTGTTCGCAAAGGCCGCCAGCAGGTCAAGTACAAAACGGCCAGTCCTGCGCTTCAGAGTTCGCCGCAGAAGCGCGGAGTCTGCACCCGTGTTTACACGCAAACGCCGAAGAAACCGAACTCAGCGTTGCGCAAAGTCGCGCGTGTTCGCCTGACAAACGGCATCGAGGTGACGACTTACATTCCCGGTGTTGGTCACAACCTCCAGGAGCACTCGATTGTCCTTATTAGAGGCGGCCGTGTGAAGGACCTTCCCGGCGTGCGCTATCACGTGATTCGCGGCACGCTCGATTCCGTCGGCGTTGCCGATCGCAAACAGGGACGCTCGAAGTACGGAGCAAAACGGCCGAAGGCGGGCGGCGGCAAGTAAACGCAAATAGCGAGATAAAGATATGCCAAGACGACGAGTAGCCGAACGACGTGATGTGCTTCCAGATCCTGTTTACAACAGCCCGCTGGTGACGAAGTTCATCAGTGGCGTGATGTGGGAAGGCAAGAAGAGTCTTGCCGAAGGCATCTTCTACGATGCAATGAGGCAGATCGGTGACAAAACGGGCGAAGAGCCTTTGAAAGTGTTCAAGCGGGCGATCGACAACGTGAAGCCCACGGTTGAAGTGAAGTCGCGACGCGTTGGCGGCTCGACGTATCAGGTTCCGATTGAAGTACACCAGGAGCGGCGCGGCGCCCTGGCAATTCGCTGGATCGTCTCCTACGCACGCGGCCGCGGCGAGAAGACGATGACCGATCGTTTAGCGGCCGAGATCCTGGACGCGGCTAACAACCGCGGTAATGCGGTGAAGAAGAAGGAAGACACGCACCGCATGGCGGACGCCAACAAAGCGTTTGCGCATTACAAGTGGTAAGAAAGTATAGGGCCTATAGGTCCTAAAAGATCATGGCTAAGCACGATTTAAGCAAGTTCAGGAACATCGGCATCATGGCCCACATCGATGCCGGCAAGACCACCACCACTGAACGTATCCTTTATTACACGGGCATCACGCACAAGATTGGCGAGGTGCACGAGGGTACGGCGACGATGGACTGGATGGAGCAGGAGCAGGAGCGCGGCATCACCATCACCAGCGCTGCGACCACGTGTTTCTGGGAAAGAAGCGGTGTCGATCATCGCATCAACATCATCGACACTCCGGGCCACGTCGACTTTACGATGGAAGTCGAACGTTCACTGCGTGTTCTCGACGGTGCGGTTGCAGTGTTTGACGGCGTCGCGGGCGTAGAGCCGCAGTCGGAGACTGTCTGGCGTCAGGCTGACAAGTATGGTGTTCCACGAATTTGCTTCATCAACAAACTGGATCGTGCCGGTGCATCTTTCGATCGCTCATTTGAGTCGATCATCACCCGCCTTGGCGCAAACCCCGTAGCACTGCAAATTCCGATCGGCCTCGAAGATCAGCTCAAAGGCGTCATCGATCTGGTCGCCATGAAGGGGCTGATCTGGAAAGACGAAAGCAAGGGCGCCGAATACGAAACAGTCGAGATCCCGGAAGATCTGAAAGAAGTCGCCGCTGCTGCTCGCGAGAAGCTGATCGAGGCCGTGGCCAGTATCGACGACGACTTGATGCACAAATATCTCGAAGGCGAGGAGATTTCAGAGGCCGAGATTCGCAAAGCTCTCCGTGCGGGCACGATCAGTTTGAAACTCGTTCCGGTCGTCACGGGTTCGGCTTTCAAGAACAAAGGTGTGCAGACGCTGCTCGACGCGGTTGTCGATTATCTGCCGTCGCCGCTCGATATTCCGCCCGTCGAAGGTCTCAATCCGAAGACCAATCAGACGGAAGCGCGTTCTCCGGAGGCGTCCGCTCCGTTCGCAGGATTGGTGTTCAAGATCATGGCTGACAAGCACCTCGGCCAACTGTCTTTCGTCCGCATCTACAGCGGCACGATCAAGGCCGGCTCTTATGCTTACAACCCGATCAAGGATTCCAAGGAGCGCGTCGGCCGCTTGATGCGCATGCACGCGAACAAGCGTGAGGACATCGAGGTCGCGAGCGCGGGCGAGATCGTTGCTATTGGCGGCATGAAGCAGGTCACGACTGGCGACACGATCTGTGATGAGAACAAGCCTGTCGTGCTCGAGGCGATGGAGTTTCCCGCGCCTGTGATTCGCGTTGCGGTTGAACCGAAGACGCGGCAGGACCAGGACAAGCTCGGCGTAGCGCTGAATCGTCTCGCGCAGGAAGATCCGTCATTCAACGTTTCAACCGATCAGGAAACCGGCCAGACGATCATTGCCGGAATGGGCGAGCTTCATTTGGAGATCATTGTCGATCGAATGAAGCGTGAGTTTGGTGTCGAAGCCAACGTCGGTAAGCCGCAAGTGGCTTATCGCGAAACGATCACGCAGCCGGCGCCTGGTAAGGAAGTTTATAAGAAACAGACTGGCGGCCGTGGTCAGTATGGACATGTCGAGATCGAGATCGAACCCGCGCCCGGAGAGGGCTTCGTGTTCGAGAACCAGATCACCGGCGGCGCCATACCGCGCGAGTACATCAAGCCAGTCGAGCAGGGCATCCGCGATGCGATGGAGCGTGGCTTCCTCGCGGGTTACGAGATGGTTGACGTGAAAGTGCGTCTGGTATTCGGTTCCTATCACGAAGTCGATTCAGACGAGCGTTCGTTCCATATCGCCGGTTCGCTGGCGTTTCAGGATGCCGTAAAGAAAGCGAAGCCCGTACTGCTCGAGCCGATCATGCGCGTCGAAGTGGTGACGCCGAACGACTACACGGGTGCGGTCAATGGCGACTTGAATTCACGTCGTGGCCGGATTGAAAGCATGGAGCCGCGTGTGGGCGGCGCGCAGGTGATTACGGCCTTCGTTCCGTTGTCGGAGATGTTCGGTTACACCACCGACCTCCGCTCGGCAACACAGGGTCGCGCGACTTCCACAATGCACTTCGAGCGCTACGAGCAGGCGCCGAAGAACATTGCGGAGGAAGTCATTGCACGGGTTCAGGGAGTAGCGAAGTAGAGTGGCACAGGCTCTCGAGTCTGTGCTTTTTCTTTTTCAACTGTAAACAGACACACGGGGATAAAGAAAGATGTCGAAGGAAAAATTTGACCGTTCCAAGCCGCACGTGAACATCGGAACGATTGGGCACGTGGATCATGGCAAGACGACGTTGACGGCGGCGATCACGAAGGTGTTGGCGAAGAACAATCCGAAAGTGCAGTTCGTGGCTTTTGATCAGATCGACAAGGCGCCGGAAGAAAAAGCACGCGGCATCACGATCGCCACGGCGCACGTGGAGTATGAGACAGCGAATCGGCACTACGCACACGTTGACTGTCCGGGTCACGCCGACTACGTGAAGAACATGATCACGGGTGCGGCGCAGATGGACGGCGCGATTCTGGTGGTGGCAGCCACGGACGGGCCGATGCCGCAAACGCGCGAGCACATTCTGTTGGCCAGGCAGGTAGGCGTGCCCGCAATGGTCGTGTTTATGAACAAGGCGGATGCGGTCGACGATCCGGAGTTGCTGGAACTGGTGGAGTTGGAAGTGCGAGAGCTTCTGAGCACGTACGAGTTTCCCGGCGACGACATTCCGGTGGTGCGTGGCAGCGCGTTGAAAGCTTTGGAAGGCGACC
>JAICGZ010000136.1 GCA_025922875.1 Pyrinomonadaceae bacterium
CGAGCAGACGAATCGCCTGACGCCGCACTTCGACAGCATCGCTGCTTCGCGCTACTTCAAACAATTTGTCTTCAACGCGCGTGCTCTTGATGTCTGAAAGGGATTGCAGCACGGAGCGCTTCACATCCGGCGCCTGCTCGGAATCAAACAGCTTCAGCAGATCGTCGACGGCGGCCTCACCGCGTTCGCTAAGCACGCGAATCGCCGTCTTCCGCAACTGTGAGTTGGTATCAGACCGTGCTACTTCGAGCAAACGTGCTTGTGCGCGTGGGGTTTTGGTTTCACCAAGCGATCGCAACGCGGCGCGTTTCACTTCGATATTCGTTTCGTTTGTATAGATCTTCAACAACTCATCCGCGGTGTCGTCGCGTTTGAAGTGTCCGAGTTGGCGCACCGCGGTCCGTCGTGATTCCGCGTCAGCATCATTCCTCGCAACGCCGAGGAGAAATGTGAACGCCGGCTGCTCATCAACGCTTTTGCCCGCCGCTGAAATTATGCCGCGACGAACTTCAACATCTTTCACGCCTTCATAAAGCTCTACGAGTGTCGCCATCGTCCCGCGATCGCGGCTTCGGCCAATCGCATGAGCCGCTGAGCGTCGCATCTTTTTGTCTTCAGTGTCATTGCGTACAAGCGAGGCTAAAAACGCTTGTTCGCCCCCAACGTGGCCCAGCCAGTAAACAGCAGAAGAACGAATGCGTTGGTTGGGTGAAGCGGTGACGAAGGTTTTGAGCATGCCGCCCACTCGCGCATCGTCGTGCAACGCTATTCCGAGCACCGCGCGTTCGCTCAACATGTCGAGCGGCGTTGCCGCGGCGATGGCTCGCAGGTAGTTCAGGCTTTCTTCGTTGTTGGCGCGGCCCAGCCAGTAAACCGGATAGCCACTGTACTCGCGCTTACGCTCCAGGTTGTAAACCTCCATTCGTGTGATCTGATTACTTGACGGATCGCGGAGTAAGAAGATTGCGAGATTGCGGGTTTCAACAGTCACACCGCTGGCTGTTGTACCGATAAAGACGGCCGTATCACCGATCGTGTGCATCGAGCCATGAAACTCACCGATTCCCGGATCGACAGCGATTCCCGGGCGCGCGTCGAAAGTGTAGGCCGACCAATAAGGCGTTTGCCTGGCGCGCGCGCGTGCTTGTGCGGCCTCGAGTTTGGCCATCAGGTCCGCGCCTTCGACGGTGGTGAAGCTTTGAATTGTCGTGGCGCTGGACTGGGTTTGTGGACCATCAGCGGCAGCCGCTGTGCTTTCGATCGCGCGATTTCCGCCGGCGCAAGCGATACCGGCGATAGCAAGGCATAGGACCATCATTGAATGACGCATGATTCCCTCCCAGGTCAATCCTGTCCAGTAGGTGTTATTTCAAAAACTCTTCGAGAAACTTTAGCGCCTCAGGATCTTTGCTCTCGCCCAGATACCTGATAGCCGTTTTGCGAAGTTCCACTGATTGATCGTTGCGGGCGATAGTCATCAACTTGCGCACAGCGGTCTTTTGTTTCGAGTCGCCAAACGCTCGCAGCAGCATCATCTTGAGTTGAATGTTCTGTTCAGAGTCGTACATGGCGACCAGTTGATTGACGGTCTGCTCGTCGTCTCTCTGGCCCAACTGCCGGATCGCATAGGCACGAAGGTCGATCGGATCGCTACCACGTGTAATTTCGAGGAGCTTAGCGTGCGCGCGCGGATCGTCGCTGTTCGCGAAGGCGCGCAGCAGTACCTGTTTAATTTGCGGATTGGTTTCACTCGTGTAGAGCTGCATGAGATCGTCGAGCGAAAGGCGTTTGTGATTGCTGAGGCGTCGAATTGCTTCCATCCGCAGCTCCGGCGTGTCGCCCTGACGCGCGATCTCTAGCAACTTCGTGCGCGCTCGTGCATCGTCGCGTTCGGCGAATGCTCGTAGTATCTGAGAGCGAATTTCTCTCGTTTTGTCGGTGTCGTAGATCCTGATCAACTCATCGAGCGAGGCGGCATCTTTGAGTTCTCCGATGTAACGAATTGCGACTTGCCTGATGGCGAGGTCGTCGCCGGCGCGTGCGATTTCCATCAGTTTCGCGTTGCCGCGTTCGGTACGGCTGTCGATGAGCGCCCGCAGAATTTGCGCGCGAATCTCTTTGGTCCTGTCGGCGTCGTAGATCTTGATGAGTTCGTCAGAAATCTGCTCGGTGTGTTGGTCACCTAAACGCTTGATTGCAGTGAGACGAAGTCTTTGATCGGCGTGGCTGCGGGCAATGTCGAGCAGGATCGGAACGCCTCTAGCGCCACCATGTGCGCCAAGCATCGATACTGCAGCCGCTTGAAAGCTTGGGCACCGGCCCGGAGTCGCCCTGAGTGCCTCGGTAGCGATGCCAATGGCTCTCTCCTGATCTGCCTGAAATAGACTTTGCAATGCGAGCATTTTGATCTCGCAGTTGTCGCGTTCGAGAGCCTGGTCCACCTCAGCTTTACGCCCGAGGACGACGAGCAACGCATCTGCTTCACGGCGCCAGGTTGAGTTTGGATACCTCGTGATCAACCTGACGAGCGGTGCCGCGGCCTCGTCCTTGCGGTCCTGTTTCTGCAACGCGTAGCCATACCAGTAAAGTGCGGCATCGACATCCTTGTCCCTGGGATAAGCCTTGATGAAGTCGTTGAATTTCTCGGCTGCCTTTTGCCAGTTCTGTGCTTCGATAAAGTCGCGGCCCTCGCGAAAGATCTGCATTGACGCGGTGTTGGCCTTCGTCTGCACAAAGCTATTCAGCTTGGCGGTATCTTGATCGTAGCCGTAAGTGTGTTGGGTAAAGATTACGAAAGTGGTACTGACGCAGGCGAGAACCAACAGAGCGAGTCTGAATCTGAGGTGGGGGCGATAAGTAACTAAATGCTTCATAGTGATCGTTTGTCCTTAATCGATGTAATTGCTTCTGACTATTCGGTTCACCGCACAGGCACAGAGAACCTGAGAGCGAGCGCAGAGATCGAGCGGTGATCAAAAACGCACAGTGCTTCTCTTGTTCCCTGTGCCTCTGCGGTGAATCATTTGCTTCTAATCGAGAGCACGAGCTAGCGCAGTAGAATTGATCTGCAACAGCCCGACGATGTTTTTGCGTTCGACGCGTTCACGAATAATGCGCACAGCGTCTGCATCCGGTTTGTCCGGAAGGTTTGCGATGTCGATCAGTATTGGTTCCAAACTCTCCAGTAGCGAAGCGATCTGCACGTCGCCGGCAGCGTCAGCTTCGCGTCGCAGCATCATGTTTTGATAAACGAGTTGTTGGGCGCGTTTGCGTTCATAACTGACTTCCGCAGCGGCTCCGGGTTCGTTCATGCGGACGTTCCTGAAAGAGCGCAACAACGTCTCGGATTTTTCGAAGTGCATCGCCGTCATTGTTTCTGCATCAGCGGGACGCAAACGCTCGGGCACCGCGGCGAACTGCTCGCCTGGTTTCGGATCGCGTGATACCGGCCGCTTAACTGGGGCTGGGCGGCGCGGGCTCTGCGTTTCTTTCTTGTTGGGTTGATCCATCTCTTTTGCAGGTTCCGGTGATGCTTCGGGTGCCTGCTTGTTTTGTTCAGTGGAGACTGACGGTAGTGGCGATGGCGTTTGGACCACAGCAGTATGTGATTCGGGCGCGCGTTTGCTCTGATAAAGGATCAGGCCGATGATTGCCCCAACGATGAGAAGCGCTGCGAAAGCGACTGCCTGCGTGCTGAAAGCCCATTGCAATGCCGGAACACGGCGTTCGCGGTCACGTGACAAGATCTTTTTCAGAGCACGGTTCTGAACGGCAGGTTGTAGCGAAGTCTCGAAGCTCGCTATCGTGCTACGCAGGTTGAGAAAGTCAGCTCGCAGTTGTTCACACTCGCTACAGTTCAGCAAGTGGCGCTCAACCTCGCGCGCTTCGGCTGGTGCGAGCTCGCCGTCGATCAACAAAGAAATCTTTTCAGTAAAATTACAACTCATAGATCTTCTGCTCACGTTCAGAGCTTGTGGACTCTCACAAATACAACCTAAAGATTGAATTAGCTTTGCCCAAAAAATTCCATTTAGGCCTCGGCCGCGGCTTCGCCGCCTGATGTGAGGCGCGGCTATGCCGCGCCGTGAAAGTTTTAATGAAAGTTTGGGCTAGGCCCCTGGTTCGGCCTTTGGCCCATAAACTCGGGCAAAGCCCGAACCAGGGGCACAGCCCAACCTCAAATTCAAGCTGAACGACGCGGCATAGCCGCGCCTCACATCAGGCGGCAAAGCCGCGGCAGAGAGCAAGAATCAGACTTTTCGGGCAAAGCCGGTTGACTCTAAACTCAGCCAGCACTCGCTCCCGCGACTTTTGTCTGCTTCTTCCAACGCTCACGCAGCGATGCACGAGCGCGAAAAATATCGACTTTAACTTTGCTTTCCGAAATCTTCAGCACTTGTCCAATCTCTTTGTAGCTCAGCTGCTCCTGCTCTCTCAGCAGCAACGCGGCGCGCTGATTCTCGGGCAAACTCTGTAGCATTTCCAACACCAGCGTCTTCCGTTCCTGGGTTTCGTATTCCTGCTCCGGGTTGCGTCCTCGCGGCCTCATTGCTTCCACCACGCGATCGAAAAGCCGGTAACGCGTGTTCGATTTGCGAAACTCGTTTATCGCCATGTTCCGCGCAACGCGATAGAGCCAAAAGCGCGCTTCAGCTACGGACAGCGTTCCCCACGCGGTCCGGTGTAGTTGCAGGAAACTTTCCTGTGCCAGATCCTGCGCCAGCGCGGCGCGGCCTCCCAATAAACACTCCAGAAAGCGGCATAGGCTCGGGTAGAAATCCTGAAACAGCATGGTGAACTCTTCATCTTCGCTCGCCATAAGCTGCGCTACGTCTCCTAAAACACGCGGGATCAGCAAAAGTTACAAAAATTTTTGGATAACGGACCGCAATTTTGCAATCCACCCACAGATTACACAGAATCTGCGTAATCTGTAGATGAAAGCATGAACGCCCCACGACAACGAGGACATGAAAAAAGTAAGATGGCGAATCTCTTTTAATCATGGAGCGCTAATGCGATACATCAAACAGCGCCTATTGGCCGTTTTTCTGATTCTGCTGTCGATAGGGATGATTTATTACGGTTGGTATAAGCTGCGAGTAGACGGGGTTTACTACCTGAAGATGGCTGCGTTCGCGCCACTTCTCGGAGTCGGCGGGATCTTTCTTGTATTCTTTCCATCGCTGGGAGGAACGCCGAACACTACAAAAGAGAAAGCGATCGTGATGGTCGTGTTTGTAGTCGGAATGTTGGCCGGGTTGCTCAACTGGTTCTTGATGGATCCGGGCTTCTTCGGCTTTTGACGGAATGAAGGATTTAAGATGCTGGAACTTTTGTGGCAAGAACTGACTTCCGGATTACCTGATGGCAGGCACCTCGAAATAGTACTGATTCGCGTTATCATCGCCGCGGCACTCGGTGCAGTCATAGGTGTGCAACGCGAAAAGGCAGGAAAGCCGGCGGGTTTCCGTACTCACATACTGGTTAGTCTCGGGACGGCCGTCGCCGTGTTGGGTTGTGCCGCAATCGGCATGGGTCATGATCCTCTATCCCGTGTGATTCAAGGTATTGTCACGGGGATCGGTTTTATCGGGGCCGGTTCGATACTCAAATTGAGTGACGAGCGTGAGATTAGAGGATTGACGACCGCAGCCGGACTCTACATGACCGCCGCGATCGGAGTCTCGGTCGCTTTAGGTGCTATCGGAGTCGCCATAATCGGCACAGTATTAACTGTAATTGTCCTCGGCGTCCTCGGTGCAATAGAGTCTCGCCTCGGAACAGATGAAAACAAAAAGGCCTAACTCGTGCTTCTCCCGATGAACACAACTTTTTAAGACAAGGTGGCAACAAAAGCAGCATGTGTCGAAATATCAAGACTCTTCATAACTTCAAGCCCCCGGCAACAGAGGAAGAGATTCGCGCGTCGTCTTTGCAATTTGTTCGCAAACTCAGTGGCTTCTCAAAACCTTCAAAGACGAACGAAGCGGCTTTCAATCGCGCCGTGGATCAGGTAGCGCAGGCGGCACGGGAGCTGCTTGATTCGCTGGTTACGAACGCACCTCCGCGCGATCGTGAAGTTGAGGCAGCCAAAGCTCGCGCCAGAACGGCTGAGCGTTTTCATTCCGCGACGACCTGAGTTACAGGAGATGACTTCCTGGCCCGATCTATTTGTTGTTGAGCAGTTCTTAGATCAACTCGAATGCGATCAGATCGTCGCGGACATGAAAGCTGTTGAAGGGAGTGCGGCGACGATCTATGGTCAAGGAATCTCGAGCGCCATTGACGAACGAGTGCGCAAAACAGTTCGTGTTAGACCTGCAAGTGAAACAGTCGACCTGGTAGTTCACCGGTTGTTGTCGACCAAAGCATCCATCGAAAAACATTTCGACGTTAGTCTGAACGAATGCGAGGAGCCGCAGTTTCTGCGCTATCGTGAAGGTGATTTTTTCGTCGCGCATCAGGATGGAAATACCGGTTTACTGCGACTGGACTCCGAGCAGCGGCGCGTCTCTACGATTATTTTTCTGAGTCGGGAATCGGAGTCACCTGGACCAAACGTTTATTGTGGCGGCTCGCTTGTGTTTAGCAACCTCGATTCGCGGTTTCACCTGCCCGCGGAGCCCGGAACGCTTGTGGCCTTCCGTTCAGAGACCACGCACGAAGTAACCCCCGTCACGCACGGCGAACGCTACTCGATCGCATCGTGGTACCGGTGACAGTTCACGCCTCAAAAGAAATTAGGCCATAAAGCGGCACAAAAAGCACAAACGATGTTCAGAGTTCAACAGTTCAACCTTTAGGTTGGTAAGAGCAAGCTAAAGCTTGAACACTTGAACTCTGAACTCGAATGAAACCATTTTTGTGTTTTTTGTGCCTCTTTGTGGCTACCTGGGCCATTGCCTCCGAACGCGATCCGGCGGATAATTCGCAGTCCACCAAAACAGTGAAGGAGGCAGACCATGGCAAAGATCAATTGGGGTCGGCTCATTGTAGGCACCTTAATCGCTGCGATCATCATGTTTGTCACCGATGGTTTTGTTCACGGAACAATTGCTGAGGCCGATTGGAAAGCCGTGTATGCCGGTTTGAGAGCTGCGGAGCCTGAACGGCACGGACCCAGCATGGCTTACTTTGTGGTGTTTGAACTCGGCCGGGCTTTTACGTCAATGTTGTTCTACGCGTTGATGCGTACGCGCTTCGGAGCTGGACCAAAGACAGCCGTACTGGCGGCAATCGCCGGATGGATTGCATTCTCACTTACCGGACCGGCGCAGTTTATTCCCCTGGGGTTCTTTTCGAATGCGCTGTGGTTGAAAGTCGGCGCCATTCATCTCGCGACTTCAATAATTGCAACTATCGCGGGCGCTGCTTTGTATAGAGATGAAGCCAGACCGGCTGTAGCGTAGTCATCCGATCGACAGGAAACTTACCATGAACTTTCAGCCAATTTTCTGGGGCGGGCTGATCGCTGGAACTCTCGATATCTGCGCGGCCTTTCTGACCGCCTGGTTACGGGCAGGCGTGCGACCTGTTCGCCTGTTACAGTTCATCGCGAGTGGCCTAATCGGCGCCGCTGCATTCAACGGCGGTGCTAAAACGACTATACTCGGCCTCGCGCTTCATTTTCTAATCGCGACTGTGGCGACAGTAGTCTTTTACTTCGCCAGTCGAAAGTGGCTGTTTCTGATAGAACGTCCGGTTAACTTCGGGCTGCTGTACGGTGTAGCGGTTTACCTGTTTATGAACTTCGTGGTTTTGCCGCTCTCGTCCGTTGCGCAACGTCCCATGACTTTTTCCGGATTCATTATCGGCATACTCACGATTATGTTTTGCGTTGGTTTGCCCATCGCCCTAATTGTTCGCCGCTTCGCGCGATAAGGTTATACGACCATGTACTGCCCAAACTGTGGAACTAAGACTTCATCGGATCAGAAATTCTGTCGCGCGTGCGGCCTGGGTCTGGAAAAAATCGCATTGTCACTCTTCGAGCAACTGCCAACAAAAGTAGATGAAAGCCTGCAAGCGCGGAAAGAACGATTTGAGAAGTTGGGAGTTGCCGCCTTGAGCGTATTTGGTCTCGGCGTGCTGAGCTTTCTGTTGTACAGCGTTGGGTACAAGTTAATGGTGACCCAGGGCAATCTTATCGCAGGGCTTGCGATAATCGGGTTCGTTATCATGATGGCCTGCGGTCTCACATCCGTTGTTCTGTTTGCTAAGGCCAAAGAGGTGGGTGAGCAGGCAGCAAAACGTCAGTTGCCGCAAAACCTCTCGGGTGCAAGTGAATCAACAAAAGAGCTATTGTCCGAGGGCCATTTCGAACCGGTGCCAACGGTGACGGATCGCACGACCGAATTGCTGGTTGTGGAAAAACGTGACACTCACAGTCGCTAAACGCCTGCTTGAACGATCGCTTGAATGCTCTGGAGTTGGAGATGACGCAAAATGATTCGTGCAATCCGTGTTAATCCGCGGCTGGCTCTGTTGCTACTCGCCTGCTGCCTACTCGTTCCATCCAGCTTCGCTCAAAATCGAAACCTCAAAGCTCTTGTTGGCGGAACGCTAATCGACGGCTATGGCAGCACGCCGATCCGCAACAGCGTCGTGATCATCGAAGGTGAACGAATCAAAGCAGTGGGCCAGGTCGGAACACTCGCCATTCCGCCTGGTGCTGAAGTGATTTCCACTGAAGGTATGAGCGTGTTGCCGGGGCTGTGGGACATGCACGTGCACCTCATGATCAATGGCCACAGCGACTATGCACATTGGGACAAAACTTATCCGCCGATGATGGAGTCGGTGATTATGCCGGCCTCGGCGCGCCAGCTACTCATGGCAGGCGTAACCAGCGTGCGTGATCTCGGCGCGCCTTTGAAGGCCAGCATCGCGGTGCGCGACCGGATCAGGAAAGGCGAGATACCGGGGCCGACACTTTACGTGTCAGGTCCTTTTATTCAGCACGAACCATATCCCGGCACAGACTATGTTCGTTGGGGAGTGAAAGGGGCCGACGATGCGCGCGCGAAGGTGCGCACGTTGGCTGAAGCTGGAGTGGATGTCATCAAGTTGATCGATCAGGATCAGATGACGATGGAGGAAGTGCAGGCGGTTGTCGACGAAGCACACAAACGCAAGCTTCCAGTTGTCGCTCATTCGCATCGTCCGGAAGAGATTCGTCGCGGGCTGCAAGTTGGTGTTGACTGTTTTGAACACACAGGGCTGGCAACAGCGCCTGAGTATCCGTCCGATGTCATTGCCATGATCCGGGAAAGAACAGCCAAGATGAGTCTTGGTCCATTGTTTTGGACGCCGACGGTGCAGGGGCTTTTGAACTACGAGTACGTTCGAGACAATCCCGAGCAACTCGACGATCCGTCGTGGCAAGTAGGATTGCCGCCATCGATCATTGACGACATCAAGGGCTCTTTGAAGAAACCCGGCCAACTCGGTTACTACCAGATCACGCCTCTCCGCCGTCCCACCTTAGCGCGCAAGATTCAACAGTTGTCTGAGTCTGGCGTGGTTCTCTTAATCGGCACGGACAGCGGCATTCCGATGAACTTCCACAGCCAAACCACCTGGCGCGAGCTCGATGCCTGGGTCAACAGTTTCGGCATCGATCCGATGGTCGCGATTCGTGCAGCAACGTACTGGCCCTCAGTCGCCATGCGCGTTTCGGATCAAGTTGGAACAGTCAGCGAGGGCAAGTACGCGGACATCATCGCGGTGCGTGGTGATGTGTTGCGGCATATTAGTTTGTTGCAGGACGTGGATGTTGTGTTTAAGCACGGGAAGCAGTGGAAATAGTTATACAGATAGTTCGACTAGACTCGACTTGGCTAGTAGTCAAAGCTAGAATCGAGTGCCCTCAGTTTCGGAGGTGTTAAATAAGTCAAACCTTAGATGCGACTTTCGATGGAAGCGTGTTTCGGCCGGTGAGTTGGTGATCGTTCATAACGATGAACGACATGCAGTCTATCAGTCCCCACTCCTTATCGACTCTGTCGCGCTAACTGCCGACAATCACTTCCGTCAGGCTGGGTTTCGTGTTCTCCTGTAAAGTTCGGGTTTTGCTTCTCCGGCTAAATCTTCCAGCGCATCTTCAATTATGCTTACACGAATACTCTTCCTTATCCTCGTTCTCACACTCCTAACGCCACCAACCAGCGCTCAAGCACCAGCTAGATCCACGCTGACGCTCGAGTGGATCTTTAGTGATGAGGGGCGGAGGGGGCGAGTGTGCCGTCGTCTCAATGGCTGGCTGATGGCAAGCTGATGCTCTATGACGGCCGGGTGCCGGCCTCGCAGCGAGCGTTCGAGATAATTGATCCGCAAACAAGCACGCGCCGGACGGCGTTGAACCGGCTACGCTCGCACGTCGATGACAACCGCGCAGGTGAACTACATGGACGACTTTTGATTGTGCACGGTTCTTACGATGACAACGTGCACCCGCAGCATGTGCTGGCGTTTACTGATGCGCTCATTAAAGCAGGGAAGTTGTTCGATCTGATGATTTACCCGATGCGAAAGCATGACATTGGCGATCAGGAAGCGACACTTCATCTATTTGGTACAATGCAGAATTTCTGGAAACGAAACTTGTGAGTGAGTAATACAACGATGTCGATTCAAATCAGAGAGATGAAACCGGAAGATGTTGAGACGTGTGGCACGATTCTCTACGAAGCCTTCAAAAACATCGCAGACAAGCATAATTTCCGGCCTGATTTCCCGACGCCGGAAGCGGGAATTGAATTGACAGAGGTTTTCGTTACCAGCCCACAGTCGTTCAGTATCGTCGCCGAACGCGATGGCGAGATAATCGGCTCGAATCATCTTTGGGAGTACGACGCAATTCGCGCTGTTGGTCCAATCACCGTTGATCCGGGCGCGCAGGCGAAAGGCGCCGGCAGGATGCTGATGGAAGCCGTTATCGAACGCGGCAAGGGTAGTCGCGGCATTCGACTGGTCCAGGATTCATTTAACGGTGCTTCGCTTTCGCTTTATGCGTCGCTCGGTTTTGAGGTGAAAGAGCCACTCGTGCTGATCGAGGGTAAGTTGAAGGGTGACGTGCCCGCTGGTGTCACAGTGCGACCACTAAAAGAAGAAGATCACGAAGCCTGCGCTGAGTTATGCCGGAAGGTGCACGGCTTCGACCGCACCAACGAAGTGAAGAACACACCACCCTTTCTAACTTCGTTCGTCGCTCTTCGCGACAGTCGTGTTATCGCCTACGCCTCCGCGCCTCACTTCTGGGCATTGAATCACGCCGTGGCGGAAACCGAAGAAGACATGTACGCGGTGCTGCTCGGCACAGGCAATCTTGTTCCCGATCAGCCAATCTCGTTTTTACTGCCAACGCGGCAGAGCGCTTTCTTTCGTTGGTGTTTGCAACAGGGAATGAGAGTAATCAAGCCGATGACTCTCATGACGATGGGTGAGTATCAGGAGCCTCGCAGTTGTTATCTGCCCTCGGTGGGTTACTAGCCTTTAATCCTCCGACAACTGCCATTCAGTTGCGCGCCCTCTTCGACAACTAATGCGGCCGAGGTGACCTGACCCTTGACGTTCGCGGTACGGCCGAGCACCAGTTCCTTGCTGGCGAGAATGTCGCCCTCGACCGTTCCGTTTATTTTCGCGACCGCCACATTGATCACGGCTTTAGTAACCTGGGCTCCAGTGCTAATGATCAGGGTGCCGTCCTGTGACGTAACGGTTCCCGAGAACTGTCCATCGATTCGCAGCATCGATTTGAAGTACACTTCGCCGGTAAATTTCACCACATCGCCGACGAAACCGAGCCAATTATCTTTATTGATATTCGTGCGATTGCTATTGACGAGTGTTGGCTGGCCGCGTTCGTCTCGAGTCGCAACTGCTTGAGTTGTCACTGGCTGCTGCCCTCCTTCTGTTCGTTTGCTGGTTAGATTGGTGGGTTGGAAGCTGCCGGGTGCCGCCGCCGCTGCTGAATTGATCAGGAAGAATTACCTAACTGGTTCGACACTATAACACTCGCGACTCGGTGAGGAATGTTACGATTAGATTGCATTCAATGAAACTCGACCTCCACACACACTTCTACACTGAAGCGTTCTTCCAAACGATTCGAGAGCTTCCGTCGGAATTCTCGTTCGGCACGAGTTCAAGCGGCCAAACGATCATCACTTATCGCGGCGCACGTTTCTTCGGCGTTACCCCTGCGATGACCGACGTGTCCAAAAGACTCGAAGACATGGATCGGGTTGGTATCGACGTCGAGGTTATCTCACTGTCAACACCGAACGTTTTCTTTACCGATGCGAAGCACCAGCCGGCAGTGGCCAGGATGATCAACGATTCCTACGCCGAACTCATTGCTCGCCATCCAAAACGGTTCAAAGGCTTTGCCTCGATTCCGATGGACGCGCCTGATGAAGCGCTCGATGAACTTCATCGCGCAATCGATACGTTGAAAATGAACGGTGTGATTCTGTTGAGCAACATTGGCGGCAAGCCGTTGACCTCGCCTGAGTATCGCCCGTTTTTCGAAGAGGCCAATCGGATGAAGCTTTGCATCTTTCTTCATCCGATGTTGCCGGCAAACTCGGATGCGTTTCGCGAGTACGTGCTTGGGCCAATTATTGGATTTCCATTTGATACGACTCTGGCGGTGGCGCGCATGTGTTACGACGGAATGTTTGAAGAACTGCCGGACATTCGTTGGATCATCGGACATCTTGGAGGCGCTGTGCCGTACCTGATGGAGCGAATGGATAACGGATTTCGGGACTTCGCGGATTGTCGGGTGAAGATTGACAAACTGCCGAGCGTCTATCTAAAGCGGTTGTACTACGATACGGTTTCTTTTAGTCCGCACACGTTGAAGATGGTGCGCGACATGGTGGGGGCGGACCACATGGTCATGGGCAGCGATTACCCGCACCTGCTCGGCTCGATCGACCGCGCTGTTACTTCTATTGAAGGGCTCGATATCGGAGATCAAGAGAAGGAGAGTATCTTTTCAGGCACGGCGTTGAGGATCCTCAACAACTGTTAGACAGGATTTTCCTGTCCATCCTGTCCCCTCATCTGTGACGAGCAGAACGATCGAGCAGAACTTCATTGTTACTTCTCCCTTTCAGTCCTTAATCCGTGTCATTCGTGGTTACGGTCTTTTACCCCAGACGGGCGGTGGCGGCTCTTTCGGAGAGCGATCGACCGGGCGCTCTTTTAGCATACGCATCGCCTCCTGCACTGCACGTTCGAGTTGCGGATCGCGACCCGCGATAACATCCTTGGGCCAGTTCTCGACATCGATGTCCGGCGCGACACCTTCGTTCTCAACTGCCCACTTTCCGTCGCGCGTAAAGAACCCACCACGCGGAGCGATCATTGAACCACCATCGATGAAGGGCGGCGTGTCGGCTGTGTGAACCAACCCACCCCACGTTGTCTTCCCAATCAATGGACCAATCTTCCGGCGCCTGAACATATAGGGCATCAAGTCGCCACCCGAGCCCGCCATTTCGTTAATGATCATGACCTTCGGTCCCCAGATGCCTGCCGCAGGGCTGGTGAACGGGTAACGATCGCCCGCGACGTTATTGAAGTAACCGTCGAAATCGCGCTCCAGGATCTCGATGATGTAATCTGCTGCCGATCCGCCGCCGTTGAATCGTTCATCAACCACTACACCTTTCTTGTCCTGCTGTGAAAAATAGTAGCGATTGAAACTGGTGTAGCCCGGCTGACCGGTGTTTGGCAGGTAAACGTAAGCGAGCTGACCGTCAGAAAGTTTTTCAACCAGTCGACGGTTTGACTCAACCCACGCTCTCGTGCGCAGCGCTTGCTCGCTCGCAACCGGGACGACCGTGACTGTGCGCGCGCCTTGCATTGATGGAGTCGTGTTCACGGTCAGTGTTGTTTGACGATTGGCTGTTCCGTCCAGCAAGCGATAGATGTTGTCAGGCGCCCTTAGCTCGATGCCGTTGATGGCGAGAATGTAGTCACCCGCGTTTACGTTTGCACCCGGCGTCGCAAGCGGCGAGCGCAGATCCGGATTCCAACTCTCGTTGTCGTAAATGCGTGTCACTTTGTAGCGGCCGTTATCGATCGTGAAATCAGCACCGAGCAGACCGGCGACGGGCTGCGGCACGGTCGGCATGTCGCCCCCGCGAACATACGAATGCCCGACAGCGATCTCAGCGCCCATGATGTCCATCAGGTAGTTGAGATCAGCGCGATGCATCGCGTACGGCAACAGCTGCCCGTACATCGCTTTCATCTTCGGCCAATCGGTGCCGTGCATATTTGGCACGTAGAGATAGTCGCGTTGATTGCGCCAGCCCTCGTTGAAGATCTGTTTGAACTCTTCCTTCGGATCGAGATACATGCGCAACGAGAAGTTCAGACGTCCGGAACCCGGTTGTGGCGGCGTTCGATCGGCATCGACGAGAAACAACTGCGGCGGTGGCGGGGTGCCGCCGCCGCCACCTGGACCACCCTGTCCGCCACCGCCGGTTGCGCCGCGATAAACGAGCTTGCGACGATCGGCGCTGATTTCGTAACCAGCAACGCCGTTGGCAAAGGTAACTGCACGACGATCGCAGAGACGATAACGCCATAGCTCATTGGCTGCTCCACCGCCACCGCCTTGGCCGCCGCCACCACCGCCAGCGCGCCCTGCTTCCAGATAAAACACCTGGCCATCAACACCGGCCTGGAGATCTGCATACTGCCGCTGCGGTACGCCCGGAACCGAAACGATCCGTTGTTGCAGTCCCTCAAAATCGATTTGCACAGTTACTGGAGGTCGCGGTCCGCGTTGACCACCGCCGCCGCCTCCTTCGCCACCACCACCTTCCGCCGCGCCGGGAGCCTCACCGGGGCACATGCCCGGTTGCGGTCTACGCGTGCCCGTACCGACGCCACGATCTTCATCACTCTCCGGCAGTAGTGGACTCGGATCAGTTTTACGCAAAACTGCGAAGTACAATCCGAAGTTGGTGGTGTGATCGTAGGAAGTCATGTCGAGCCATTGTGAACGCAACCCGAAATCGGTCGAAGCAAGGAACCACAAATACTTTCCACTCGCGTCCCACGTGGGCCACACGGCGTCCGCGAGTCCGTCAGTAATCTGCTTCGACTCGCCCGTCTCAACATTGCTCACAAAGATCGCGTGATACAACGAACGCAAACGGCTCGAGTAAGCGACCCACTTCGAATCAGGACTCCAAACCGGATTCAGCGTGCGCTGCGGCACCATCCACGGATCCTGGCCCACAATCTTTGCCTTTTCCGTTGCCAGATCGAGCACCCAGACTTTCAAGTTCGTGTCAGTGAACAGAATCTTTTTGGAATCAGGCGACCACGACGGTGTGTAGTAATGAGTGGGCTTTTCAAGCGTGATCTCACGTGGAGGCGTCAGCCCGTCCTGCGATTCGATCACGAGTTTGTACTCGCCCGACTTGTCACTGAAGTACGAAACAAACTTGCCGTCCGGAGACCACGCCGGATAGCGTTCAGCGGAGCCACTCGAGTTTGTCAGGTTTCGGACGTCGCCTTTGTCCGCCGGAATGGTGAAGATCTCGCCACGCGCTTCGACCGCAACGCGCTTCCCGGTTGGCGATAGCGCCATGTTCGAAAGACGATTCGTGACGTCTTCCCAATTCGGCATCATCCACGGGAAGTCACCTGCCGCGACGATATTCACGATTTTTGTTTTGCCGCTCTTAGGATCGAATTCGTGTATGTATCCGGCCTGCTCAAAAACGATCGCACCTGCGCCTGAGTCGATCGACTTCACATCAAAGTCAGTGAACTTCGTAATCTGCGCCAGCTTCTTGCTCTTCGTCTGATACTCCCAAACGTTTGCCACACCGTCGCGATCGGAAATGAAGAAGACGGAGTCGCCAACCCAAACCGGATCGATGTCCTTGGAGCCGGTCCACGGCGGAGAAACGAGATCGTAAGTTTTAAGATCGACGATCCAGATCGGCCGATTTTGTCCGCCGCGATAGTTGCGACGTTCCTCGTCCCACGAGTTGTTCATGCGATAGGCGATGTGAGTGCCGTCAGCAGAGATCTTTCCCTGGTAAGCGCGTGGCAGGACCATCGGCTCTTCGATGCCACCGTCGAGCGGCACCGTCCAAAATCGCGGCGCGCCGCTCGGCGCCCAGCTTCCGCGCGTCGAGGAGAAGAGGATCGATCTGCCATCGGGTGTCCAGCCTTCAACAAGGTCAGCGCCAGGATGCCACGTCAGACGGCGCGGCTCGCCGCCTTCAGAGGGGACGATATAAACATCGAAGTTGCCGGCATACTCGCCGCTGAACGCGATCCACCGCCCGTCAGGTGAGAAATGCGGATTCCCGGTCTGTCCCTGAAAACTGGTCAATCGCCGTGCGCCGCCACCTGCACGCGGAACGACCCAGATGTTGTTTGCATAGGCAAAGCCGATTTGGGTTGCACTAATGGTTGGAGTTCGCAGTAGGCGAGTTGGGCCGCCGTGCCCGTTCTGAGCCTCGGTTTGGACTGAGAAGGTTAAGAGACAAAAGAGCAGTAGAAGGATAGGCGAGATGCGGCTCGTCATGCGGGTGTGTCCTCCAAAAGATGGTAGATCTGAAAGGTTAGCTGAATGTCGAAGGCATTATAGGTCAGATAGGTCCTATAAGCCCTATAGGCCCTATGCCGGGATCTGATATCATTCCCGCCAAACCCATCACGAGGAGAAAGACCCAATGAATTCCCTGAAGCGTGTTTCTGTTTCCTTCTCAGCCTTGTTGTGTCTATTGTGCTTCGCCGTTTCGGTCTTCGCGCAGATCGATACGCCGCGTCCAAGTCCAAAAGCGAGTGTGACGCAAAGAATCGGAGTCACAGACGTCACGATCACTTACAGTCGCCCGGGCGTCAAAGGACGAAAGATTTGGGGCGATCCATTGCCGGAGCAAACTGCCAAAGGTGAGGCTACGCTCGATAACCAAAACGAGCGGCCGAAAGGTGCTCCGATTGTTCCCTTCGGGCACATGTGGCGCACGGGCGCCAATGAAGCGACGATGTTTGTCGTCACTGATGATGTTTTGATCAACGGTCAA
>JAICGZ010000137.1 GCA_025922875.1 Pyrinomonadaceae bacterium
AGAGTGGCGTTGACGGTTGCGACGTGATGATGCCGGCGACCGGCGGAAGCTGGACCGGTACTTCGTCGAGCACGAGAATCTCGTTGAAACCGATTTCGACGTGTTCGTCGAGCTTGGGAATGATGTGAATGCGCCCAAGCCCCTTCGCGACGTTGAGCGCCTGATACGACTGCTCTTTGGCGATGTCGCTATGCAGAACACGCTGTATGCCTGCGAGCGATCGAGTCGCTTCCTCTTGTCGCAGTGAATTCGGCTTAAACGCGACCGGCGCGAAAAACGATTTGTTGATTACATCGTAGGCGAGCTGGATCTGATCCGCCGGTATCAGATCGCCTTCCCAAAACTCGAACGTCCAGCGTTTGATTGGAATCTGGTAAGCGAGCGTGCCGAGAATGAAGCGCCGGTTGGGTTTGATGTAGTTGTTTACGAAAAATTCTTTGCCGCGTTCGAGGGAGAGATAGGTGCCGTTGACGAAGTCTTTGTGAAAGCTGTAGCGCTTCTTGTTGACGTAGTAGATCTTGTTACCGTCTTTACGATCGATCACGATCATCACGTGCGGCAAGGCGTAAGGAGTGTTTGCGTCGTAGGTGACTGAGATTTTGTCAAAGTCCGCCTGCGAAGTAACGGCCGGCAGCGACTTCGGCCCCGTCTGCGCCACAACAAAAGCATTCGCCACAAAAAGGCACAAAAGGCACAAAAATGAATGAATAAACTTCATTTGATGTCGTTGGCGAAGCGCGCGAGCAATTTTACCAGATCGTCTATGTGATGTTGCTCGGTGAGAAAGCTGTTGATGTTCACACGCAGGGCTCGTCGTCCCTTTAGCACGGTCGTGGTTAGCCAGGCTTCGCCGCTGCGTTCGATTGTCTGCTGCAAACGTTGCTGTAGTAGATCGAGATTTGGTCCATCTAAATCGGGCGTAGGTAGAAACTGAAAACAACATACAGCCGTTTCGACTTCACCCAAACGTTTGAAATTTCCAAGCGCATCGAGCTGTTTGGCGAGGTATTTTGTCAGCTCGATCTGGCGTTCTACTATCCGGGCATAACCCTCACGGCCCATGAACTTCACCGCCATCCAGAGCTTCAACGAATTGAACCGTCGCGTTCCCATCTGCCCGTAGCGGAAAAAATCAAACTCAACGTCAGCACCACCGCGATCCTCATTAAGGTACTCCGGCGTCATGTCGAACGACTTGCGCAACACCTGACCGCCATCGCGCACCAGCGTCGCGCCGCAAGAGAAAGGAACAAACATCCACTTGTGCGGATCGAACGTGATCGAATCCGCGCGCTCGATGCCACGCAGCTTATCTCTGTGTTGCGTCGAAAACGCGAGTGGTCCACCATAGGCCGCGTCAACGTGATACCAGCAACCGTTTTCACGGGCAATATCCGCGAGCTCCTCGAGTGGATCGATCGCGCCGCTTGAAGTCGTGCCCGCCACGCCCACTACACAGCAGGGAACACGACCAGCATCGCGATCACGAGCAATCGCCTCGCGCAACATCTCGAGCGAAATGTGAAACCGATCGTCAGTCGGAATCTTTCGCACGCCTTCACGGCCGAGACCGAGAAGATCCGCACTCTTGTCGATCGAATAGTGACACTGATCGGAAGCGTAAATCACCAGGTCGCCCGGCGCCTTGCGCACGCCCCGATTTATGATGTCAGCAGTCACACTATCTCGAGCACACTTCAAGGCAAGCAAATTCGCTTCCGATCCGCCACTCGCCAACGTCCCAAAACTCTTTCGACCATAGTTCAGCAGATCACAGAGCCAGCGGATCACTCGCGCTTCAATCATCGCGGAGCTTGGACCATTGCGCCAGGCCCCGGCATTCTGATTAAGCAGCGATGACAACGCATCAGCCCAAACGCCGATCGGCAACGGCGTGGGATTAAACTGACCAAAGTACCGCGGATTCGGAACTCCCATCGCGTTTGGCGCAACGTCATCACGAAAACGCGCCAGAATTTCTTCGAGCGGGATTCCCTTCTCGGGCAGCGGCTCGTCGAAGAGTTTTTCCAACTCCGCCGGCGTCGCTTCAGGCGTCACGCGCCGGGAAGCAAGCCCGGCCACGTGCTCAACGATGATCCGTGGCACCGCATTTCCCAGGAAACGATGCTGCTCAACAAAATCGTCAATCATGATCTATTCTTCTGTTCCAGTGGATACACTCAGATTCGAGCAAAGTTTAAGAGCTAACATGGGGAGCTACGACCTCGATCTGTCTCAGGAAACCTTAACACAGCTTGGCGAGTACTACAGTTTACTAACACGCTGGAACGACCGCCTGCATCTCGTGGCGCCGTGTACGCCGGAGGAGTTTGCCACGCGACACGTGCTCGAGTCGCTGCTATTGCTCCAACACCTGCCGCAGAATGCAAAGATAGCAGACGTCGGCTCCGGCGCGGGACTGCCGATCATTCCATGCCTGGTGGCGCGCGCGGATCTCGAAGCGACGTTGATTGAGTCGTCGCACAAGAAGGCTGTCTTTTTGCGGGAAGCTTTAAACGCGGTCGGGCGCAGGGCGTCGATCATTGCGCGACGGTTTGAGGACATTGAGGCGCCCGAGGTGTCGTTCGTTACTTGTCGCGCGCTGGATCAGTTCAGGGATAAGCTGGCGGCGTTGATCGAATGGGCGCCGAAAGGTGCGACGATGCTGTTGTTTGCCGGGGACGGATTGCAAATGAAGAGTAAGTTTTTAATTCCCAACTCTGAAAAGAGATTCCTGTACGTTTTAAAGACAGATGACGCGGATTAGGATGGATTTTCACGGATTACGTCCGTGGGCTTTTTGTCCTCGCGCAGGCCCTGAAACGAAGGGTGACGGATGATGCCTTCGTCAGTCCACTCGCTAAATGCAACTTCGCCGACGAGTTTTGGTTCAACCCAAACGGCGCGTCTCAGGCCCGGATCTTTCGGGATCTGTTCGAACGGCTTGGTTGGGCGTGCCAGGCGATCCAGCATCTTCTTCAACTCAACCCGCATCGCGTTGCTGAAGCCCGTGCCCGCGCGGCCCGCGTAGATCAGTTTCCCCTTCTCATAAACCCCGAGAACCAGCGAACTGAACGGAATTCCCTTGTCCGACAACGTGTATCCCGCAATGACAAACTCCTGACGCTTGAGACACTTGATCTTCAGCCAGTTGCGACTACGCATTGACTCGTAAGCCGAATTCGCATGCTTCGAAACAATACCCTCAATTCCCAACTTACACGCCTCTTTGAGAAACAGCTCGCCGTTTCCCTCGATGTGATCGCTGTAGCGCAACAGGCCTGTGTTGCCCAGAGGCTCCAACAATTCCGCCAGCACGCGCTTGCGCTCCAGCAACGGAGTCCTGGTGAGATTGAATCCTTCGAGATAGATGAGATCAAAGATGTGAAAGATTAGTCCCGACCCGCCGCCCTTATTGATCGACTGCTGCAGCCTTTGAAAACTGGCGCGACCGGATGGATCGAGGGCCACGATCTCGCCGTCGAGGATAGCGCTCTTGAGTGGCAGCGCTTTCACCGCCTTAGCGACACTCCCAAACTTCGCGGTCCAGTCTTTCTGGTTTCTCGTCCAAAACCGAACTTGCTTGCCAGCCAGATGGCATAAAAGCCGGTAGCCATCAAACTTCAATTCGTGCACCCACTCGTCTCCCGCAGGAGGCTTTGCAACGAGTGTTGCTAACTGCGGCTGCACAAAGTCGGGCATCGCGGCCTTGCGCGCACCGGGGAGGTTCTTCAGTTGTTTGAAATTCATGGGTGCGTACGGGATTGTAACGATGTTGTCTTGTCACGGAAAGAAAAAACGAGGTGAAGCGCCACCTGATCAGGCATGTATTCTCACTTATGCGAACGGCACCATGATTGCACTTGAGAGTAGAAGACTTGGTTTTCAGTGCTCTGAACGTACTGAAAGAAGTCAACCGAGAGTTCTGATGATGGAACGAGTGACTAACGATTTTGGCGGAAGCAGTGCGGCGCGGCAGATTCCTGCTATGTACGCCACCCGGCTGATGACAGAGATTTATCACCTGGTCCAACCCGGTGGACACCACACGCTCTGCGGATTAAGAATTAGTCGCGTGACGTCGGAACGGAAGTCAAACACACTGCAACTCGTGAATGAGTTACCGGCTAAAGTGACTATTTGTAAGCACTGCGAGAGGATACAAGGACAGGAAAACAACTTAGCCGCAGATTTACGCGGATCAAACGCCGATCTCTAATCTGCGTTCATCCGCGTCAATCTGCGGCTTAAGGTTTACTCTTCTACGTCCGGAGAGGCAACGACATCGCCGTCGTTGGAACTTCCGGCCGGCACCACAATCGGCTCACGTGTAGGCATCACGATGTCGTGACCACCGACGATGTCGGGAAACTCATCGAGCTCCCGTTCCCTCGCCTGATCGATTGTTTCATCACGTTCGATATCCACGTTGCGATAGTATTCCATGCCCGTACCGGCCGGAATCAACCGCCCCATGATCACGTTTTCCTTGAGACCGCGCAGGTAATCGACGCGACCGGAAATCGCCGCCTCCGTCAGCACACGCGTAGTCTCCTGGAACGACGCCGCGGAGATGAAGGAGTCAGTCGAGAGCGAGGCCTTAGTGATGCCCAGCAAGAGCGGCTCAGCCTGCGCCACTTCGCCATCTTCCTGCCGCACACGCTCGTTCTCGTCCTGGAAGCGGAAACGATCGACCTGCTCTTCGAGCAGGAACTCGGTGTCGCCGACTTCCTTGATCTTCACCCAGCGCAACATCTGCCGGACAATCACTTCGATGTGCTTGTCGTTGATGTTCACACCCTGCAGGCGGTAGACCTCCTGGATTTCGTTTACGAGGTATTCCTGCAAACGACTCATACCCAGAACGCGCAGAATGTCGTGCGGGTTTAGAGGTCCATCCATCAGAGCTTCGCCGGCACGAACGCGGTCGCCATCCTGCACGTTGATGTGCGTGCCGCGCGGGATGTCGTACTCGCGCTCTTCACCGTCGTCGCCGGTAATGATCAGTTTGCGTTTGCCCTTCGAGATTGCGCCGAGCGTAACCGTGCCATCGATTTCAGACATGACCGCCGTTTCCGCCGGACGCCGTGCTTCGAACAGTTCGACGACGCGCGGCAAACCGCCGGTGATGTCTTTTGTCTTGGTAGTTTCGCGCGGGATCTTCGCGATGATGTCGCCCGGCTCAACTTCCTCGCCGTCGCTCACCATCAGGTTCGCACGCACAGGCATCTGGTAAGTTTTCAGCACCTTGTTGCTGGCGCTGCGAATTTCCAGACGAGGCTGTTTCTTTTCGTCAGGCGAGTCTTTCACGACCATGCGCGACTGGCCGGTCACTTCGTCCACTTCTTCATCAAACGTTACGCCTTCCTTCAAGTCCTGGAACTTCACGTGACCAGCGACTTCGGTAAGGATTGCGAACGTAAACGGGTCCCACGTAGCCAGGAGCTGGTCCTGCGTGACGCGGCTGCCGTCTTCGACGAGGATGTGCGCGCCGTAAACGATCTGGTAACGCGCCGCTTCACGACCACGATCGTCGATGATCGTCAACGAGCCGTTGCGGTTCATCGCGATGCGTTCACCCTTGCGGCTTTTAACCGTTTGCAAATCGATGTACTTGATCGTGCCGTCTTGTCGTGCTTCGTGTTTGGACGATTCTTCCAGACGCGCAGTACCACCGATGTGGAACGTACGCATCGTCAACTGCGTGCCCGGTTCGCCGATTGACTGCGCGGCAATCACGCCCACAGCTTCACCGATTTCAACCGGACGACCAGTCGCGAGGTTTCGTCCGTAACACTTGATGCAGCAGCCACGTCGCGATTCGCAGGTCAACACCGAACGAATGCGCACGCGCTGCACGCCTGAACGTTGAATCTCAGCCGCAAGGTCTTCATCGATCTCCTGGTTGGCTTCGACGATTGCATCTCCTTCAATCGGGTCGGTGACGTCTTCGAGAGCCGTGCGGCCGACGATACGGTCGCGCAGCGACTCGATCTCCTCGCCGCCTTCCACAATCGCGCTGGCGGAAATACCACGCAGCGTGCCGCAATCTTCTTCGCTGATGATCACGTCCTGGGCCACGTCGACGAGACGGCGTGTCAGGTAACCCGAGTCAGCGGTCTTGAGCGCCGTATCAGCCAAACCCTTGCGAGCGCCGTGTGTCGAGATGAAGTACTGCAACACGTTGAGGCCTTCGCGGAAGTTTGCCTGGATCGGAGTCTCGATGATTTCGCCCGAGGGACGAGCCATCAGACCGCGCATGCCGGCGAGCTGGCGAATCTGCTGGGCGCTACCGCGCGCTCCGGAGTCGCTCATCACGAGGATTGGATTGAGCTCGCCGCTGGAGCGTTCGCGATCGTCCATCGCCTTGAACATCTCTTTCGCGACTTTGTCAGTCACTTCAGACCAGATCGCGATGACCTTGTTGTAGCGTTCGCCGTTCGTGATAACGCCGTCGAGATACTGCTGCTCAACTGCGATCACGTCCTTGTCAGCCTTGTCGACCAGCGACTTCTTGGCCACCGGAGTGACGAGGTCGTCGATGCCGATCGAGATGCCGGCTTTAGTCGCATACAGGAAGCCGAGGGTCTTGAGATCGTCGAGCATCTTGACGGTCATCTCATGGCCCAGGCGAATGTGCGAATAGTTAACCAGCGACTGGAGTCCTTTCTTTTTCAACGTGCCGTTGATGAAAGGAAGACCGGCAGGAATCGAGTCATTGAAGATTACGCGGCCGACTGTTGTATTGATGACCCGGCGGACGTCGTCCTGAACAACAGCCCGGAGAATGTCCTGCGGATCGTGTTCCTGCACGAGGTCGATCAGATCGCCCTGGATGCGGAGCTTAATCGGCGTTTGCGTGGTGACTTCACCCGCGTCGAGTGCGAGTAATACTTCTTCCAGTGACGCAAACACACGACCTTCACCCTTTGCTCCCGCACGATCGCGCGTCAGGTAATAGATACCAAGCACGATGTCCTGCGAGGGCACAGCGATCGGCTGACCGCTGGCAGGGCTCAGGATGTTGTTGCTCGAAAGCATCAGCACTGCCGCTTCGATTTGCGCTTCCGGACTGAGCGGAATGTGTACCGCCATCTGGTCGCCGTCGAAGTCGGCGTTGAAAGCCGTACAAACGAGCGGGTGGATCTTGATGGCTTTACCTTCAACCAACACTGGCTCGAAAGCCTGAATGCCGAGCCGGTGCAGAGTTGGAGCACGATTCAGAAGCACCGGGTGCTCGCGAATCACCTCTTCCAGAATGTCCCAGACAACGGGCTCCTGCCGTTCCACCATCTCGCGCGCTTGCTTGATCGTGGCGGCATGCGCCTGCTTCTCGAGCTGGTTGTAGATGAATGGCTTGAACAACTCGAGCGCCATCTTCTTCGGCAGACCGCACTGGTGGAGTTTCAACTCCGGGCCGACCACAATAACTGAACGCCCCGAATAGTCCACGCGTTTACCGAGCAGGTTCTGACGGAAACGTCCCTGCTTGCCCTTCAACGTTCCGCTCAACGACTTGAGCGGGCGGTTGTTGACGCCACGCAGCACACGTCCGCGCCGTCCGTTGTCAAACAACGCATCGACTGCTTCCTGAAGCATGCGCTTTTCGTTGCGTACGATGACTTCCGGCGCGCGCAACTCCATCAACTTCTTGAGACGGTTGTTGCGGTTGATTACGCGTCGATAAAGATCGTTGAGATCCGAAGTCGCAAAGCGTCCACCATCCAACGGCACGAGCGGCCGCAGCTCAGGTGGAATGACGGGAATGACGTCGAGGATCATCCAGTCAGGCCTGTTTCCGGATTTTAAGAAACTGGTCGCAACTTTCAGACGCTTCGAATACTTCAGCTTCTTCTGCTGCGACGTCTCTTCCCTCATGCGCTTGCGAAGATCGGTCGCGAGCTCTTCGACGTCGACCATCGCGAGCAGTTCTTTGATCGCCTCGGCGCCCATCTTCGCGACAAACTGCGCGGGATAATCGCGCACGAGTTCACGATAACGTTCGTCGCTGACCAGCTCGCGTTCTTTAAGACCGGGAACGTCACCCGGATCGATCACGATGTAAGACTCGAAGTAAAGGACCTTCTCGAGCTCGCGCAGCGGGATGTCGAGCAGGTGGCCGATGCGGCTGGGAAGTCCTTTAAAGAACCAAACGTGCGAACACGGGCTGGCCAGATCGATATGGCCCAGGCGCTCACGACGCACTTTCGCCTGAGTCACTTCCACTCCGCACTTGTCGCAGATCACGCCGCGGTGCTTCATGCGTTTGTATTTTCCGCAGAGGCACTCCCAATCAGCGACCGGACCAAAAATTCGCGCGCAGAAGAGTCCATCGCGCTCAGGCTTGAAGGTGCGGTAGTTGATTGTTTCTGGTTTGGTCACCTCACCATGCGACCATTGCCGGATTTTTTCCGGTGACGCAAGTGAGATACGAATAGCTTCAAAGTCTGGAGCTAATTGCGTCTTTTCTTGTTGGAATCGAAACACGGGTTTTCTCCATTGCCAATTGCCAATAAATGATTGCCAATTTCCGATTGCCAATTGCCAATTGTTTAAAGACCTTGCGGCCACCGAGAGCCAACTTCAAATCGGCAATCGGCCATTGGCAATTGGCAATAAATCTACGCTTCAACAGCGCTCGTGACGATCGCTTCACCAACACCATCTTCCTGCCCTAAACCATCGCCGGCTGCCTTCTTATTGATCAGCTCAACGTCGAGACACAGCGACTGCAGTTCGCGCACGAGCACGTTGAACGACTCGGGCAGACCTGGATCGAAGTCAGCCTCGCCTTTAACGATCGCCTCGTAAATCTTCGAACGTCCGGCAACGTCGTCAGACTTCGCCGTCAACAGCTCCTGAAGAATGTGCGCCGCGCCGTAAGCTTCGAGCGCCCAAACCTCCATCTCTCCAAATCGCTGTCCGCCAAACTGCGCCTTACCGCCGAGCGGCTGCTGCGTAATCAGACTGTATGGTCCAATCGAGCGGGCGTGGATCTTGTCGTCGACGAGATGCGACAGCTTCAACATGTAGATGTAGCCAACTGTCACCTTCTGTTCGAATGGCTCGCCGCTGAGACCGTCGTACAGCACGGCTTTGCCTGACTCATTGACGATTTCGGGAAGTCCGAGGTCGCGAGCACGGTCTCCGGATGCCTGTAGCTTTTTCTTGATCTCAGCTTCCGTCGCACCGTCGAACACCGGCGTGGCGAAGTGCATTCCCAGCACGCGCGCGGCCCAGCCCAGGTGTGTCTCGAGGATCTGGCCCACGTTCATGCGTGAAGGCACGCCCAACGGGTTCAAAACGATCTCGACCGGCGTACCGTCGGGCAGATACGGCATGTCTTCTTCGGGAAGAATGCGCGCGATCACACCCTTGTTTCCGTGACGGCCGGCCATCTTGTCGCCGACTGACAGCTTGCGCTTCATGGCGATGAACACTTTCACCATCTTGATCACGCCCGGTGAAAGCTCGTCACCCTGTCGCAGCTTCGCGATCTTCTCTTCGTAGATGTCCGAGAGGATCTTGATCTGCCGCTCGGTGCGATCTTCGTACTCCTTGATCTCACTACCAATATCGAGACGCGAAGAAGCAAGTTGCACTTTGCGCAACGCTTTCGGGTCAACTTCCCTCAGAATCTCGCGCGTGATCGGCACGTTTTTCTCTATCAATACTTCTTTATTGGCAACGAGATCCGCCGAGAGCTTGCGGCCTTCGAGAAGCTCGTAGATTCGCTCGTCACGCTGCTCGCGCAGGATACGAATCTCGTCTTCAAGGTCGCGTCGCAGGCGATCTTCTTCATCCTGTTCGATAGCCAGCGAGCGTTGGTCCTTCTCCTGTCCCTTGCGGGTGAAGACCTGAACGTCTACGACGGTACCGTCGATTCCCGGCGGGCTGACGAGTGAAGCATCCTTAACGTCGCCGGCCTTCTCGCCGAAGATTGCTCGCAGCAGTTTTTCTTCCGCGGTCAGTTGGGTCTCACCTTTCGGTGTGACTTTTCCGACCAGAATCGAACCCGGTTTCACCTGAGCGCCGATGCGAATGATGCCGCTCTCGTCGAGATCGCGGAGCATGTTCTCACCGACGTTCGGAATGTCGCGGGTGATCTCTTCCGGACCGAGCTTCGTGTCGCGCGCTTCGATTTCGAGCTCTTCGATGTGAATCGAGGTGTAGTAATCCTCTTTCACCAGCCGCTCGGAAACAAGAATCGCGTCTTCAAAGTTGTAACCGCGCCACGGCATGAATGCGACCAGCACGTTGCGTCCGAGCGCGAGCTCACCACGATCCGTGCATGGACCATCCGCGATCACCTGGCCTTTCTCTACGCGCTCGCCCACGTGGACGATCGGACGCTGATTAATACAAGTGTTCTGGTTCGAACGCTTGAATTTGATCAACGTGTAGATGTCCGCGGTCACTTCGCGCGAGATCGTGCCGTCGACGTTGTGGTCAGCCTTGACGATGATGCGTTCGGAGTCGACATAGTCGACGACGCCGTCGCGTTTCGCGGCCACCACCGCGCCGGAGTCACGTGCCGTGACCTTTTCCATTCCGGTACCGATGTACGGCGCTTCAGCGCGCAGCAGCGGTACTGACTGGCGCTGCATGTTTGATCCCATCAACGCGCGGTTCGCGTCGTCGTTCTCGAGGAACGGGATCAACGAAGCGGCGACTGAAACGAGTTGCTTCGGCGAGACGTCGACATATTCGATGTCCTTGCGCAGCGCGAGAATGAACTCGCCGGCTTTTCGCGCCGCGTTGCGCTCGTTGATGATGTTTCCATCCTCATCGAGCTCGATGTTTGCCTGACCGACGACGTGCTTGTCTTCTTCCCACGCGGTCAGATAGAAAGGCCATGGCTCAAACTCGGCTTTGCGGCCATCCGCAGCGAGTTTCTTGTTGGCCTTCTCGAGCTCTTCATGTGGAATGTGATCGCCGGGTTTGAGTTTCGTGTCGCCGCCGTTGACAACGCGCACGTATTCAACCACGCGCCCGTCAATAACCTTCCGGTAAGGCGCTTCAATGAACCCAAACTCGTTGATGCGCGCAAAGCACGACAGACTCGAGATGAGTCCGATGTTCGGACCTTCAGGAGTCTCGATCGGACAAATGCGTCCGTAGTGCGTCGGGTGGACGTCGCGGACTTCGAACCCCGCGCGTTCACGCGATAGACCACCTGGTCCAAGCGCGGACAAGCGGCGCTTGTGTGTGATCTCCGAAAGCGGGTTTGTCTGGTCCATGAACTGCGACAACTGGCTCGAGCCGAAGAACTCACGCACCGCCGCCGTCACCGGCTTGGCGTTGATGAGATCGCGCGGCATGGTTGTCTGCATTTCCTGGTGGATGGACATCTTTTCCTTGATGGCCCGCTCCATGCGCTCCAGACCGATGCGGAACTGGTTCTCGAGCAACTCACCGACCGCGCGCACGCGTCGATTGCCGAGGTGATCGATGTCGTCCGCCTGGTACTCCGAAGGGTTCTTGCGCATCTTCAGCACGTAAGAAACCACTTCGTAGAAGTCATTCGCTGAAAGCAGTGGATCGCCGATGCGCTCGCGCTCGTCCTTGCCCATCTTGATGTTGAACTTCAGACGCCCAACGCGCGAGAAGTCAAACTTGCGCGGATCGAAGAACATCGCTTCGAGCAGACGATAGGCAGTTTGCACGGTTGGCGGATCGCCGGGACGCATCTTGCGGTAGATCTCGAGCAGCGCGTCGACCGGTTTCGTGATGACGTCTTTCTTGAGCGTCAACGACAGGACTGGTCCAACATCATCGCGCTCGGGAAAGAACACCGAGAAGTTTGTAATCCCAGCCTCAACGATCTCCTGGAGTTTGGCGGGTGTGATCTCGTTGTTGGCTTCGAGAACGATCTCGCCGCTCTCGGTGTTGACGATATCCGCAACGGCAAAGGCGCCTTCCAATTGCGAGGAGTCGACTTCGACTTCCTTGATATTTGCCTTGCGCAGTGCTTCGAGTGACGAAGCAGCGACCTTCTTGCCACCGCGAACGATCGGATCAGGTCCTTTTCCCTTGATGTCTTGATCCACCTTCATACCGACGAGGCTTGTTGGTCCGTGCTCAGAAACCTGGACTTTCAAACGACCGTCTTCAAGACGAATCTCGTCAGTAATGTAGATGTGGCGAAGCATGTCCTCATCGGTGAATGAGGCGTTCTTCACTCCTTCTTCAAGCTGTGAATCGGTGCGCAGTCCTTTTAGATCGGTTTTCTGATTGAACCAGAGTCCGAGGGCGCGCAGGAAGATCGACGCCAGAAACTTGCGTTTGCCGACGCGCACGTAAAGCAGGTTCTTCTGGTCGTATTCAAACTCGACCCAGGAGCCGCGATACGGAATGATCTTCGCGACGTAGATCGCGCCGCGCTTGAAGAAGACACCCGGCGAACGATGAAGCTGCGAGACGATGACGCGCTCAGTGCCGTTGATGATGAACGTTCCGTTGTCAGTCATCAGCGGGATTTCGCCGAAGAAGACTTCCTCTTCCTTGATGTCGCGGATCGATAGAACTTCAGTGTCCGGGTCCTTGTCGAAAACAGTCAGGCGGATCTTTACCTTGAGCGGCACGCTGTAACTCATGCCACGCTCCTGGCACTCCTGCTGATCGTGTTTATGCTTGAGACCGACAGGCTCGCCGCAGTTTTCGCAAAGCTGTGGCCGAACGAAATTGAACGTACCGCAGCGATGGCAGAGCGTATCGCCGGCTGCGAGCGGGTTGACTTTAATGGTCGCGCCGCAGTTCTTGCAGTTCGAACGCAGGTAATTCAGACCTTCGAGACGTCCGCATTTGCACTGCCAGTTACCAATCTGGTACTCGACAAAGTCGAGCGTGGCCGTCCCGCGGAAGTCGGAGATAGGAAACACAGACTGAAAAACAGCCTGAAGACCGGTAGCCTCGCGCTCCTCAGGCAGCAGGTCCATCTGGAGAAAGCGGTTATACGATTCGCGTTGAATCTCAATCAGGTTCGGTATCCGGACGGCGGTGGCGATCTTGGAGAAGTCCTCACGCTCGGGCGCCTGACTGGTACGTCTTCCTAATCCGGTATTGATTGTTTGAAGCAGATTTGCAGACATGTGAGATTCCTTATGATTGCCGATTCCAGTTGCCAGTTAGAGACGCCAAAGCGCGGTCAGAGCGCACAATGCCCTGACCGCTTGTTACGCAAAAGCGGCGGATCTTTCCGTCAAATTTTTTGGGAGTAACGCCAGCGCCTCAATACTCCCTTAAAGTAGCCACTAACTATTCCAGTGTCAAGCCACGAACGATTGAGCCACGGATTACACGGATAAAACGGATTCAATCCGTATCTATCCGTGTTCATCCGTGTTACTTGACCTCGACGGTCGCGCCCGCGTCGGTCAACTTTTGCTTGATCGTTTCCGCTTCTTCCTTCGAAACGGCTTCTTTTACTGCCTTGGGGGCCGCCTCTACCAGGTCCTTGGCTTCTTTCAATCCAAGCGCAGTGACCTCGCGAACAACCTTGATCACATTGATCTTATTGCCGCCAATCGCCTGCAGGATAACGTCAAATTCAGTCTTCTCTTCCGCGGGAGCTGCGGCTTCACCCCCACCCGCTGCCGCCACTGGGGCTGCAACCGCGGCTGCCGCTGCTGATACGCCAAAAGTCTCTTCCAGATCCTTCACCAGTTGTGAAGCTTCCAGAAGAGTCATGCCTTTTAAGAATTCGATTACGTCTTCGCGTGTTGCTGCCATGATTACCTTTCTATCCTCCTCAAAAATCCTTATGCGGTCTTCTGCTCACCAATCTGTTTAATAACTACTGCCAGGTTACGCGGCACGGCGGAAATCACCGTCACCAGACGCTGCGCCTGGCAATTGATTAGGAACATCACCTTTGAAATCAACTCTTCCTTCGAGGGCAAACTCGCGATCGCTTCCACTTCGTTCAGCGCGACCACCTTGCCCTCAACAACTCCGGCCTTGAACGTAAAGATGTCCGGATTGGCCTTCGTAAACTTTGAAATTGCTTTTGACAAACCCACCGGATCGCCCGTGCTCAGCGCTACCGCAGTCACACCTTTGAAGTGTTCGGCGGCTGGCTCGAGCGCAGTTCCTTCGGACGCTTTGCGCGCCAGCGTGTTCTTCACTACTTCGTACGAAACACCGGCTTCACGTAGTTGGTTGCGCAGCTCCTGATCTTTCGCCACCGTCATCTTCTGAAAGCCAACCAGCATCGCGGCGCTGGCGTTCTTGAACTGTTCGGTGAGAGCGTCGAGATCTTTCTGTTTTTGTGCTTTTGTTTTCATAGTTTCAGCTCCCCACCTTTATTTCGCGTACGCAGCCTCGTCCAACAAGACTCCCGGACTCATCGTGGCGGCAAGGTTTACTTTCTTTACGTATTTGCCCTTTGCGGTCGCCGGTTTGGCCTTGACCACTGCATCGAGCAAAGCCCTTGTATTGTCTCGAAGCTTCTCCGGCTCGAAGGAAACTTTTCCGACGCCGACGTGGATGACTCCAGTCTTATCGACGCGGTATTCGACCTTACCGGCTTTCGTTTCCCTGATTGCGGTGGCTACGTCAAAAGTAACAGTTCCTGTTTTCGGATTGGGCATGAGGCCGCGAGGTCCGAGCACCTTACCGAGACCGCCGACGAGACGCATCATGTCAGGCGTGGCAATGACGGCATCGAAATCAGTCCAGCCGCCCTTGATTCTGTTAACGATGTCTTCGCCGCCCACGATGTCAGCGCCGGCTTCTTCCGCTTCCCTGACCTTATCGCCCTGGGCGATCACGAGCACCGTCTTCGACTTGCCCAGGCCATGCGGCAAAACGATAGTGCCGCGTACGAGTTGATCCGCTTTTCGTGGATCGACGCCGAGCCAAACTGTTAATTCAACTGTTTCGTCAAACTTTGCGAAGGCGATCTCTTTAACTTTTGCTATCGCTGTGTCGAGATTGTATTTGCGACCGGGCTCAATCTTCTCGAGCGCGGCGCGATACTTCTTTCCGTGTTGTTTCACTTTCAATCTCCGAGGTGCAAGCGGGCGGTTAGTCCCTCCCTCTTTTAATAGGTCCTACGACCTATCGGTCTTATTCAACCGTTAAGCCCATCTGCCGGGCGGTACCTTCTATAGTTCGAATCGCTGATTCCAAACTCGTCGTATTCAGATCCTGCAACTTCGTTTTCGCGATCTCTTCAACCTTAGCCCGCGAGATCGTGCCGACCTTCTCGCGATTCGGCTTTCCCGATCCTTTCGGAATTCCGGCAGCCTTCTTTAGCAAATCAGCGGCGGGCGGTGTTTTGGTTTCAAACGTAAACGAGCGATCCGCATAAACCGTGATCACCACGGGTATCTTGAGATCGGGATCCATCTGCGCAGTCTTGGCGTTAAAAGCTTTGCAGAACTCCATGATGTTTACGCCATGCTGACCCAACGCCGGACCAATCGGCGGCGCCGGATTAGCTTTCCCCGCGGGAACCTGCAGCTTTATAGAACCTGTAATCTTCTTTGCCATGCTTTAAACATAGGTCCTATAGGACGTATAGGACCTATTCCTCTTCTGCAAACGTCACTTTCTCTACGTCTAAAAAATTCAATTCCACGGGAGTCGAACGCCCAAAGATCGTCACGGTAACCTTCAACGTGGATTTATCTTCGTTAACCTCTTCAACCTTGCCGGTAAAACTCTGAAACGGTCCCGACTTGATGCGAACTGTCTCGCCCGCCGCATACGAAAACTTCGGCTTCGGCTTTTCGGCGGCCTCCGCCTGCTGATTCACAATCTGATCGACTTCGTCCGGGGTCAGCGGCGTCGGATTATGACCACCGACGAATCCGGTCACCTTCGGCGTCGACTTGATCATGTGAAACACATTATCGGGAATATGGCCACGCTCGTCGCAGTCGATCTGCACCAGCACGTAACCAGGATAAAACATGCGCGACGATTCGATACGCTTGTTGCCGCGCATCTCGACGACCGTCTCCGTAGGCACCAGCACCTCGCTAATCTCATTTTGGAGATCGGTGTCACGGATACGCGCCTTCAGGCTGTCGCGCACCTTTTTCTCGTGTCCCGAGTACGTATGGAGGATAAACCACTGCTGCATTCGAAAACTCTTTCCTCAGGCGAGGCCCAAAGCCCTGGCTATTTTTTCGATCAACCAATCCAATCCCATAATCAGACGCGACAACGCCTGATCGACCAGGAATAAATAGACCGCGAAAAATATCACCGCGATGACCGTAATGATGGTCGTGTTCTGGACATGTTTGAGAGTCGGCCACGAAACGCGCTTCATCTCAGCCCGTACGTCGTGCAGAAACTCACGTAAAGGCCCCAGCACCGGCATGGTGTGTCCACGATCACGCCGGCCGACTTTGCCCTCCGGCCCTTGACCAAAGCGCGCTCCTCTTGGCGCTACTATTGGTGCGTCTGGATTATCTGTTTCAGCCATAAAACTTCGGTCAACTTAAATGGCAGGGGTACCAGGATTCGAACCCGGACTTTCGGTTTTGGAGACCGACGTGCTAACCGTTGACACTATACCCCTATGGGGATTGCCGATTTTCAATTGCCGATTGCCGATTTGTTTATGCCCCCACCAATTGGCAATTGGCAATCGGAAATTGGCAATGGTCTTCACTTCGTCTCCTTATGACCCGTATGCTTGCGGCAACGGCGACAGAACTTGCTGAATTCCAGCCGGTCAGGCGTGGTCTTCTTATTCTTGGTCGTCACATAGTTCCGACTCTTACAATCAGTACACTGAAGCACAATGTTATCGCGTGGCATAAATCACTTCCGATTTCCATTGCCAATTGCCAATTGCCGATAGCCGTTTCTTAATCGGCAATCGGCAATCGGAAATCGGCAATACTGTTATTCAATCACTTCCGAAACCGTGCCTGCTCCGACTGTGCGGCCGCCTTCACGAATAGCGAAGCGCAAACCCTTCTCCATCGCGATCGGCGCGATCAACTCGATCGTCATCGCCACGTTGTCGCCAGGCATCACCATCTCC
>JAICGZ010000138.1 GCA_025922875.1 Pyrinomonadaceae bacterium
CTTGCTGGGCGCCTGGTCGCCACCTTCTAATTGTCCCCCTCGTCGGCGTTCTGCGGCGGGCCGCCCCTCGGCCCTTGTTCCCGCAGTTTGCAAACACCCCGCCCTCAGGCCGCTCCACTCCAAGGAGGGGCACAATTCAAACTGACGCACCGCTACAATAGAATCTACGCAGCCACACGATGGCTTTGTGGTACATTGTCGCTATGCGGCTTGTCTTTCCCCTGCTGGCATTTCTGCTGTTTACGATCAGCTTCATCAAATTTGACAATGCCGGAGCGCAGTCCACGCGACCAACGCTCATCAGTCACGCCGATTCCACACGCGCCATCGCTTTCGAATCCGTCACACGCCAACGCGAGCCATTCGCAACGAGAGCCCAGATAAAGTTTGGTCCGGATTCAGCCACGCGCATCATGTTGTTTGCGATGAATCTTCAGTTGCAGCCAGGCGAAACCGCGAGCGCTGTGACTGCTGACGCTGAGGATGCAAACCGCGCAAATCATCTGTTGACTGTCGAACACGCCGGCAGCGTTCCCGAGCAACCGTGGGCCACTTCGCTCGTTGTGCGTCTTCCAGAGAGCCTGCCGCAGACAGGCGATGTGCTGGTGCGGATCAAGTATGGCGGCGTGGAGAGTAATCGCGTGCGTGTCGGCATTGGACAGGTTGGTGGTGGACCACCTGATGACCTCAATGCTGTCCCCACGCCCGGCGCCCTTAGTCCTTTCTCAACTGGCGCGGCGACCAACCTGGCTTCAGGTGACATACAGCTACTCCTGCAACAAGCTGCTTCAGCGGCCACTGCACTCGGCAAACCGGTAAATATCGTCATCACTGATCGCGAGGGTAACGTGATCGGTTTTCTCCCAATGCCCGGCACACCTTCGCCTTCGACGATTCGAAGTGTGGGCAGACCAGGTCAAGGTCTGGAAGGCACAGCAGTTCCGCCAGCCGAGGCAGCCACGGCGAAAGCAGCGACGGCTGCGTTCTTCAGCACCACCGGCAACGCGTTCACGACTCGCACTGCCGGCTTCATCATTCAGGAACACTTTCCGCCCGGCATTAGTTTTCGTTCCAGTGGCCCACTCTACGGCGTTCAGTTCTCTTCTCTGCCTTGCAGCGATATTAAAAAGCCGTCCGCACGGCTGGGTCTGTCGGCCGATCCCGGAGGCTTGCCGATTTACAAGAACGGTTTGCCCGCAGGCGGCATCGGCGTTGAAGGCGATGGGCTTTACACAGTCGATCGCGATCCTGCCGACGACGATCAACCGTTCGAGGAACTCATCGCCGCGTCAGCAATTCGCGGTTACGAAGCGCCTACACTCATCCGTGGCGACAACATTCTGGTCGACGGCATCAGACTACCGTTCTCGAACGTCGCGAAGCCTCCTGCGCCAGCAAGCACTGCCAGTATTGCCGGCGCGACGATTTCGTCGCCGCCCGCTTCCGAGTTTGTGCCGCAGGTTATCAGCGGTGTCGCGGGTGAAGTCAGTCCGCGGTTCTTTCCTTTCATCGCGGGGACATCTCCGGGCTCTAATGCACTCACCGCCAGCGAAGTCGGAACGATCATTTCGCGTGCGGCGCAACAGGCAAACATCACGCGCGCCGCGATCAGGCAGCCACTCGGAAGCAATGCGCGCGTCACCATTGCTGTCGTAGACACCGCCGGCGTTGTCCTCGGCATATTCCGGCAACAAGACGCGCCAGTGTTTGGCTTTGACGTCGCGGTCCAGAAAGCGAGGACGGCCGCATTCTTCTCAGGCGCAAACGCTGCTGCCTTGTTGCGAGGCGCAGGCTTCGGATCGTACGTGGATCGCGCAATTGCCGATGGACTCCGGCTCGATGGCTCAATTGCTTTCACCGATCGCGCGAATGGTTTCCTTCATCGCCCATTCTTTCCTGATGGCATCAACGACACTCTGGCTGGACCATTCAGCACCTCGCTTGCCGATTGGAGCCCTTTCAACGTCGGGCTACAGCTCGATCTTATTCGCACAAATTTTCTCGCGTCTCTAGGCGGGCCGGCAGTCCCCTGTACTTCAATTCCCTCGCTGCCAAATGGAATTCAAATTTTTCCCGGAAGCGTGCCGCTCTATAAAAACGGCGTGCTCGTCGGTGCGATCGGTATCAGTGGCGATGGCGTGGATCAAGACGACCTGATCGCCGCTGCCGGCGCGAATGGTTTTTCACCGCCGCTGGCGATCCGTTCGGATCAATTTTTCGTGCGCGGTGTGCGTTTGCCGTTTTTGAAGTTTCCGCGCAGTCCAAATCTATGAGATCCGCGCTCATATTCTTCGCGCTTCTGTTGGCGGTTACCGCCGCGCTTGCCCAGCAGCAGGAGGCGCCCGCCCGCCAAACCGGTGTGCTTCGTTTGCGCGTGCGTGTGAAGGCCGATGACGCTGCCCCGCTGCGTGGACTCCAACGTAAACGCTTCTTTCTGATTCCGGGCACACTCGAACAGAACCGCAACCTGATCGAGGCAATCGAGCGCCAGCCGCCTGCGACGCGTGATTGTTATTACACAAAGCTCGGCGCGAGTGCGGCACTGATCAACTGGCTGAAAGAGGGTGACTGCGAGTCAGTGTACTGTCGCGACGTAGACAAGGATTTTGTAACTGGTCCAAAGGCGGTACCGGAATTCGCGAGTGCGTTCGTCGCGAGTCAGAAGGAGTTTGGAAGTGAAGAGACGGCGCGCCGGTGGTTAACGACGAATCTTCCGCCTGACGTGCGTGACGGTTTTTATCGCGACCGGCAGCGCGCGCTTCAGTCGCTGCTGAAGCAAGCGGCCCCGGGCGTGCACTCAGTCATGACAGACCGCAACGGCACTGCGTACTTCACCGACCTTGGAATAGGCACTTATGTCTTATCGAATTTGATACCGGCTGAATTGGGCCAGACACTCGTGACCTGGAGTTGTGAGGTGCAAGTCAAGCCCGGAGATCTCGCGACTGAAAAGCCGTACCTCGTTTCGAATCGAAAAGAGAAGAACGTGAAGTGCGTGGGCATCGAAAAACCCAAACCAGTTTGCGCCGCGGATTAAACGGATCAATGAAAACGATAACCGCCGATAAAAAAATCCGTCTTTATCTGTGTTTATCTGTGGCCATGTTTTTACCGGTTGATTACACGAAGTTCTCCCACTCCACGCAAAAACACCGGTCCGCTTGCAACACCTGCCACAAAATAACTTTTCCTGACATCAAAGATTATCCGGATCACGACGCATGTGTGAGCTGTCACCGGCCACAGTTCTTCCGCGGCGCACGGCCTCCAATCTGTTCTGTTTGTCATGTGAAGACGTCGCCGCGGGACGATGTGCGATTCGCGTTTCGTAATCCTGCGTCGCGGCTCCAGTTCACGATTGAGTTTCCGCACGACCGGCATCAGGACGTGATTGCTCTGCTGCGGTTTGCTCATCCGCCGCCGCAGTACAACAACTGCACCATCTGCCATGCGCCACGCAATGCAACATTCAAGACGTCGCCGGCAGAGCACGGATCGTGTTTCAACTGTCATTGGAAGTCGCAGCAACCGGTCGCTGACAACTGCAACGGTTGTCATAAGCTAACAACTCCTTACGCGGCGAGCGAACAGCCGTCGAGAATTTCGATAAAGTTTATTCATGAAGGCGGAGGTGAAAGAAAGCAACACGTGGCGGAGTGCACTACTTGCCACATCAACATCACGAAAGCCGCGTCGCTGCGAGGCTTGAAGCCCGATGTTCCGATAACGTCCTGCACTGAATGTCACAACAAGGTCGGATCGCGGGAGGATCTCAACAAGGAGTTAGTGGCGATCGACAAGGACCGCGGGTTTGTGTGCGCCTATTGTCATGCACCAAATGTTGGCAGTCTCGATCCGCCGGCAAGTCACTACCTGATCGCGGAAAGACCTCCCATGAAGCGGAAGGATATAAAATGATTTTTCCCGCAAAGGCGCAAAGGTGCAAAGAGAAAACTCGAATTCTTACATTGCGTCTTTGCGCCTTTGCGGGAAAACTTTGTCTGGCTTTTTGTATTCTCGAGGTAGCTAGCGCGCAAACCGACTACTCGAAATTTCTTCACACAAGTCAGCGGCATAGTTCCCTTGCCTGTAACTCGTGTCACGAACGAACAGACAACTCAGCCACGCCGCGCTTTCCGGGTCACAGAGCTTGCACAGACTGTCACCGCAGCCAGTTCACAACGCCTGCCGTGCCGATGTGCGTCATCTGCCACACTGATATCAACAGCAACAATCCTCCTTTGAAAAATTTCCCGGCAAGTTTCAACGAGCGCTTCAACGTCAAGTTTGACCACGCGCAACACAACACCGGCTCTGCTCGCCCGGAGAGGGGTTGCGTCGCTTGTCACAGCTCGCCTGTGAATCGCGGCGCAGGATTATCAATCCCTGCAAATCTTGCGGCACACAATGGTTGCTATACGTGCCATACTCCCTCCAGCAAGTCGACTGCGGGGCGCGAGATCGCGTCGTGCGGAGTTTGTCACGAGCAGAAGCCCTATCGACCAACGAGCACCAACGCGCGTGCTTACGCTCGCGCGTTCAGTCATGCAGATCATGGCGCACGGGAGAGACTCGCGTGTATTAACTGCCACAGGCTCACCGCCGGCGCACCCCAGACGCGACAAGTGAGTTCGCCCGCGGCGTCTGAGCATTTCGTCACAACACGGAGCACGACGTGTCGCACTTGTCACAATGGGAGGAGAGCGTTTGGCGGCGACCTGGCGTTCAAGGATTGCAGAAGATGTCATTCCGGACCAACCTTCCGCATGCCGATGTAGTTTGGAGAACAAAAGAAAGGAACAGCAATGAAAACAGTTCTGATCCTGATTCTGGCGCTCGTCTCTATGGGCCTGGTAACGTTCCAGGAAAAGGAGAGCAAGACCCAGCCCAAGGAAGTGGTCCTGTCGAAAGACAGCCAGTCGGACAAGTACGGCGAGGTCCCTTTCAATCACGAGACTCACTCGTTGAAGAGTTATAGTCCTGACGGTCAAAGCGTGCTGACGTGTGTTGAGTGTCATCACACGGATCAGCCGGCAGCGAGTTTAAAGCCGCCGCTAAAAACTTCAGAGCGCGAGGCAGTGTTGACGACTGAAGCCCTCGCGGCTGCGGATGCCAAGCCGGTGAAGAGTTGTCGCGCGTGTCACCTTCAGGCAGGCGACGACAGCGCGCCGATGCCCGCGTTGCAGTACCCGGACAAGCCCGCGCCGACGAAGCTCACAAATGAAGTCGCCTATCACCTGAACTGCAACCTTTGCCACGACAAAGCGATCGCCGCGCGACCCGCGCTAAAAGGCAAGGCGCCGGGCTCAAACGACTGCATCCCTTGCCACAAACCAGCGGGCTAGTTAGACAGGATGATCAAGATTTTGCAAGATTCGCAGGATTCATCTGGTTCATCATGAGAAATCCTGTGAATCCTGTCGACCAGCGCCGTGAGTCTCTAACGTGCTGAACATGACAGGAGGTGCAATTAGGTTGATTGTTGGAGACGTGACACGCGGCACACGTCGTTCTCGGTGTGACACGATCAAGCGGATCGAATGAGTTGTGGCAACTCGAGCATGACAGTCGCCCTTCGGCATTGCCCTTCAAGCCGGGCACAAGTTTCACACGCTGATCGTGCAGCGCATGAAACTGATTGCTACGCCACTTCTGGTCCGTATCGGTAGGCTGCCGTTGGACCGCTAGCTTCCTTAATTCCCAACCTTCATCGTTGATCGACTTCGCACTCCACTCACCATTCACCACCGGATAACCAAACGTACCGCCGTGAGGCGTCGCGACCTTGCGTCCGTTGAAGAGTTTCTGATTACCATCATTGTGGCATGCGGTACACGAAGCGAGGGCGCCCGCGGTCGCACTAAACTCTGCTCCTTTATGCTCGGCGTGACAATCAATACAGCCGACGCCCGCGGCTTCGTGTGGCTTGATTACCCCCGCGACAAACGCTTCCGTGTTATGGCACGCAGCGCAACGCTGCTCCATGTTTCCCGTCAACGAATGACAGGTCGTGCACGAACCAGCATTCGGTGTGGCGGCGATCGCCGGCACCATGCTGAACTGCGAAACCGTGTGCGCTTTCGAAAGCGGCGCGGGCGCAAACGCGCTCGTGTACCAGTAAGCAGCGGCGGTTGAAACCAATCCGACAATCAACAGCGCCCATGTAAAAAACGCGATCGGCCAACGCGACCTGAGATCAGTTGTCGGTCTCCAGTTGAACTGCGCCTTGCCACTGCGCCTGCCGCCTTTCGGATACAACGGCGATGGGCGCATCATCTTGCCGGCCTCACGAATCCTCTTGTCCCAAAAAATATCGAGCGCTTTGGTGCCGGCAATCGGCGCAGGTCGTGGCTTCTTTGCTGTTCCATCGGTGGGCGCTACGAGATTGTCAGTGCTGAGACCCGCATCGCTAACATCGATCTCGGAAGGCTTCATGCCGATCCGGAGTTCGACGCGAATGATGAGTGCATCGCCGGCGGCGTCGATCTCCAGTCTGAATGGGCCAGCCTCGAGGACATCGCCCGGAGCAAGCGCCTCGTTTTCCTCGACCGGTTTGCCGTTGAGGATAACGGGATTCTTCGGCCGCAACGCGAACACGTAATACGCGTCGTTAAACTGCTTGATTCCGGCCTGCACGCGCGAGACTGACGGATGATTCAGCCGCACTTCACACTGCGGCAGACGGCCAATCAGCAATCCTTCGCTCACAATCGTGATCGGATCGAGGAATAGATCCTCACGAACGATGATGTACTGGTTCTTTGCCGGCATATCTAGTTTTCTCTGTGCATCCTCTGTGTTCTCTGTGCTCTGTGGTGTCCATGTCAAAAACCACAGAGGACACAGAGATCGCACAGAGAAATCCTATTTCACGCTAAAGAAGACTACCTGAGCAATGTGGACGAGCATCAACGCAAGCATCAACGCAGTGGCGACGATGTGCATGGGAATCCAGACGCGTAGCAACCAGTGAAGCGCCAGCAGCGCGTCGACACGACGCAACATCACCGCCGCCTCCACAGCCGAGATCAAGAGCTCTCGTTCTTCGTCAGTCGCGAGTCGCGTGGTGCGGTCTTTGAATTCCTGTCGCGCCTGGGCCAGGAGTGCTTTCAACTCTTCGCGCCTCCAGATCTGCCGCCACAGAAAACTATTCGAAAGAAAGCGAGGATAAACTCGGTCTCGAATTTCTTCCTTCAACCATCCCTGGCTCTTTTCGAGAATTGAACGAACGTCAGTTCGCAGTTCTTGACGGCGGCTCTCGAGGTCTTCAACGAGTAAAGGCTCGCCTTCGATACGCGTCATAATCCGCGGCGCGAGGTAATAAGCGGCGATGCCTATGATGCCGGAAAGAATCGTTAGATCAAACGCTACGTAAAGCAGGCTGGTGAGCAGCCCGCCCGTGCGCGGGCCTGAATGAAACAAAAGCACCACGCCTGCGATCGCGCCCACGTAAATATGGGCCAGCATCCAGTAACGCAATGCACCGGCGCGCCGCCGATACACCTGCTTGCGCAATGGATAAGTCATCACGACCGCGACGCCGAGCAGCCCAACGAGTCCCGTGAGCCAACGCATTGTCACCCAACTGCCGGCGAGAACAGTGTCGTATCCGTATTTGCCGATGGCCCAGCCGAGTGCAAGGGCTGACAAGATTGTGACTGCCGCGCCGGCTATGTGCCAGGCACGGGCCACCGGATCGCTCTTGTGAATGTTTCGACCAACAGCATGAGTTTGATCGCGAAAGACAAAACCCTGCGCTGGTCCAATCTCGCTGAAGTACTGGATCGGATCGACGCGCACCAGTGCTCCCGTCGGGCAATTCTCTTCGCACGAATAAGCCTTACGGCGTGCGCCTGGTGGGTTGAGTGGAGTCGCTTCACAAAGGTTACATTTGATCGCGACGAGATCGTCGGACGGTTCAAGGACCGGCGGCGGATTGAGCTTGAAGCTCAGGGCCTTTTTTAATTTCGAGAGTAAGCCCGAACCATTGGGCGGTATGGTCCGCGGCGCCATTGAGATCGCGTCGTAAGGACATTGTGTGGCGCAATCGAAACAACCGATACACGTGGGCGCATCGATGTCGACGTGTCCCAGCGGATCGCGAAAGATCGAACCCGTAGGACAACCCGTCAGGCATTCCGGATCGGCGCAGTGCATGCAAACCTGCGGTACTAACGCATGCTGTAAACGCTTTTTCCCGATTGTGACCGGGCGTTCAATCTGTATTCCACGGCGCAGCAAACGCGACTGTCCGTGGACCTTGTGACACGCCAGCGAACAGTTACCACACCGGATACAAAGATCCATGTCCATCACCAGGACATTCCTGCCATCGATGATCCCGGTCGCGATTTCTTCTTCTGCCGCCTTGAGGGAATTCAGATCAGGAAGCGCTTCGATGGTGAGCGGCAACGCACTGGCTGTAGTTGAAAGTCCAGCAAGCGTCGTCGCCAATTGCCGGCGGAGTTCAGGAGCCAGCTCGAGCGGGATCTCCAGCACCTCGGTTCTCGCCATCACGCTGGCCCGATACTTCCACGTTTCAGGGTGGGTTACTCCTTCGATACCGAGACAATTTCCACCGCCGAGAAAATCAACACCGATCGTTTCATCCATTCCCAACACGACTTCAGGCGAAGTAGCATGAAAAGGCGCGCCATGAGAACGCCGCACCCAGCCGTTCTTGATGAGAATGAGCCGATCGATCGGTTCACCTTCTTTGCACAACGTGTGATTCTTGCCGTAGACCATGTAGCGACTTGACCGTCGCAGTTCTTCGACGAGAGCTCTGCTGAGCGACTTGTCTGTGACTAAGGTGAGGTCTTCGAGCACGCGACCAACACCGTGCGAGCGATAGGTCTCGTCGAGTATTTGCCCAAACTTCGGCAGCTTGCGCAGCAAACGCAACGCCGGCCGCGTCACTTCAAGCACGACTGCGGTTTGATTCTCAGGCACAGAAACGGTCGCATTTCGTTCGATACCCGCAAGCAGGGCCATCTCGCCAAAACAGGTGCCGGGCTCGAGTTGACTTATCTTCTTGTGACCGCCCGCATCACGCACGTAAACATCGAGCGCGCCTTCGACGGCGATGTAGAAAGTGTTTCCACCCCATTCACCCTGTCGCATGATTTCTTCGCCCGAGTCGTAAGTGAGCAGACGAACGTAAGGACCAACGCGTTTACCGTTGCCGTAGTCGCGGCCCTGAACGATCACTTCGAGATCGGTGCCGTATTTCTGTTTACCGTTTTGTTCTTCGAAGAGTTCGGCGGTAAGAGAAAGATGCTGGATGGCTTCGACAACGCGACCCCGGTCGGTGATTTCGCGTGGCATGTGTTTGTTTATACTACAGCCGAACTGTAGGCGGTAGGTTTTTTGTGCGTTGCTACGCTTCTCTGTGCAACCTCTGTGTTCTCTGTGTCTCCTGTGGTAAATCTAAGCAACATCACCACAGAGACACAGAGAACACAGAGGTTGCACAGAGAAACGTTCATGCTAAACTCTCGCTACTAATGGTTCCAGAAAAACTTTTCGCGCTTCCACTCGAACAACAAATCGGACAATTCTTATTCATCGGACTCCCGGGCACTGAGCTCGACGCCGAAACACGCGCTTTGATCGAGGAAGTGCAGCCGGGCGGCATCATCATCTTTGGCCGCAACGTCGCCAGCCCGGCACAACTTCGATCGCTGCTCGACGGCGTCCGCGAGCTCCTGCCGATTCCGCCGCTATGTGGCATCGATCAGGAAGGCGGCCTCGTCGACCGCCTGCGCCGGATATTCACGCCCATGCCAGCGGCGCGCACGATTCGCCAGCACGGCGACCTCGCAGCCGCACGCGCACTGGGAAGAATTACCGGCGAAGTGCTGCGTATGCTCGGTTTCAACATCAACTTTGCTCCCGTGATGTCGATCATGACCGAGGATCGCGATCTGCTGTCCAACGGCCTGTATTCGAGATCCTATGGGCGCTCGCCAGGTGAAGTTCTGGGTTACACCACCGTCTACATGCGCGGCCTTCAGGGCACCGGGTGCCTCGGTTGCCTGAAGCACTTTCCCGGCATCGGAGCGGGCGAAGTCGATTCCCACGAAGAGATGCCGGTCGTGCAACTGTCGCACGACGATCTCATCGCGCAGGACCTCGCTCCTTATATCGAGCTCTTTCAACGACGAGACGATCGCGTGCGTTGCGTGATGGTCAGTCACGGTGGCTTCCCGAACATTGACATCGAAAAGGAAATTACGGGCGGCCGGCTCGAGCCCGCATCGCTGAACTACAACATCGTTACCAAACTTCTCCGCGAAGAACTCGGCTACAAGCATCTCGTCGTCACAGACGACCTCGAGATGGGCGCGATTGCACGTCACTGCGAAATCGAGGACGCGGTTGTTCGTGCGTCTCTCGCCGGCGAGGACATGTTTTTGATCTGCGCCAGTCCGGAAAAGATTCGACGCGGCTACCAGGGATTGCTCGAAGCTGCAAAACGCGGAAAGCTCACGCAGGAACGTGTACAGGAGTCGCTTGAACGAATCGCCCGGACGAAAACGATCGTCGAGCCGCCCCTGCCACTCGATCTGGCGCGGTTCCAAACGCTTTCACACGAAACAATAAAACTGAATTCCAAGCTCAACTACGTTTATGGAGGCGTCGTTAAGTGAGCAGGAGCAAACTTATTCTGCTGGTTGTACTCGCAGTGCTGATGATTGTGCCGGTGAGCTGCCGGCGAGCTGCCGGCGGCGATGCATTTGTGATCGCACTCGGTGACAACATTCGCACCATCGATCCGATCGGCTCACCGTCGGTCGACGCCGCAAGCGAAAGATTGCGCACGCTGATCTTCAACACGCTCGTTAAGAAAAATGAGAAGTTTGACTACGTGGGCGAGCTTGCCTCGGATATCAAACGCTCCGACGATGGCCAGACCTACACCTTCACGCTGCACGACGGCGTTAAATTTCACGACGGCCGCGTGCTCACCTCCGCGGATGTGAAGTACACGCTCGACCTTGTTTTCACGAGCGATTTCGCGAAGTCGGCGAGTTTTTACGAAGGAACAGGAGCCGACAAACGCAGCTACATCAAAAGCGTCGAAGCGCCTGATCCCCGAACGATTGTCGTGACCTTGATCAAGCCCTGGGTTGGCCTGTTGTCCAATCTGGTGCCGGTGGCGATCATTCCGAAAGACAGTTACGAGTCGCAAAAGGAACATCCGCTCGGCACCGGGCCATTCAAGTTTATTCGTTACGACAACGCGCAGCAGGTTTGCGATGTGGAAGCGTTTCCGGAGTACTGGGAAGGCGCGCCGAACCTGCAAACAGTTCGCGTGCGCGTGATCTCCGACATGAACGCGATGCAAGCGGAATTGCAGTCGGGCAGGGTTGATATCGCGCCGATGCCGACGAGTCTTTCACCGGATGCGGTGAAGCGACTCGAACAGTCGCCCAACCTGCAGGTGCAGACGTTTCAAGGTTCGAACGTTGTGCTGCTTACGATCAATACGGCGTCACCGCCCCTCGATAATGTAAAAGTCCGCCAGGCAATCGCGTATGCGATCGATCGCCAGAGTTTGATTCAGAACCTCTTGCTGGGCTTCGGTGAGATTGCGCACTCGATTATTCCGGAAGAGTCGTGGTCCTATTCCCCCGGTCAAACTTACTCGTACGATCCAGCGCGGGCAAAGCAGCTTCTCGATGAGGCTGGTTTTCGCGACCCCGATGGTGATGGACCAAGAATGCGCTTTGAAAAACCGGTCGTCTACAAACTTTCGGGCAGCAGCATCGCGGGACGGCAATATGCGGGAGTGATTCAAAACTATCTAAAGGAAGTCGGTATTCCGGTGGAAATTCAGACGCCCGAGCAGAACACGCTGTTTGATGAATTACGCCGCGGTAACTTTCAGATCTCTTACACGCAATGGGTCGGCGGCAATCAGGATCCGATCTTTTACAAAGACCTCTTTGCCACGTCTGAGATCCCCACGCCGACGCGACCGTCTCGTAATCGCAGTCGCTACAGCAACAAGGAGCTTGACGCGTTGCTCGACGAGGCGGTGAACACGTTTGACCGTGAAAGGGCGCGGGAGTTGTACACCAGGATTCAAGAGATCGTGAGCCGTGAGGTGCCGGTCTTTCCGTTGTGGTATCAGTCGAATATCGTGATCGCGAAAAAGAACGTGGGGAACATCCAGGTGAATGCGAGTGGCGACTGGGGTTTTGTGCGGAACCTGACGAAGAATTAACCACCGATAACACGGATTTGTTACGGATTAAATCCGTCTTCATCCGTGTAAATCTGTGTCCTTGATTGCACCTTCACGGAGGACGCGTGGCGGTGACGTGATCACGTCGAGCACAGTGGAAGGTTCTGTTGCAGTAACTTCCCCACCATCAATCACCAAATCGATCTGATCACCAAAATATTCCCGCACTTCTTTCGCCGACCGAGCCGGTTCGCCCGACGATGGATTCGCACTCGTCGCGGTTAAAGCACCACCACACTCTCGAACGAGATCTCGAACGCTATCATCCGCCGGAATACGCACGCCGACAGTTCCCGTACCCGCTGTGATCTCTGACGGCAGATTCGCGACGGCACTCCCAACTATAGTCAGCGGTCCCGGCCAGAACTTTCTCGCCACTTCTTCAAACTGCTCTGACCGATCCGCGATAAAACGATCGACATCACTTAAATCAGCAAGCAGCAGCAGGATCGGTTTGTTCTCCCTGCCCTTGAGTGCTTTTACCCTTCTAACAGCCGTCACATTAAAAGGGTCGGCGCCGAGACCGTAAAACGTGTCGGTGCGGAACGCAATCACGCCGCCTGCGGAGATTATTTTGGCAGCGGCAGAAGTCACGGGTGCTTCCAGTTTGTATCCAAACGCGTCTGCTTCAGACTCGGCGCGTCCAGCACGTTCGAATCAAAACCCGAAACGTACGGCTTCACCAGCGAATACGACGACGCAAAATAGATCGGCACTGCCTTCAAATCCTTCAACGCCTGCGACTCCGTTTCCAAGATCCGTTTTTCCTCGGGCGATGGAGCCGGCTGTTCATTGCTTTCGGGTTCGATCGTTAGCACACGAGTGTCACGGTCAAACAGCATTTTGAGATTGACCAATTCGCTCGTCGTCTGCATCACCATGCCGCGGCGCACGACGTCGTAGTCACCCGCGAGGATCGCCGCTTCGTACTCATCCCAACTACGGATGACGACTTCCGTCTCGATATTAAGTGTTGCGCGCCACATCGCCGCGATCGACTGCGCCACGATCCGCTGTTGTTCATTGCGATTGACCAACAGTCTAATAACAGGAAAACCTTCGCCGTTTGGATATCCGGCTTCGGCGAGGAGTTCCCTGGCTTTGTTGGCGTCGTGCTCGATTATTTCCGCCTGCGCCACTACCGGTTTTTCTCCAGACATCGCTTCGGGAAGAAACTTCCCGGCCGGCTCAGTCGCACCGCCGAGATCGTCGCGGCTGATACGTTCGCGATCGATGGCCAGCGCGAGCGCCTCGCGTACGCGTACGTCGTCGAATGGTTCACGCTCGGTATTGAATCCGTAGTAGGTCAAAGCGCCGAAAGTGGAGCGACGGAAGTCTTTGTACGGCGCGAGGAGCTTGAGTGCGAGAGGTTCAAACGGCGCGTTCGTGACTGCATCGACCTCGCCCGCTTCATAGGCCGTCAGCGCATCTTCGGCGTTCGCCGTGTTCACAAAAGTAACTTTGTCGAGGGCGACTGATGCGTCGTCCCAGTAGGTCCTGGCGCGTTCAAGCCTGACGCGATCGTTTTCCGCCGCGGTTAAAAGAAAAGCTCCATTGGAAACTAACTCGTGCGATTCGATACGGCTTGTGCTGGCGGCGTCCGCGACTTTCACCGGACGAAACACGGGATGCGCTACGAGCGCGGGAAAACTGTTATCGGCTTGTTGCAGCGTGACCTGCAGGACGTGTTCGTTGATCGCGCGGGCGCCAAAATCATGCGGCGTGGAGATGCTGGGAGTAGCTCCTTCGATGTTGGCGAGCAGTTCCGTGTGTGGAGCGAGCGGACCGATGTTGAGTGTGCGCTCCCATGAGCGAACGAAGTCTTCAGCGGTGACCTTTTCGCCATTGGACCAGCGCGCATTGTCTCGTAGATAGAACGTCCAGACACGGCCGTCGTTGGAGGATTCCCAGCGAGTCGCTACTGCCGGAACCGGAGCTAGTGTCTTCGGATCGTAGTCAGTGAGTCCTTCGAATAGCGCGCGAACGGCATCGGTGTCGGGCGGAGCGGCAGCGAAAGCGGGATCGAATGTTTGCGGCAGTCCGCCATTGCTCCAGCGAAACTCCTGCGAGCGCGGAGTGACAACCTTGCCGTAGTAAGTTGATGGCTCATCAACGCTGAAGCAGCCTGTGTGCGTTAGACAAGCTGCGAGCAGCAGCGAGCAAAGACCTGAGAAACGTGAACGTCGCATCGGGATTGAATCTAATTAATTAACTGCACCAGCTTGTAATAAACCTGCTCCGTCTGATCCCTGGTTAATTCAAATCCATCCGAAGTGTCGATCAGGTAGTCAGCAAACTTTTGCTTTTCCTCCTGCGGCATCTGCGAATCGATCCGTCTCTGTGCTTCGTCGCGGGAAAGCTTATCGCGCAGCATCAAGCGTTCGAGTTGGATCTCGGGCCGGCAATGGACCACGATCAGTTTGTCAAAGCGACGATACCCGCCGGACTCGATCATCAGCGCGGCATCAACCATGCCGATGCCCTTCGGATCTTTCATTTCCCATTCGCGCATGATTTCATCCTGGCGCGCGATGATGAAAGGATGAAGAATGTGATTCAAGCGTTGGCGCTTATCTTCATAGGCAAAGACCACCGCCCCCAACTGCTTCCGATTCAGCGTACCGTCCGGATTGAGAATCTCCTCGCCAAACTCTTCCGTGATTGCTCTCAACCCAGGTGTGCCCGGCATCACGACTTCTCGCGCCGTTTGATCTGCATCGAGCACATGACAGCCGAGTTCTGAAAAAACGGACGCGACAAACGACTTACCGACGCCGATAGATCCTGTCAGTCCGACCCGTAACATGCGCATTGCCGGGACACGAAAAATCCTGCAATCCTGTCTAATGTTTTCTCCTCAGTTTTGCGGCCTTCAACGTGTTCTTCATCAACATCGCCACAGTCAGCAGTCCGACACCTCCGGGTACTGGCGTCAACATGCCAGCCACTTCAGCCGCTTCAGCGGGATTTACATCGCCAACGAGTGTGTAGCCACGCTTGGCTACGACCTCCAGCCGCTTATCTGCTTCGCTGCCGAACAGTGATCGCACTTGGTCCGCGTCCGAAGCTTTATTCATGCCGACATCGATCACCGTCGCCCCCGGTTTGATGTGATCGCGACCTACTAACCCTGCTCTTCCGATTGCCACGACCAGCAGATCTGCCGTGCGTGCTACTGCTGCGAGATCGCGCGTGCGCGAATGGCAGATCGTCACAGTCGCATCTCGCTGCAAAAGTAACTGGGCCATCGGTCGCCCGACAATCTGGCTGCGCCCAACCACACACGCATTCGCGCCGCGGATCTCGACGCCTGCATCATCAAGCAATTCGATGATGCCGGCCGGAGTGCAAGGCACAAACACCGGCCGTCCCATCGCCAGTTTCCCAGCATTAACAGGATGAAACCCGTCCACGTCTTTTGCCGGATCCATTGCCTCGATGATTGCCGTCTCGTCAATGCCGCTGGGCAGAGGAAGCTGGACAAGAATGCCATCCACGTCATCACGAAGGTTCAAAGAAGCGATCAACTCCAGCAACTCGGCAGTGCTGGTCGACTCCGGCAACGCGTGATGTTCGGAACGTATGCCAACCTCTTCGCAGGCGCGGATTTTATTCCTCACGTACACCGCCGACGCCGGGTCCTCGCCAACGCGCACCGCCGCCAAACACGGGCGAACGCCGCGCTCCTTTACCATCTGTTCGATCTCCGTCTTAACTTCGTCCTTGATCCTCGCCGCAAGCGATGCAGCCTCGAGCGAGCGCGCACGTGGTCCGATATTCTCAGCAATCATGGTTGTATTCTGTGTGCCTTCTGTGGCATCAATAGTATACACAGATTAGACATGTTATTCGCGAGACTAATATTTCTTTGCATCCTGGTAACCGCGGCTGCTTTTCCAACAGCAGCGCAACCGGTTCGAATCCTCGACGCTGTGCGATCCGAGGATTGGCCTGCGGCGCGATCCGAGATCAACAAACTGCGCTCGGCAAACGAAGCTCTCTTTCGCGAGAAGAACTACGAGTATCTCCTCGGCCGCATCGCCGAACGCACCGGCAACGCCGCCAGCGCCACTGCAAGTTATCAAACGATTGCTTCGACCGATTCCACGCTACGAGAGTATGCGTTGTGGCGCCTGGCCAAAATCGCTCGCTCCACCGGAGATCTCGTACTCGAGCGCGAGCGTCTACGACAACTCACTGCCACTGCGCCTTCAAATCTGCTTTTTGAAGCCGCAACGCTGCGACTGACTGAGAGTTTTTTCGAGAGTGGCGATTTCGAGGGCGCGGCAAACAGCGCTAAGCCTTTGATGCTCTCCAAAAATCTCAAACTCGCGCGCAAAGGCGCCGCATTGATTGGCTTAGCCCACCTGCGTGCGGGAAAGGAGGCTGAGGCGCGCGATGTTTTTACAAAGCTCGTGATGCAGATGCCGGATGCCGCGCGTCCGGACGATTTCGCACTCGAAGCTGTGCGGCAGTTGGATCAACTCGAAAAAGGCTCACCGGGCAATTTCTCCGAAGCCGAACACCTCCTGCGTGGTTCCGTCTACCAGTTTAATCGCGACTTCGGCGGCGCGCGCTTCCACTATCAGTCGCTCATC
>JAICGZ010000139.1 GCA_025922875.1 Pyrinomonadaceae bacterium
CCCCACTCCAGGGAGACGCCCGGTTTCGAAAGCGTAATGGTTACTACTCACCCAAAACACGGCGTCTACAGTCAGCTCGAGCTAAACACGGAGCAACAGGATCTGATCAACCGCGTCAGCATCCTGGCTCGCGAGAAGTTCGCACCGCGCGCCGCCGAATACGATCGCACCGCAACCTTCCCCGCTGAAGACTTCGACGATCTCTTCCACGCGCGGCTGCACGCGCCCGTGGTTCCCAGGGAATACGGCGGCCATGGTCTTGGCCCATACACCGGCGACGTCTTCACTCTTTGGATGATGACCAAGGAGATCGCACGCGTTGATATGTCGCTCGCGCGCTGCTGGGAAGGTCATGTTAATTCGCTCGTACTGCTCGACGGCATGGCCGCCGAAGAACAGAAAGCGCGCTGGTTCAATGGCGTCGTCGAGCGAGGAGAGAAATGGGTCGCGTGGAGCGGTGAGCCGCAAGCCCGTAAACCTGATGAAGTGGTTCGCTTCGGGACCACTGTTCGTAAAGTCGATGGCGGCTACATCGTCGATGGCAACAAAGCTTTTGCGACCAGCGCCACTGGCGCTCAATGGGCCATACTCTTAGTCAACACTGCCGGACCCGGTGGTGTTCGCCATGCGAACGCCGCGGCTCTCGATTCAGTGTTGATGATGGCGTGCAATCTTTCCGATCCAAGCGTGGAGATCGACACGTCGTGGTGGGATCCGATCGGTATGCGCGCCACTGCCAGTCACCTGGTCCACTTTCGCAACACGTTCATTCCTGACGAAGATCTCATCGGCTATCCGGGACAGTATCTCAAGGAAGGCTGGCAAACGTGCTTCATTCCGCATTACGCCGCGACCTTCCTCGGTGCTGCCGAAGCCGCGTATGACTACGCGCTCCATTACATCACGACGCAAAACAAGATCGAGGATCCTTACGTGCAACACCATCTCGGTCAAATGTCGGTGAACGTTGAGACTGCGCATCTATGGTTGAGGCATGTCGCGCGCTTGTGGGAAACGGGCAGGTATCTCGAAGCTCAAATCGCCGGCAGTCGCGCGCGCCACGTAGTGGAGCACCTCGCGGAAGAAACAGTCAAAGAGTGCATCCGCGCGTGTGGCGCGCGCTGTTTGATCCGGCCGAGCGTGCTCGAGCGTGTTTACCGTGACCTGTCTTTTTACGTTCGACACGATAACGACGACCAGATATTGGCGACGATCGGTAAATCGATTTTAGGACTGACTCACGATCCTTCGTTCTACAAACCGTAAACACGGGTTACAAGGATGCTCACCGAAAAACGCAGGTACAGTTTGGAAATCTGGGCGCTGGGGCTCGGTTACTACCTCTTTTACACACCTTACAGCGGGTTGACGAAAGCCCTGTCGAACGGACTGCTGCCCGGCACTAACGGCCCTGTTAGAGGACCTGTGCTGCTCCCGCTTTCCGCCATTGCGACCGTGGTTGGAATGCTCGGATTCATCACTATGATGGGTTGGTGGAAGTATGCCGGACGTCGCGAGTTCTTTGGTGTTCAGGTTCCCTTCCCGCGTCGCCTGACTTTTCTTTCGGGAGTGTGCCTGGCGACTATCATGGCCACCACTACGCTCGCGTTTAGTTTTGGCGGCCTCTCAATTGTTCTCGTTCTCGTCCTGCTGCGCGGCGGCACGCTCGTCATTGCTCCGATAGTCGATCATATAGTTGGGCGTCGCGTTCGTTGGTTTTCATGGATCGCGATGTTGGTAAGCCTCGCGGCAGTTTTGGTGGTGCTCAGCGACGCGTCCAATTACACGCTGACTATCGCTGCAACCATCGACATCATCGCTTACCTCCTGGCTTATTTTTTCAAGTTGCAGTTTATGAGCCGGCTGGCGAAGTCGGATCAACGGGCCGCCACGCTGCGCTACTTTGTCGAGGAGCAGATGGTTGCATCTCCGCTGCTGGTCCTTGCGTTGATCGTGATGGCGTTCATAGGCGCCGGCGACTTGATGATGGACTTTCGTGTAGGCCTGACGAGCTTCATTTCTACACCGGGCGCTGTGTTCGCCGTCATGGTCGGTCTTTTTTACGCGGCCCTATGCATCTGCACGACGCTGATCTTTCTCGATCGACGCGAGAACACGTTCTGCATGCCGATGCATTGTGGCTCGAGCATGCTCTCCGGGTTCACTGCGACTGCGATCCTCGCTTACATCTTCAACCAGAGTTCGCCGACGACGGCGCAGAGCATCAGCGCAGGGTTCATCGCAATCGCACTCGGATTTCTATCGCCACTGCACCACTTCAATCGTTACCGTGAAAAACTCAAACGCGCGCTGGGGTTTGGACGAACGCCTGCCTTTGTCCCCGCGCAACGCCTTTTCCTGTTCGTGTGCAGTGGCAACACTTGCCGGTCACCAATGGCGGCTGCAATTGCGAACGCAGAGATAGCAGCGCGACTCGGAATACCAATCGCATCACTCGAAACTGTCAACGTGCGTGCGCTCAGCGCAGGGATATCCGCGAGAGTTGGAGCGCCGCTTACCGAGGAAGCTGCGGAGGTCTTGCGTTCATTGAGTGTGCCGGTGCAACCGCATGCCGCACGAAACCTGACGCCGGAACTTGCGGCTGACGCAGAACTAATCTTCTGCATGACCAGCGCTCATCGCAAAGCGGTTATCGAGATGCTTCCCGGAATCGCGGGCAAGACTTACTGCCTCGATACCGAAGCTGATATCGCCGATCCGATTGGCGAAGGAATGGCGGCCTATGTGGCCTGCGCCCGCCAGATTCAGCGTTTGGTCCACTTGAGATTGAATGAGATCGGGCTCGCGGCAACCTGAATTCCATGTGGTCCATTGGAATCTACAGTGGCGACTCACCTTTCGAACTAAAACCGGTTCAACCCGGACCCGTTCTCACGAAAGACAACGTGTCGGACATCCCTGCCGAATTCGTCGCCGATCCATTCATGCTGCTTCGCGATCGCACCTGGTACATGTTTTTCGAAGTAATGAATGCCGAAACGACATTAGGAGAGATCGGGTTCGCCACCAGTGACAATGGTTTTACGTGGACTTACCAGCGCATCGTTCTCAAAGAACCATTTCACCTCTCTTATCCGTACGTCTTCAAATTGCAAAATGACTACTACATGGTTCCCGAGACTCTCGATGCCGGCGCCGTTTGCTTATACAAAGCTCTCGACTTTCCCTCGCGCTGGTCGTGTGTCGCCAGGTTGATCGAAGGACAATTTGCCGATCCCTCAATATTTCAGTGCGACGATCTCTGGTGGATGTTCGCCTGCTCGACGCCTTACCAGCACGACACGCTGCGACTTTACTATGCCTCTGAATTAGCTGGTCCATGGACCGAGCACCCGAAGAGTCCGATTATCAGCGGCGACAAATGTCGCGCCCGCCCAGCGGGCCGAATTTTGAAATTCGATAATCAGCTATTTCGTTTCGCTCAGGACTGTGGGCCGATATACGGAAGCAGTGTGAGGGTTTTTGAGGTAAAGCAGTTGACGACTAACAGTTATGCCGAAGTCGAACATCATCGCAGCCCGATCCTGGGTGCGACCGGCAACGGTTGGAACGCCTCGCGCATGCACCACGTCGATGCGTGGCAGCTCGATGGCAAATGGCTCGCGTGTGTAGACGGTGCTTCGTAGCCTGCGGAGCAGCCTGGTCGCTTTGTCCTGCGGAGCGGCTTTGCACAAACAGCCTGCGGAGCGGCTTTGCACAAACAGCCTGCGGAGCGGCTTTGCACAGTTAGCCTGCGGAGCAGGCGGCAGCATAAAGCCTAGGGTGGAGCGAGGCTTTGCGAGCGGAACCCTAGGTCACCGTAATTAGAAAATTTCAGCCCGCGAATGCGGGCGACAGAGCACGAACTGGGCGTTTCGGGCTGCCGCCCATTTTCATGGGCTCTCAATTCTATTGCTATTGATTCCTGGGGCTTGCGCCCCAGGCTTTATGCTGGCGCCTGCTCCGCAGGCTAAAAACAGACCGAGGCTGGCGCCTGCTTCGCAGGCTAGATCCGGATAATGAATTCAACGACCTTAAGGTTTCATTGGAGACTGCCGCATGGTGGGGAAATCGAGAGTACTCCACTAAGCGTCCAAGCGCGTTCAAACGTCATCGGCTTACCTGATCTCGAGAGACAAATCCATTTCTGCCGGCAAGCTGAACAACACGGCATCGACTCCCTACTGACAGACTTCGGCTTCGCAAAACCCGACCCGCTACTTCTCGCAACGGCTCTCGGCCTCGCGACGGAAAAAATCAAGTTCATCGTCGCTTATCGCTCAGGTTTGCTATCACCAGCCAGCTTTGTTCAGCAAATCAATACTCTTTCGGCACTAATTAACGGGCGGCTCTCACTCAACATCGTCGCCGGATATTCTCCACAAGAGCAGCAGGCGTACGGAGACTTTTTATCGCACGATGAGAGATACAAACGTACTGACGAGTTTCTGTCTGTCTGCATGTCACTTTGGAAAAAGAGAGATCCGGTGAGCTTTAACGGGAAGTACTACAAACTGGAAAACGGAGTTGTCAGTACTCCATTCATTTCAGACCAACGAACAGCACCGGAAATCTTCATCGCCGGCAGTTCCGCCGCGGCACAACAGCTCGCCCTGCAGCGGGCGACGTGCTGGTTAAGGTTTGCAGACACGCCGGAACGCATCCGCTCCGAATCGTTAGCCATATTGGAACGAGGAATCGATGTCGGCATTCGTCTTTCCGTCATCAGTCGAGCCAGCCGTGCAGAGGCCCTGCGCGCGGCAGCCGCAGTGGTTGCCAGCCATAAACAGAATGGTTCGGAGAAACGTTTTGTACGCAGCACCGATTCGTCGTCAATCCAGGCAACATACGATCTAGCCGAGAACGAGTGGCTGAATGATTATCTTTGGACCGGCGCGGTGCGCTACATCGGTCCGACCGCGCTAGCGCTTTTGGGAACTCCTGAGGAGGTAGCGAGCGCAGTGATGGAATACCGGAAAGCGGGGGTGACGCAGTTCATCTTGTCAGGATGGCCCAAACTCGACGAGATGATTCGTTTTGGACGTGACGTCCTGCCGCTGATCCGGCACAAAGAGATCTCGGCTGTCAGTTATCAATAATGAAGCTCATCGTATCGCAGTTTAAGGCAATGAGACGTTACGTCAGCCGTGAGTTTTACTACGTGATGGCGGATCTGATCAAAGAGTTCGGTTGGCGACAGACCGAGCCTCACAGGCTTTGGCCAAAGCGTGGAAGTATCAAGGACAGGTTGTTAGCGGAATTCGGCGAACTGCCGGAGATCATTCTGTTTTGGGAAGAGTTTTCATTTCTCAACGCTCACGCGTCAGAAATCCTTCAGCTCGATTGTCGCAAATGCATTTTTTGCGATGACCTGCACTGGTGGCGTGAAGAGATGCGAAGAAGCAAACTGGCGGGCTTCGCAATGTGCGACATCGTGATTTCACCGTACGCCTATCTCTGGACCAACTTCTACCCGCAGCTTCCTCATGCAAGGGTCGCGTGGGTCCCACATGCCGCGTCTCCGGATTTCATGATTGTCTTCAATGAAGAACCCGAAAACTCGATCTTCCTTAGTGGAGCAGTCAACGAGTATTACCCTATGCGTCAGCAAATGAAGGAACTGGCTCAGCAGCGCGTATATTCAATTGTTTACCAGAGTCATCCGGGTTATCACTGTAGTCACGATTACGACAACAGTCAGAACGTCGGGAGAGGATTTGCGAAAAAGATCAATCGCTATCGTGCTGCTTTTACTGATAGCTTGAAGTATGGATACGTACTGGCGAAGTACTTTGAAATTCCTGCTACCGGCGCGCTCCTGCTAGCCGACGATAAGGTCGCGCCTCAACTGCGCCTGCTTGGCTTCGAAGAGAACGTACATTACCTGCCCGTTTCTTCAAGCAATCTTAAAGAGCAGATCCGTTTTGTGCTGGCTGAAGAGAATCATGCGCAATTGGATGAAATCCGCAGGAACGGCCAGACACTTGTTTGGGAAAGACACAGCACCAGCGACCGCGCGAAACAGATCGACGAGGCATGTCGCGCCGGCAGCTGAACGCGACCTTTGCGGCTACGCCGCCGGATGTGAGGCGAGGCTATGCCTCGCCGTCAAGTTTCATTAAACATCGGGGCTTTGCCCCTGGTCCGGCCTTTGGCCTAAAAACAGTGGGGCAGAGCCCGGACCAAGGGCATAGCCCAAGACGATTAATCAATCTAAACGGCGGGGCATAGCCCCGCCTCACATCCGGCGGCGAAGCCGTAATGACAGTAAAAAGAACTTTTGGGCAAAAGTCGGTTAGACGTTAGACCAGTTAGATCTATGTCGTTCATCACTCAAAACGATGGGCAGTTTCCCTATTTCAATCTCCAACTCGGGGAGCCGAAATGGCAGGGCAAAAAGGTCCTCGACTTTGGAGGAAATATTGGAAATGTGTTGCATCACCCAAACTCAACCATCGACCACGAGAATTACTGGTGCATCGACGTATCTCGCGATGCTATCGACGCCGGGCGCAAGTCCGCACCCAATGCGCATTTTGTTTTCTATGACCGGTATAATCCTGAATACAATCCGCTTGGGAAAAAGGCGTTGCCACTTCCGATATCAGAAGCCGCATTCGATTTCATCCTGGCATTATCAGTTTTCACGCATACCAGCGAGTCCGAGATGACCGATTTCGTTTACCAACTCCGCGGGCGCTTGAAGTCGGGCGGCCGGCTCGCGTTCACGTTCCTCGATCCACATTACACACCCGCGGATTCGCACCTTTGCAACCTGAAATATTACGGCGAACAACGAATGGACCCGCTGGCGATGGAAAATTTTTTCGATCGTGCGGCACAGTTTCAGGATTTAAGGTCGTGCACGCTTGCCGGCGGCACACTGAAAATCAATGACAGTCCGGCTATCTCAGATACGCAGGAAACTGAATACTTAGTTTTCTACACGACGCAATACCTAAGGACAATCTTTCCGGATACAGAGATTCTCGATCCGGTACCTCCATTCGCCCGGCAACACTGCTGCGTATTCACTTATGCGTGAGATCAAGTACAGCCTCAGCGAGACTCAAATCGAAGCTTACGCGCGCGATGGAATCGTGTATCCCATTGAAGTGTTGTCTTCGCACAAAGCTCAAAAATACCGTACCGAATTTGAGAGATTCGAGACCGAAGTTGGCCGGCCGTTACGTTACGTTGCGATGATGCATCTCTATTTTCGTTGGGTGTTTGAGTTGACTGTCGAGCTAACGATTCTGGATGCGGTGGAGTCGATCCTCGGTCCGGAACTGCTGGTCCAAAGCACACTGGTTCTTTGCAAGTATCCCAAAGACGAATCCTTTGTCACGTGGCACCAGGATTTCAATTACGCCAACGAGACTTCGTCTGAAACTGTAAGTGCGTGGATCGCGCTCAGCCCCAGTAATCGAGAAAGCGGTTGCCTGCGCGCAATTCCCGGATCACAAAGCGGCGGCGTGTTGCCGCACGCAGCGACAAAGATCAGAAACAACATTTTGACTTACAGCCTCGAGATAGATGAATCGACGGCGATCGATATCGAATTGAAAACCGGAGAGATGTCGCTGCATCAGCCGGGTCTCATTCATGGTTCCCTGCCGAACCAGTCAGAGGACAAACGAATCGGCTTTATCATCCGGTACGTCACTCCGGCATTTTCGAATAATGACAATCCGGTAATGCGCGCGCGTGGCAACGCTGTTTGCCGGCAGTTGGATTTGCGGCCCGCACCACAGGGAAACGATTTCAGTGCGTGGAAAAAACTTGCCGGCGAGCGAAATCTCTTGCGATAGCAATCTCATGCAATCAACAGATCTGAACACGTTTTTTCCTAACAAGGTCTGCATCAACCTGGAAAGGCGCAGCGATCGTTGGCAACGCATGCAAACGAGGTTTGCACACCATGGCATACGTGACGTCGCACGGTTCGAGGCGCTCGACGGATTGAGCATTCCTATTCCGGCTACCTGGGACGACGTTCCGGGTTCGTACGCCTGTTTGCGCAGCCACCTGGCGGTGGTTGAGAACGCATTTATCAACAGAAGCTCCAGCGTGTTGATAATTGAGGACGACGTCATCTTCCATCCCGACTTGCGTCGCGTTTTTTCTGAGTACATTAAGGAGCTGCCGGATGATTGGGACATGCTCTTTTTTGGTGCGCTTCACGGAGAACCACCAACACCTGTTACCGAACATATAGTGAAGTTAACTCATTCATTATCAACCTACACTTATGCGCTAAAGCACACGATTTACGAAGCATTCATCGACCTGAATCGCCAGGCGCTAACCGTACTCGACGAAAACACACGCGCTCTGCAAAAGCAGTTCAACTGTTACTGCTTCATGCCACACCTTGCGTGGGTCGAGGAAGATTACTCCGACGTCAGACAAGAAAGGAGTAGTTTATGGTGGCTCGGTGAGTCGCTGGTGTTGTGGGGAGAGGAAGTCGATCAGATCGAGAGCAAAACTGTCGCGGTTATTTTTCATCGTGGAGGAAGTGAAGCGGCGCTGAAGAACCTAAGTTTTATTGTCGACTACTTTTCCAGGCAACTGCCGGCGATTGCTCTGCTGGTGGTGAACCAGGGTGACCTTCCCGTAGTAGACAAAGCAGCGTTGCCGCCTGGTTGCGACGTTTTGTTTGCGCCAACGCGCAGTCGATCGTTCAACCTTGGTTTCGAGTTGTTCTCATCTCAGAAAGAGTTCTTCATCTTTCTCGACAGCGATCTCTTTCTCACGCGAGAAGACGTCCGCGCGAACTTATTGAGATGCCAGGATCACGATTTCGCGAGTGCGTGCGCTGAAATATGGGAGTTGGACCACGGAGACACAACGCGAGTCATTAATAACGATTTGCGCTGGAACTATAACGGCACTTATCAACCGCGTGTCAAAGCAGAGATTTGCCAGTCTGGGTGTTTTGTTACGAAGCATGGATTCGAGCGCGCCGGCGGTTGGGACGAGAACGATAACGACGAAGGGCGTCTTACATCTGAGCGAGTGAACCGGCTTCTCAAGGTCTACCAATCTCCCAATCCGGCAAGGCGACTGTTCCATGAGTAAAGATCTCTTTCTTTGCCCCTTTGCGTCTTTGCGCGAAAAACATTTCTCCCCCAGAGGCGCCCGAAATGCAATTTGAGCCGTCACTTCATTTCCAGGTGCTAACGGAGTTGCCGGAGATTGTTGCGCTGACATCGGAATGGGAGTCACTCCTCGCACAGTCCACCTGCAATCGCGGGTTTGGATCCGTGCATTGGTTCGTTGCCGCTTGTCGCGCCAATCCGTCACTTCGTCCACACGTAGTCGTCGCAAGGCGAGGCAAAACACTTACCGGCCTATTGCCGCTCGTGTTGGATGAAGACACCGCGACGTTTGCGAATTACCTGACGGACTATAACGACGCCATCGCTGCCGCAAAAGATCTCGAAACGATTGCCGCGCTGCTGCGATTTGCGTGTTCGCAACCAAATGGCTATACGAACATCAACTTAAAGCACCTGCGTCCGGATTCAGTTTGTCTTCAGGCGGTGAATTTTTTAAGCCAGGAGAATGATTTTAAGTACACCTTTCGAGAGACTCTCATCTGTTACTACCTTCAATTACAAGCAACTCATGACGCCTTTCTTCAGAGTAAAGACAGTAGATTTCGCAAACGACTGAAACGCCTGCAAGCACTTGCAGACAACGCCGGCCTGACTGCCGCTGAACTCGATCCGGCCAGTTTTAACTCTTCTGAGTTACCGGATCTGTTCCTTTCGCTTCACCTCGCGCGGCGCAACGTCAAGTCGTGTTTCGAACTTTCTGCGGCCCAGAACTTCGTCATCGAGATGATGCCTCCGCTCTTTGAAAAACGAGCAATCAGGGCCTGCGTTCTCAGAAACGGAGGCAGGATCGTTGCGATCGATCTTTACACGATGGGCCACAATAGTCTTTGTGTCTGGAATGGAGGTTTTCTCGATGAATTCGGGTATTGCTCGCCAGGGAAACTGCTCATCAACGAAGGTATCAAGCTTGCTTGTGCTTTAAAAGTAGACGAGTTTGATTTTCTGCGCGGAGGGGAAGTCTACAAAGAAAGCTGGGTTAATAGTTCTCGCTACATCGGGCAGTTGCAGTTTGTACTGTGATGCGCATTCTACTTTCTTCCGATCATCGATACCCGGCATTCAGAGGAAACGGTATTGGTCTAACGCCGTCGCCCTTCCCTTCCGGGTCGGGATATCACATTCACGATCTGTTAATGAAAGGCCTGGTCCAACTCGGGCACGAAGTTTTTTATTTACTGCCCGGCGCTGACAAGCCTTTGCCGTCAGGAGCGAGGCTGGTGTCGGAAGCGCCGCCGGACGCAGACGTGCTTCACACCGTCGCATATCGCGATGATTCAATCAGTGAAGTCAGGAAAAATTTTGGAGAGCGTTGGGTAACTACCTGTCATTTAGATCTAACGGCTCGCGGCAAACCTCGCAGTCCCACTACAGACAATTGGATCTTCGTCTCACGTACTCTGGCCCAGCTTCACGGCCGCAGCCGTTATGTCTGGAATGGTCTGGATCCGGATGATTACATCTTTTCCGAAACCAAAGACGACTACTTCTTTTATATGTCGACGATGGATTGGGGCACGCAAAAAGGATTGGACACTGTCCTTTCACTGTCCCAGCAGCTTGGTTTCAAACTCGTAATTGCAGGAACGGGCAAGGACCAGGCGAGCATTGAGAACGTCATGCAGATGTGTCGAAAGGTGAACGCCACCTATGTCGGCGATGTGCGAGGCCGCCGGAAAGCCGAGTTACTCGCGGGTGCTGCGGGCTTTCTCTTTCCGACCAAAGTTGACGAGGCCTTTGGACTCGGGATGGTGGAGGCGCTGATGTCTGGGACCCCCGTGATCTGTAGCGATAAGGGTGCGTGCGGCGAAATCATTACCTCTGACGTGGGCTTTGTCTGCAAAGATGAAGACGACTACATCGCCGCTATCAACAATATTTCAGCTATCGAGCCGCGAGTTTGTCGTGCTAAAGCAATGAAAGACTTTCATTACCTGAGAATGGCAGCTGACTACGTGAAGGAATACGAACAACAGCTACGCGACTTCAATGACTGACGACAACAAGATTATTCAAGGTCTGTGGATTGGGAGTGAACTCTCAATCATGGAGCAGCTATCTGTGAGTTCATTTCTGCGGAATGGGCATGAATATCATTTGTATGTTTATGACGAGCCGCAAAACATTCCGCCCGGAACCGTCATTAAAGATGGTAACGAGATTTTGCCGGCGGAACGAATTTTCAAGTACCGCGATTATCCGAGCTATGCCGGCTTTGCAAACTTTTTTCGCTACAAGCTTCTGCTCGAGCGTGGTGGCTGGTGGGCCGACATGGATCTGGTTTGCACAAAACCATTTGACTTTGCCGAGGAATACGTTTTTTCGAGTGAGATAAGCAGGGGTGAAGAAGTAGTTAACTGCGGTGCGATAAAGGCCCCGCCCGGAAGCGAATTGATGGCCTACGCCTGGAGAGTTTGCCAAACAAAGAACCCTGAGCAATTGGTTTGGGGCGAGACTGGTCCACGCTTGTTAGGTGAGGCTGTTAGAAGACACTCACTCGAGCAGTTCAAGAAGCCTCATCAGTTTTTCTGCCCCGTAGGTTATTCGGACTGGGAAAAACTATTAACCACCCCTCAGGAAATCAAATTGTCTAAAGACGTCTATGCAATTCATCTTTGGAATGAAATGTGGCGCCACTGGGGCAAGGATAAAAATGCGCAGTATCCGGCCGATTGCGTTTACGAACAATTGAAAAGGGACTACCTGTTTGAACAAGTACCGGAACCTGAAAGTCAAAACCTGACTTCGATCGGGTCAATACCACCACGCGGCAGCGGGTTGGTCAAAAGCTGAACTCTAAGTTGAGCCAGCTTTTGCCCTGAGAGTTTTCCCCCCTCACGGCTCTGCCCGGAACTTAGACGGCTCTGCCGCCGGATGTTACGGCTCTGCCGCCTGATATACGGCTCCGCCGCCTGAATTACTATTCTGCCGCCGAATATACGGCTCCGCCGCCTGATATTACGGCTCTGCCGCCGGATGTTACGACCTGCCGCCGGATGTTACGGCTCTGCCGCCTGATATCACGACTCTGCCGCCTGATATCACGACTCTGCCGCCTGATATTATGACTCTGCCGCCGGATGTTACGACTCTGCCGCCAAATATACGGCTACGCCGCCTGATATTACGACTCTGCCGCCGGATATACGGCTACGCCGCCGGATGTGAGGCGGGGCTCAGCCCCGCCGCTCAAGAAAAGAATTTGATGGGGCTATGCCCCTGGTTCGGGCTTTGCCCTTTACGAAAGTTTTGAAACCGGGTAACTTCCTCACCAGTTCTACTAACCTCACTAAAGGAGAGCGACCTCATGGCTCACCGATTTCTCATCTCACAGGATTCTCCTGCCCTGTACATCACCATTGTTACCAAAGATCGTTTGCCTGTTTTTCGAACCACTCAAATGACGGAACTCCTGTGTACGGCAATTGACGAAGCACGCAAGTCAGCAGGCTTCCTCCTGTTTGCCTACGTGATCATGTTGGACCACATGCATCTGTTAACAAGTCGACCGTCCACGACCTCTAATGTTCTTCGTGTTTTGAAGGGTGTTACTGCACGCCGCGTCATCGATTACTTAAAAGCGAATGGGTATTCAAGCTCTTTAGGCAAGCTTCAACATCGGGAGCGTGAACGACACTACCGATACTCGCTATGGCAAACCGAGAAGAATGTACTGCCGGTGTTCAGCGAAGGTATGTTTATGGAAAAACTGAACTACATTCATCAGAATCCAGTTCGGGCTGGATTAGCTGTAAGGGCCACAGATTATCGTTGGTCTAGTGCTCGTATTTGGCGTGGCGTGGCGGTGGAGAATGAACCAATATCGGTTGATAAAGATGTGATCCATTGGCGCCGAAGTAGCAGCCGTCGATAGGGCGAAGCCCGAACCAGGGGCATAGCCCAAACTTCTTTAGCTAGTTGCGGCGGGGCGAAGCCCCGCCTCACATCCGGCGGCGAAGCCGGATCGGACATCTTGAGTAAAGCTGACGCCGCACTAGCTCGAAGGCGATCTTCGCCACTGGTAGATGAGCCACAAAAGCACAAAAGTTTGGTGCTTGTCGCACTGCCCTTTACCACTCGCGACGCGGCTAGCTAATCTCTTGCCACATCTGCTATATCTCCCGCTCATCGCTCCGGCTTCGCCGTTGGTTATCGAAAGTGCTGGCTTAGCTTCATCCCTTCTCCTTGACTTCTGCCCCCCAATATTTTTAGGTGCTCATCGCTCCGGCTTCGCCGTTGGTTATCGAAATGCTGGCTTAGCTTCATCGCTTCTCCTTGACCTTCTGCCCCCCGAGATTTGGGGCGCTCATCGCTCCGGCTTCGCCGCCGGATGTGAGGCGGGGCTCTGCCCCGCCGCTCAAGGTTAAAGAATTTGATGGGGCTATGCCCCTGGTCCGGGCTCTGCCCGCGGTAGGCAGGAAAATCTGTGGCTCATAACAGTGGTTTCGCCGCGACGGCTTCCAACATCACAAGGGCTCCCGCAGGCAACGCCAGGGCCGCGAAGGCTGTGCGGGCTGGTAAGGGAGTGACGCCGAGTCCGGGTAACCAGGCTGAGTAGATTACATCCACGGCTTTGAAGTCTTTGATGTCGGCGAGCAATAGCGTCACCTTCACTATGTCGGCGGGAGTGCACCCGGCAGCGTTTAAAATCGCATCGACGTTCGCCAGCATTTGACGTGTCTGGGCTTCGAGACCATCCCGGAGTTTACCGGTTTCCGGATCGCGACCAGTCTGCGCGGTGACAAAAACGAGATCACCCGTTCGAATCGCTTGTGAATAGGTGCCCGTAGCGGGCGGAGCTGCGTTTGTCGCAATGCGAGTCTTGTTTACCATCTGTCTACTCCTCGATTCTTTCCGCACTCAAAGGGATCTGAAATTTGACGCGAACCGGACCGCCACTCAGTGGCTCCAGATCCAGCAGTTGCGGTTGTTCCGGGTGAATGATCTGGATAATTACGACATTACTCGGATCGTCAAACTCGAGATCGAAATAGTGAAACTGAGTTATGTTGGAAGCATAGATCCATAGATTGTTCTGCTTCCGGATCCATTGGCTGAAGCTTTCGCTTTCCATTGGCTCGGTTCGAATCTCGAGAGGCGTCTCAGTTAACAATCGTTTCGTCAGGTCGAAGTTTTCGAAAGCATACTGCCAACTTTGCTCGTACGGTCGCTTCGTCGATCCTCTCGCGCGTGGCAGACAGCCCTGCTGTTTCAAACGGATGTTTTCTCTGACGAATTGTTCCTGTTCGGTTCTTGCCTCGTAATCTCCTGCGGTGAGCCGCGCGAGAAAGTGGTCCACGTCGCGGCTGGTCGTAAACACCTCGCGAATGAGACGAAAGTAAGTAATGGCTGCGGGATTGATGTCGAAGATGGTGATCTGTTGCGGTCGCCAGAGCGGTATGAAGTTTAATCCATACAAGCCGCCGACAACGCTGATCATATGAATGTTCTCGCGCCTCTCCGGAGATACGTTTTCATAGTGACGGCGAAATTCCGCGAACTCCTGAAACGATCCATCCTGCGATCCATCGTCCGTGCCGTAGAACACGTTCTCGGGATGATCGTGATACATCTCGCGATTAAACGCGCGTGGTGCTTCTGTTCCCACCTGTTTCTCCTCGGACTATAAAGCCGGCAGGGAGTCGTCTTCCCAGGCCGGTTTAGTCATTTGCTGATTGAAGAACTGAATATTCGGCTTCGACACGTCTGCGTCCGGTTCGCTATAGGTGATGCAAACCGTCTCCGCTATCGAGCGTAGCGCTTGCTCGACAATTTGAGTATCGGGATCACGGACGGTGATATAGCCGTCACCTGTATAACTCCGCGCTTTTGCAGCTTGCAGTAACGGCAGTCGAGCTTCAACAATTAACTCTCCCATTGACTGCTTTACAACATCTACTCCTGCAACATGCTCAATTACACCCGCACCTTTTCCTCGTAGAAAGATAGTGCCAACTGCGTACTTGCGTTCCCATGGTCCATCGAAACAACCGTCTATAACCGCCCTGGCCCAGGCCAAATGTGGATCCATGTCGTAACAAAAACCGAGCATCGGTCCGATCCTCGCTCCAGCGGGCCTGAGTGTCGCGTCAATGAACACAGGATTACCGTCTTCCGGCAACAACATCTCCATGTGCGTCATCGCATTTCCGACTCGGAGCGCACGAACTGCCGCCAGGCTCTTGTCAATAGTTTCCTCGCTGCATGCTTCGCTGATACCTCGCGGCATCACACAAGTCCACTGGATCTGCGGATTCTCTAACGCCTCGAGAATTGAAGGACGATAAAAACATGCAGAGTAGAACTGCGGCTCGTTTCCGATTGTGATTGTGTCGATCGCGATTTCCCGTCCGGGAATATTTTGTTCAGCCAGTAAAACGTTCTCAGAAGTTGGTCCAAGTAGATCAAGTGCCGGCTCCAATTGCTCCGCATCGCGTACGCGCCACGTGGTTAATCCACCACTGCCACTCACAGTCTTGAGCACGATAGGAAATCCAAGCTCTCCTGCAAACGTTCTCGCATCTTCCTTCGCGGTTACGATCCGGTGTTGAGCAGTTCTAATACCCGCTTGGTTGAGCGTCTGCCTGAAGCGGGCTTTATTCAAAGTGCCACGAACAGTCGCGAGGCTCATACCACGCAGGTTGAGCGCTTCATTGGCCTGAGCAACAGAATCGAGTAAAGGCTCCTGCGCGGTAACGAGTTGGTACAAGGCCCCATGTCTTTTCGCCAACACGCCAGCCGCTGCAATGAGTTGATCCGGCTTATCAGCGTCGCTCACACCGATCAGATCCGCAAAATTTTCTGCACGAGCTGAGTCGGGTGACTGTTCGCAAATACCAAACAGTTCAACCTCGCTCAGTCTCTTTATCACTTTCGCGCTGCGGAGACTCTCGCCGGTCATTTGACGTGAGACGTAAACGATTCGCCGCATCATTCGTACCCTTCTTTGGCCGCGAGTTTCTTCGCGCGTAACTGTTCGGTGCGCGCCTTTTTGTCGTGCAAAACATACTGAATGAGATCGCGGCCGGCGGTGTTCGCGACGTCTTCCTGTGAGAGAGGTTCGACACCATGAAACGAGATATCTGAACGCAGAAACGCGAGCAGCGAATTGGGCCGGTAGGGGGCCGTGACGACTTGAATGAAATCTTCGAACGGGTAATGGCGGCTGTTTGGACAACGGAAGTCCGGATCTTTCGGACGATAAAGCGACGTGCCGAGATGGGTCGCACTCTCATCGGGAGCAAGGTAGATAAGCAACACTACCAGCTTTGTGTACAGGTCTGAATGCGGCCCGAGAAAGTATCCGGCGCGATGTCGAATAAGCTGAGATTCAACGGAAACGTCGCCGGGCTCAAAAGGCGTTTCGAAGTAGCCGCCAAACGATTCAAGCACTGCCTGGGCCAGTTCGGCGCCGAGAAACCATTCGTTGAAGCTGTCCCAGAATGTTTTTAGTGAAGGTGGTAACGAACTCGTCCACTCGTTATGCAAATCTCTTTGATCTCGATGGCGGAAGTGATCGAGTTTATAGTCGGTAACTTCAAACAGGTTTTGATAAACCTCGCTGGCTGGAAGATGGTCTCGGAGC
>JAICGZ010000140.1 GCA_025922875.1 Pyrinomonadaceae bacterium
GCACCGGTGTGCGCGGCACCTCGACCCGTTGCTTGAAACTGCCCACCGCCTTGCCCTTCGCATCGAACACCGCACCTAACACGTTGACATCAATCTTTCCTGAGCTGTTGTCGGGAGACTGCGCGTTTAGCTGTACTGCCGAAGTGAGTTGCATGTTGGCGCCGGAAGTCTGTTTGTAGCCAAGCGCGAGGGCCGCGTGTAGTTCCTCGGCTACGGTTTCAGTTACGCCCAGCACGTCGGTGCTCTCGACTTGCACCGCAGCGGCTTGCACGTTCGCCTTCTTCTCCGGTGGTGGACCAAGATAACCACGTCGCAACTGCACTTTCAGATCAGGCTGGCCGGCGATGGTGACTTTTATCTTCGAGAAGTTTGAGGCGCGTTGCGCATCATTCGCCGGTCGCCAGGCAAGCAGGTAGTAGCGTGAGGTTTCATCCAGCGCCTTGGCGATGCCGCCGGCAAGATCATTCGAGTTAAGAAGCGCGCGGCCGCCTGTATCGGCGGCGAGCGCATGCAGCGGCTCTTGTGTAAAAGTTCGCTCACCACTCATTCGGCTTCTCATGACACCCGATGTATCGAAGCCGCCGCCGCTACTCGCATCGAGCGATGAATCCGTACTGAGGCCACGCGCGTCGAGCGTGTAGATGACGACGGCGCTACGGTTCGCGGAACCGGTGGCGCGCCCCATCATGCTGGTGAAATCTGAACCGGTGAACTGAGGAACGAAACCGTCAGAAATGAAGAAGACCAGTTTGCGTCCTGGTACCTTGGCCGTGGCGCGCACGAGATTCACGAGTGAGGAGAGCGCGTTTTTGATAGCCGCTTGTGAAGTGCGAAGCGTCGTGCCAATCCGCCGTTCGACCATAGTGGTAGCTATCGGGCGGTCGTCGGGATCTTTCATCGTATTCGCTTTTATTGTCTCCCGAACAAAGTATTCAAACAGCTCGCGGTCATTGCGTTCGCCCATCAGGTAGGCCGCGTAATCGCTCATCGGCGGGCGCTCGCTGTCGGAGACCGCACCTGGGACGAATTTCAGCCGGTCGAGAGCAGCGCGCAAAACGATCGGGTTGTTGGTGAGTTGTTGGAGAAACCCAATCTGGCCACTCGCGGACGTGATCGCCACCTGGTCGTTTGGGCCCAGCATGGTATCGATATACTGCCCAATTGTTTTGTGGACGCGCGAGAGGCTGCCCGGAGCAAGATGCAGGTCGTTAACGAAGAATAAGATCGTGCGTCCTTGAGCAGAAACCGGTTCACCTGGCTCCTCGACGACGGGTTCCGCGCCTTTCTTACCGCTGCCGGCACGCAACACGGCTGCTTCCTTTCGGCCGCCCGTCACCACACTCTCAAAAAATGCGATTTGCTGCGGTTGACCATCGACCTGTAACTCGAATTGTTCCGGCTTCAATCCGCTGACAAACTTCCCGTCCTTGTCAAAGACCATTACGTCGGTCTGCACCAGCTCAGTGGTGACGCGCACCACGTCCTCAACCTCTGGCGGCGTAGGGCTGGGAGACGGAGACGGCTTTTTTTTGTCCTGGGCAATAACCGAGGTCAGAGACAGAAAAATAATGATGATTGGGAGGGTTAGTATTCGCATGCGGGCCTAGGGAGAGTTGCGGAATTAAATCACAAACTCAGTAAGACACAAAGCATTTTATCCACAAAACGGCACAAAAAAATAAAAATCTGGTGGTGATGCAGTTTGAATTCGCAGGTTCAGGGGCATACACGCTCTTCTCTCTCTCTCGTGCCACCTCTGTGTTCACTGTGTCTCCGTGGTTGTTTTTTCCAGGCAAAGTGAACCACGGAGGCACAAAGAACGCAGAGGTTGCACAGAGAACTCTACCGCGACGGGTGAGTACGAACGGTACGGTCATTGGACCTCAATTTGTCACGCAGGGCCACAGGTTTGTTATCTTATCCGCGCTATGAAAACCAAAATCACCCTTCTTACGCTGCTCTTCTGTGTTGCGATCAACTCGTTTGCGCAACAGGCGCCTGAGCGCCAACAGTTTATACGCACGGAAGCGCCGGTAGTCGCTTTGACTCACGTGCGAGTGATTGACGGCACTGGCGCGCCGCCGAAGGAAGATCAGACGATCATCATCACTGACGGAAAGATTCAGTCGGTCGAGTCGAGTGCCGCAGCCCGCATTCCACCAAATGCGCAGACGTTGGATCTCAACGGCTACACAGTGCTGCCGGGTCTTGTCGGAATGCATAACCACATGTTCTTTCCGATGGGTGGCTCACCACCGATGTACTCGAACATGGGCATAAGCTTTCCCCGCCTGTACCTCGCGCTCGGCGTCACGACCATTCGCACAACGGGCAGCGTTGCACCATACAGCGATCTGGAAATCAAGAAGCTAATTGATTCTGGCCGGATGATCGGACCGAAGATGCACATCACCGCGCCGTATCTCGAAGGCCGCGGTTCGTTCACACCTGTGATGCACACGTTGACGGGTCCTGACGATGCGCGCCGCATGGTCAGTTACTGGGCCGATCTCGGCGCCACTTCTTTCAAGGCGTACATGAATATCTCGCGCGAGGAGTTGCGCGCGGTAGTTCAGGAGGCACACAAGCGCGGACTAAAAGTCACCGGGCATCTCTGCTCGATTGGCTATAAAGAGGCCGCGGAGATCGGGATCGACAATCTCGAACATGGCTTGTTCGCAGATTCAGAATTCGTTCCGAACAAAGAACCGGACAAGTGCCCGCAAGGCGTCTCGAACAGTCTACGTTCACTCGATCTCAACGGCGCTGCCGCACAGGAAACGATCCGAACACTCGTTTCTAAAAATGTCGCTATCACTTCAACGCTGCCCGTCTTTGAGGCTGGCGGCGCACCGCTGGCCCAAAGAGGGATTGGCGCCAGCAGTGCGTTACTGAACCCGCGTGTGCTCAATGTGATGTCGACTGACGCTCGAGTTCGTTACCTGCAAGCGCGTGCACGCGTTTCGCCCGAAGCTAATTTTGTTGCGCTGCTGCGTAAGGCGATGGACTTCGAAAGAGAGTTTGTAAAGGCAGGCGGGTTGCTCATCGCGGGTCTCGATCCTACCGGGAATGGCGGCGTTGTTGCCGGTTTTGGCGATCTGCGCCAGGTTGAACTGCTGGTAGAAGCGGGATTCACACCGGTTGAAGCCGTCAAGATCGCCACACTGAACGGCGCGAAGTTTCTGGGCGAAGACGCGCGCATCGGTTCAATCGCGACAGGCAAACAGGCTGACTTGATGGTCGTGAAAGGAAATCCAGCCACGACCATCAGCGACATCGAGAACGTCGAGATCGTTTTCAAAGACGGAGTTGGATACAACTCCGAGAAGCTGATCCAATCAGTTCAGGGGCTCGTTGGCATTCGCTAGCCACAAAGGTTTTTTAGCCACAAAGAGGCACATAAGGCACAAACAGTAAATCTGATTTGTGTTCTATGTGTTCTTTTGTGGCTAATTAAGGCTTTGTGACCTGGAGACCCGTCACGATGACTTCCGTGTTGTGTGCGAAGCGAAGACCGTAGACGCCGTCAGTCGATTTGAGTTTGCCGTCCGTGACGAGATCGGATTTGTTGTAGGTGGCGACCACCTTGTTGTTGATGGCGCATTCAACCTTATCGCCTTTGACTGACATCGCGATTTCCTGTGTTACAGGTTCGCCTTTGGCCGCGGCTTTGTTCACAGCCGGATCAACAGCGCCGCGTGGTCCATTCATTTGAAATGGTGCTGGTCCAAAACCACGCACGATGAAGCTGCCGGTGCCGTACGCTGCGCAGTACAAGTAACTCTGCTGGTCCGTTCCCAGATCGTTGCCCGCGATCATTAGGCCGTAAGGATGAGGATGGTTGTTGAGGTTCATGTACTTGGGTTCCTTGAACGTGGCTTTGACTGTGTAATCACCAGTCGCTTTGTTCTCAGGATTCCAGTAAGTTACCGCGGGGCCGGTGGTGACGTGCAAAGCATCACCCTCCTTAACGAACTTCGCGCTGTTGAGTGTCATGCCGGCAGTTTCCTCTTTGGCGTCGATCTTTCCGGCCCAACCCGGCACGGAGATTCCGCCACCGGGGACATTGCGGGAAGCCTCCATCTGTCCACCCTGCGAGAAATTGGCAGGCGGTGCTGACAAGATGGCGAGAGCAACTAGAGCTAGAGCAGTCAGGTAACGCATAGGGCAAGCCTCCTAATTTGAAACTGTTTTTGGAAAGGGGACGAATATGGCAGAAGAGAAAATACTGACCAAACATCCGCAAGGCAAGAGCGGACGAAATATCAGCAAGGAATCTTACGACCTGCTCAAGACGGCGATCCTTACCGCGCTGCAAAAGAAAGAGCTCACCCACAATGAATTATTCGAGCAGCTCAACAAGAATTTGAAAGGAAAGTTCTCGGGCAACATCAGTTGGTATGGCGAGACGGTGAAGCTCGATCTCGAAGCGAAGAAGATTATCGAGAGAACTGGTTCCAAACCTCAGAAGTATCGAGTGTTGAAGTAGCTTATCCGCAGATTACGCAGTTGAATCTGTGTAATCTGTGGATAGACTTAACGCAATCGCATCTTGCGTCGATAAAGCAGTACGCCGCCGGTGACGGCCAGAGCTGCGGCGCCACCACCGCCAAACATCAACCACAGATAACTCCCGGAAGAGGACGCAACCAATTTATTTTCAGGCCGCGCGCTCTCTTGATACGCCCGTGCTTCAGCGGCGAGGATCGCAGCTTCCAAACGCTGCCGGCTCGTCTCGAGGATTTTGAGTTGGGCCTGCACACTGTCTCGTTCAATAGTCAACTGCCGGCGTCGCAACTCACGCAACTCCTCCGGCTTCGTCGAGCCGACTCCGGCGAGCGAGCGCTCGATGTTTTCCGGCTTTAGGCTCTCGTCCAACTGCTGCGCCCGAGCGCGCAGAGCCTCTTCCCTGCCCTGTACCTCGATTAACTGCGCCCGTAGTTTTTCGAGAGATTCCGCGGCACTCGAGGACTCCTGCGCGTTGGTTGTCGCCGTGAAAATCAATATAAAGACGAGAAATAACTTAACCCTCATCGCCGCCTCCAATGACGTTTAAAAATAAACGCCCGATTGTAACGCGTAAATCCGGGCAAAGATATGTCAGGAAGTAGCACAAGTTGTAGCCCGGCTCGACCTATCTTCGATTATTTCTTCTACCGCTTTGGGGCGCCAGGAACATAGTATTTTTGCCTCGAACGTCTGTACTTCGTTTGGTACGTTTCGCTATTGGCTTATCAACAGTCCGCACAGAGGCTGCGGTTGTTGGCGCTTCGGCCAGCAGTTTTCGGACTTCATCAACTATGCGATTGCCCACCTGGCTCGTGGAAACGTTTAGTAATTATCCTCGACCCAGTAGAGGTCAGAGAGCACGGCTCTAAGTGGTTCCGAGGCTAAGTCTCCTATGGAACTAAGAAAAGTACCCAGGCGATCGAGTTCGGGAGACGGAAAGAGTTCATTCGCTTCAGGTATAGAGTCATGTGAAGAGGAGGCACCAAGATATATGGCTGCCACGATCTGATCGGCAACCGCATTACTCGCGAGGCCAAAACCTAAATGCATGAACCAGGCTTTCTGGTTGGCTGGCCGGCCAAACTGCAGGATGAAAGGCACGGAATCGTGAAACGCGTACTCGCGCGTGCCCTCACGCACAAGGATGTAGATAACAGGCCTGCACGTGGAAGGAACAGAACGATAGTGCATCTTCTGCTTGCCACTTTTCACTGCTTCTCGCAGTGCAAAGAAGAGTGCAACGTTTAGATCGGATGAAACATCCAGACCGACGCTCGGAAGTCCGTAGTGTTGCGCAAGGGCCAAAGCCTGGAAATAAAATCTTGGTTCGGACCAATTGTTTCTCACGGGTGCCGCCATTTGTTCAAACACCGCTGCTCTCAAGCCGTCCAGGCGATTGCCGAGCAAGTTCAACGAGGTCTCTTGCCAGAGCTGAACCCACATCATGAACTCCGGCATGCAGGTCTCTATGGACGGTTTACGACGCATCGCTGAAGGTAGCAACGAGGGCTCCAGCACATTACTGTCTCCATAAAAGAGGTCGCAGAAGGCAGGCGATCTGTGAAGGTAATACTCCGTAGTCTGGCCGCGGAACAGGAGGTTATCCGCACCATACTTGTGGCCTGCCATCCGCACGATTTCCACGACATCATCCACTCCGCTTGCTGAAATGCGCGGAATCCGCTTGAAGGGGACTCGTAAATAGCCGAGATCTGCCAGATCGTCCAGGGCGCTGGGCAGTAATGTTTCAGTTGGTCCATATACAGCGGAACCTTTGACTGGCAGACCTGTGTAACCAAAGCCGAAGAACGAATCGATTACAGCGCCGCCATTGTCGTCAAGAGACATTGCGAGTCCTGGCGAGTAAACAGCATGCGGATTAATCGCGTCGCGGATGTTCGTGGTCATGGTGATGAGAGTGCGATCGCGCACGTGAAGCAATGCGTCTTTTCTGTCGAATAACCACTCATGGTCACCGAATTGAGTTGTGTCCTGCGAGTACAGCATCGTGGGCTCCTTTGGCAGCCACTCTCAGTCCGTGCAACAGGGTTTCATCAACCGGCGTTGAGGCAGCGATGGTCAAGTATGTCTGACCGTAGTTATTAAAAGTGAGAGCTGGCTTTTCTGAGAGATTTAACGCGGGCTGTAGTTTGAATCCGATGTCCGTAAAAGTTGCCGCCAAAATCATGTCCATTGTTGCGTCTGGATTACGCCGGTTCAGATACACTCGACCGGCCATATCAGGGTTGACTCGCAAAACAGTCATGTATTCCTGAGCCGTGGGCGCCACGAGATTGCCGATAAACAAGAGCGCCCGGTTAAGCAATGTGAGTATCGAGCGCGAGGCAGTGATTTGGCAGAGATATCCCCCGTTTTCTGCCATAACCTCACATCTTATGTCGGGCCGTAAGCCAAGCACCCACGTATGCATCCGTGGCTGCCATGTATGGTCCATTAAGTGCTTCGCCCCCACAATGAGGTGGTGAGGAAGCCGTATGTTCTCACACCACGCCGTCACGGCGCGGGCGTACAAAAGATACGGGAACTCTTCTATCACTTCAGGATGGACCAATTTGAATTTGTCTGGTTCATTTCTTTCTGCGTCTTCAAATTCAAAGGTAACCGCGTGTACGACGTTGGACACAAAGATCCACGAACAGAGCATTCGGTTCACTTCAGGAAGGCTAAAAACCTCCGACAATTTGTCAGTTGTGGGAGGAGACCACTTCGGGCGAGCCATCTCAACTGATTCAGCCGCAAGTGGACGGAACCAGGGTATGCGGAGCAGTTTCTCGCAAAGGCTTTCCCAGCCGGACACATACACGATGTCCTGGTGTTCATAGATTGCGTCGGCAATTCCCCTGATTAGCGCTAACTCCCACTTACCATCAGGGACGGTTACGTTGATAGTAGTGAGATCGTCTTCGCGTGTGATATCGAAGGTCGCATCCAATCCGGTCTCCTTTGCGAGAGGACCGAGAACATCAGTAATGCGTCCTAACAAGACCAGTACCATGTCTTCCGACGACGCCAAATTGATTGTGTGCTGTTTTGGCATAACCGGACGCTGAGTTAGAGGACAAGCAGGTTTGTGCTCTAAGGCCGCAAACGGATGCGTGCGAGGAGATCGGTGAATTTTCGGTTTGAGCGGAGCTTTGCGAAGACTGGATCGACTTTCAGATTCATCAACCAGATGTCGCGGCCTTCGACGGCGGTTTCCAACCACTTGAACGCCTGTTCCTGATCGCCGAGTCCGGCGTGAATCGCAGCCACTGTATAAGGTGAGACGTAGCGCGTTCCCTGCAACTGCTGCAAATCGTTGAGCACTTTCTTCGCTTCCGCAGTCTGTCCTGAAGCAGCGTAAGCATGTCCGAGTAGTGCGAGCATCAAGGGACTACCCGAAAGCTTCACGCCTGTCTGAAACTCAGCAATCGCCTCCGCATACATTCCCTTCGCTTCATAAGCAAGGCCGAGATAACGACGCGCCGGGAATGAACTGGGATCGAGTTCGAGAATTTTCTTGCACTGTTCGATCGCTTTGTCGTTTTCTCCTGCGAGGTAATAGATCCAACCGAGATGTGAGCTCGCAACAAACGAAAGCGGCTCCAGCTCCTGTGTTCGCTTCGCCTCCGCAATTGCCTCGTCAAAACGTTCGACTGCAACAAGGTACGAACTGTACCACTGGTGCGCCGGAGCATAAGCCGGCTTGAGCCTGATCGCAGTCTGGAACTCACGTTCGGTCGCCACGCGATCCCAGTCCCAACGAAACTTTATAAAAGCGAGTGAGCTGTGGGCTTCAGCTGAGCTTTCGTCGATCTCGAGTGCGCGTTCCGCTGCTTCCTTCGCTTTTGGAAAACCTTCTTTCGGCTCCAACCGGCCGTAAACAACGAGCATGTTGTAACAGTCCGCGAGTCCGGCGTACGCCGCACCGTAATTCGGATCGATCGCAATTGCCTGATTGAAAAACTCAATCGCCTGCTGCAACGCGTCGCCGGTGCGCTTGTTCCAGGCGTTGCGGCCTTTGAGATAGAGTCGATAGGCCTCGAGCTGTTTCTTCTCCTCGACATTCAACTTCAAACGCAGGTTCTCGAAGATGTCGCGCGAGATATCGTCCTGCACCAGCAGAACGTCAGAGACTTTGTGATCGTAGTGCTGGCCCCAGAGTTGGGCCACGTTTTCGAGATCGATCAGATCAGCCTGAATACTGATGATATCGCCGTGACGGCGCATGCGACCGGTAACCACCGCGCGAACATTCAACTCCTCGCCCACCTTGCGCGGATCGATCTGTTTCCCCTTGTAGCCGGCCACAACACTGCGCGGCACCACGCGTAGCTGCGGCAGTTTCGAAAGGCTATTGATGAGGCTCTCGGCGATCTTGTCATTGATGTATTCGGCGTCAGGGTCAGACGACTCGTCCGTGAATGGCAAGACTGCGATCGACTGAATGGATGTCTCTCCAGGTCTGCCCCAGCCAGTGAAATAGACGAGACCGATGATGCCCATCACGATGATGCCGGCGGCCATCGCGAAGACGGGAGTTCGCTTCATTCCGGCAAGTTGACCAGTGGTGCTGTTGGGAATTGAAACGACCGGAGCTTCCGGTTGAGGTGTCTCGACAGGTTTGGAAATGAGGTCACCATTCGCAGACTGGCTGGTCTCCGCCACAAACCGATAGCCGCGCCGCGGCACCGTCTCAATAAACTGCATTCCTCCGGGCGTCTCGCCGAGCGCCTTCCGGAGAAGCGAGATGTTCTGAGTGAGATTTCCTTCCTCGACAAAAGTGTTTGGCCAAACTCGCTTCATCAGGTCGTCTTTGGCCACGACCTGCCCGCCGTGTTCTACGAGCGTGACGAGGATGTCGAAGACTTTTGGAGTGAGCGGAACCGGTTCACCTTCGCGCAACAGGAGGCGTTCGGCGACTTTTAGGCGGAAACGACCGAATTCGTAGCTCTGTTTGTCCTGTTGACCCATAAAAACCCGGCCTTGAGAAACATCTTTGAGGAAATCTTGAGTGCTACCTGAGGACTTGTCGGGCGTTGAAACCTAAGATTACGGCGCTCGAAAAGCTCTAAAACAAGTTTGGTAAATGCGAAGTGATTGTAATGCAACCACTGGCCACGAGCAACGAACAGAATGACTCAAAATACCCAGTTCAGAGTTCAAGCTTCAAGCTTTAGCTCGCTGCTTCGCAAAAGAACCCTAAAGGTTGAACTCTGAACTGATAAGTTGAAATCTAACCCGGGAAGGAATCTCCCCATGATCAATGAGAAAAAGACTTCCGAACTTATCGAAACATCGCTGGTGTATCTGTTGAGTGCTGCCGTCGCCGTCGGGGCATTTGTGCTGGTCTGGCTAATTTCTTTGCTCCTTGGGTTTGGCCAGGCCTGATTTCCTGAGCAGCAGCCACGCACTGGCGCCGCTCGCCAGCGCAAGTGCTGCCGACACGAACATGATGACCCGAAAGCCAAACACAAACGACTCGGCGACCGCTCCTTTGATCTTCTCGCGCGTCGCTGAGTCAGTGTTTGGCGGCAACTCAAGACCGGCTAACTTTACCCGTTGTTCGTAAACGGAATGTTTCAATTGCTCATCCATCTGAAGCTCATTCATCCGATTCGCCAGTGTTTGGCTGAAGGCATGCAGCATTACGACGCCAAACACAGCGATTGCCAGCAGACCCGCAGTGCGTGAGATTGCGTTGTTGATGCCCGACGCCACCCCCGCCTGTTCCTCACCAACAGAACCCATCACAGTGGTCGTCAAGGGCGCCACAACAATCGTCATTCCGAATCCAAGCACGACCACCGCCGGGAAGAAACTCGTCCAGTAGTTTCCACTAATCGCCGGAAGAGCTAATAGGACAAAACCAACCGCGGTTACGATCGGGCCAATCGTCAGCGGCAAGCGGGCACCGAAGCGTTCGACCAAACCTCCAGCCCAGCGAGATAACGAAAACATGAGCACGACAAACGGCAGCAACGCAGCACCGGCGGCAGTGGCTGAATAACCCTGGATCTGGATCAAGTTGAGTGTGAAAAAGAACATCATTCCGCTGAGGGCCGCGTAGAGTAGTAACGTCAAGAGATTTGCACCAGAAAAATTCCGGTTGCGGAACAGGGGCAGCGGCACCATCGGATTTCTTACGCGCGCCTCGTTGAAAACGAAGAGCACCAAAGACACCGCGCCGCCAATGAGCGACAGCAGCACGAGCGGATTTGAGAAACCGAGCCGCGGCGACTCGATCAGTCCGTAGCAGACTCCGCCCAAGCCGACAGTCGCGAGCGTGGTACCTAACCAATCGAGTGGACCATGCTGGTTCTTTTCGCGGCTCTCGGGCACTTTCCAAACTGAAATCAGAAGCACTGCCAACGCGATTGGCAAATTCAAAAAGAACGCCGCGCGCCAGGACCAATGTTCGACGAGCCAGCCGCCAAACACCGGACCGATTGCGGTAGTGATTGCAGAAAAGCCTGACCAGGTCCCAATCGCTTTGCCGCGTTCGTCTTCTCCAAATGATGAACTGATAAGCGCGAGACTGCCGGGAACAAGCAGTGCGCCGCCAATTCCCTGCACCGCGCGAGCGACGATCAGTTGTTCGATATTGGTAGCCAGGCCGCAGAGAGCTGAAGCGATTGCAAAGATCACAACGCCGATGTTGAAGATCTTGCGCCGTCCATAACGATCGCCAAGCGATCCTCCGACAAGTAATAATGCAGAGAGAAAAAGCGAATAGGCCTCAATGACCCATTGAATGCCGATTGCTGTTGCGTTGAGGTTGGTCTGGAGAAAAGGAAGGGCTACGTTGACGACGGTGCCATCGATGAAAGCCATGCTCGACGCGAGAATGGTCGCCGCTAAGATCCATCGTCCGATTGCCAATTTATCGCTCAAGGTTTGGTTTCCCGCAAAGGCGCAAAGGACGCAAAGAAGAAGGCTTCTACACCCTTCGCGTTTTCTTCTTTGCGTCCTATGCGCCTTTGCGGGAAACTTCTTCTCACGTTAAAAAGGCTCGTCGATTGATTCGCTTTGCCTGGTGAAAAACTTTGGACCGTCGGGAGTGATGTACAGACAGTCTTCCAAACGAATTCCAAACTCCCCGTAGATCACCACGGTAGGTTCATCACTGAAACACATCCCGGGCTGGATCGGCGTTTTGTTGCCGCGGACAAAGTTGGTCCATTCATGACCATCGAGACCGATGCCGTGTCCGGTGCGGTGTGGCAAACCAGGCACCTTGTAGTCTGGTCCAAAGCCGGCATCCACGATCACTTTGCGCGCAGCAGCATCGACAGCCTCGCACGGAGCGCCGACTTTGGCTGCCGCAAACCCTGCGTCCTGCGCCTTTCGTTCGAGATCCCAAATTTCTCGCTGGCGATCGGTGGCTTTGCCAAACACAAACGTACGCGTGATGTCTGACTGGTAACCATCGACACTGCAACCACCATCCATCAACACGACGTCACCTTCCTTTAAACGCTGCGGCGTGCTGCTGCCGTGCGGAAACGCGGTGTACTTTCCAAAGCTGACGAATATTCCACCCGACGTTCCGAGTGCGCGAAAAGCTGCCGCGCAGTTGCCGGCAAACTCGCCCTGCGTCATTCCCTCTTTCATGCTGTCGCGCGTGGCCTTGTACGCAACGATCGTGATGTCGTTGGCAATCTGCATCAACGCCAGTTCGGCCGGCGATTTAAACATGCGGCAGCCGGCGGTGATTGGTGTCGCATTAACAAACTTCAGCGCGGGTGCGGCGAGTCGAATCCCGTCGTATAGAAAGAACCGCACACGTTCTTCAATGCCAATTGTTCCGGTCCGCACACCGCGATCTTTCAGAATTTCGGCGACACGTTTGTAAGGACTCTCGTCCTCTTCCCACGTGCGGATATCCGTGCCCATCTTAATTAGTTCGCGCGCGCGTTCCTCTTCAAACTTTGGGCACACCCAGGCAATCTCGCCGCGTGCGGGAATCACTACCGCAAACATTCTTTCGCTAGTGCCCCAACGCATGCCGGTGTAATAGAACATGCTGCTGCCCGGCTCGATGTAGATCGCATCGACGCGCTGCTCGCGCATCAGTTGCTGCGCTTTTTCAATCCGGGCTTTGCGCTCATCGAGTGTGATGGGAACGACGTTTTCGGTCATGCGACTCAAACGTCGAATCGGTTCAGCCTGTGAACTCTGTTGCGGTTCGAGTGATTCAGTATGAGCGTAACCAATGGAACTGCCGAGCAGTGTTGCTCCAGCGATACCTGCGGACAAACGTAGGAAGTCTCTGCGATCGGTACACATTGATAAGGGGCCCTCGATGGTTGGTGTCTGGCTTAAAATCCGAGCCACAGATTAACACGGAAAAGACGGATAAAACCAAATCCGGCTTGTCCGTGTTAATCTGTGCCGATGCCACGCTCGAGTCATGATCTTCACGGCTCTGCTCCGGATAAATCCGAAGCCGCTTTGCTTTTGATTGACGTCATCAACGATTTCGAATTTGAAGAGGGCGAGCAACTTTTGGAGCTGGCGCTTCCGGTCGGCAAAACCATCGCCGAGCTGAAGAAGCGCGCCAAAGCGGCAGACATTCCCACGATCTATGTGAACGACAACTTTGGCCGCTGGCAGTCAGACTTCAAAAGGATCGTCGCGCATTGCAGTCGCGATGACGCGAAGGGAAAATCGTTTGTCAAACTACTGCCACCTGACGACGATGACTACTTCGTGCTCAAACCAAAACACTCCGGGTTCTATTCGACGACACTGGAACTGCTGCTCACGCATCTCGGCGCAAAGAACCTGATTCTCACCGGCATTGCCGGAAACAATTGCGTGCTCTTCACTGCCAACGATGCTTACATGCGCGACTTCAAACTTTTCATTCCTGCGGATTGCGTTGTTTCGAACACGGAGCAGGAAAACGAGCACGCCTTGAAACAGATGGAGACCGTGCTGAAGGCCGACGTTACACCCGCCGCTGATCTAGATCTCAACGCTCTCAGCGGCTAGAATTCGCCACAAACACAGTTGCCGCCAAAAAGCATAAAAAGCACAAATGCATTAGTTAAATCACTATGTGCTTTATGTGCCTTTTTGTGGCTTCTCTGTTTTTTGAGCAGTGTCGAGGCTCAGCAGGTTTTGCGGTGGGGCGCCGATCCGAGCGGCGGCGCGCCTTACGTTTTTACCGACCCCGCAAACCCCGATCGTTATATCGGCTACGAAAAAGAGATGGTGGACGCCCTGGCCCAGGCAATGGGCCGCCGGGCGGAGTTTGTTCCCAGTGATTGGGAAACACTGGTCTCCGCGCTGCAACGCCGTTCGTTCGACGTGATCGTCAACGGTCTCGAGCCCACCGGAGATCGCGCACAGCAAATTCTTTTCAGCAAGCCTTATTACATCTTCCAGCTTCAGCTCACCGTACGTCACGACGACGATCGCATCAACTCCCTGGACGATTGCAAAAATTGCATAGTCGGAACGCTCGCGAACACCGCCTCCTCGCGTCTCTTGCAACAAGAAGGCATTCCGTATCGCAGTTATGCCGATCCCGTGGGCGCTTATCGCGATCTGGAACTCAAGCGTCTCGACGCGGTTGTGATGGACGTGCCCGCCGAGGCTTTTTATGCACGTTCCAACCCGAGACTGAAACCTGCCGGCCAACCATTCACACGCGGTCTCTACGTTATCGGTCTGCGCAAGGGCGACGAGGCGTTGAAGTCAGAGATCGACAAAGCCATCGACAAGATCATCTTCGACGGCACGCTCGAAAACATTCTTAAGAAGTGGGGACTTTGGAACGACGCGCAAGTCGAGTTTCAAGCGCCGATCAGAGCCGGAACGCAAAGTACAAAACCCGAGGAGTACACTTCGACTAACGCTACGTTCAACTGGAGTGAAGCACTTTGGCGACTAACACGAGCCGCAGCCGTGACGGTGCTCATCGCGCTCGGTTCGATGGTCATCGCAGTCGTGTTAGGTTTGCCGCTCGCAGTTGGACAGTGGAAAGGTCCCGCATGGCTCCGCGGTGTCTGCACCATCTACGTCGAATTCTTTCGCGGCACTCCAGTGCTGGTCCAACTATTGTTTCTTTATTTCGGTTTGCCCGTCATCGGTATCGCGATGCCAGGCTGGTTGACCGCGCTCGTCGGTCTCGGACTGAACTATGCAGCTTACGAATCGCAGGTCTACCGCGCATCGCTTGAAGCGATTCCGCTGGGTCAATGGGAAGCTGCTTACTCACTCGGCATGGGCCCACTGCTCGCTTTTCGCCGCATCATCCTGCCGCAGGCGTTTCGCATTGCGTTGCCGCCGATGACGAACGACTTCGTCTCACTTTTCAAAGACACTTCAGTCGCGTTTGCGATCTCTGTTTGGGAATTGGCGACAGCTTATCGCGAACTTGCCAACGCGTCGGGACAGTTCCTGCTGCTCGGCGCAGCGGTCTCGGCGTTTTATCTTTTGATGAGTTTGCCGATGGCCCATCTCGCACGCCTGCTGGAAAGGCGTTTGCGCGATCGAACTACAGAGCGCGTCGTTGAAGAGGAGGCTTTGGCCACATGATCCGCGTCAACGGCTTGCGAAAACGTTTCGGCAATAACGAGATCCTGAAAGGGATCGATTTCGAAGTGCCGCCGCAAACTGTGCTCGGCGTCATCGGCCCATCAGGTAGCGGGAAATCAACGCTGCTCAGATGTCTCAATGGTTTTGAAACGATCAACGGCGGCACGATCGAATGCGACGACGTGCGACTCGAAGCCGGTTTGTCTCACGCGGACTACCGCCGGCGCGTGAAGGATCTGCGCTTGAAAGTCGGGACAGTCTTCCAGCATCTCTATCTTTTTCCGCACTTGTCCGTGCTCGGCAATATCGTCGAGGCTCCGGTGCACGTGCTGCACACGCCGAAGAAGACGGCTGAAACTGAAGCGTATGAGCTTTTGGAATCAGTCGGGTTGAGACAGGCAGCACGCAGGTATCCCGGATCGTTGTCAGGCGGCGAGCAACAGCGAGTGGCGATTGCGCGCGCGCTCGCGATGCATCCGGCGTTGCTGCTGCTCGATGAACCGACCAGCGCGCTCGATCCGCGGCGGATCAATAGCCTGCGTGCGTTGTTGCGAACTTTTGTCGATCGAGGTCACACGATGATCATCATTTCCCACTCGATGGGGTTTTTGAGTGGAGTGGCCGACAACATCCTGTTCATGGATGGTGGTTACGCGGTGGAGTTTGGACCAACGGAAGAAGTGTTGAAATCACCCCAGGACGCGCGTACGAAGGATTTCCTCGATCACGCAGAGTGATGTTTGGAGAACTGTCCGTCGAACGCCTTCTACATAAAACTCGTGGCGCCGTCGGCCGAAGCGATTCGCCTTGCAGAGATAGTAGAAGTGTATCTGGGCCCATGGAAGATATTTGCATCGTATTCAAAATTCTTGCATTGGTCCCAGCGGTTGCCACGGTTGTTTAAGGGAGATATAAACCGCCCCGAATTGCCCCGCATCGCCCAGACTGTGGGGCCGGGGCGTCGCTGCCTTGGGGGAAGCACGACGCCCGCTCTTCACATATGCTTGATGATAGTACGGGGTATGAAGACGCGGCGCGCTTGACCGTGAACCTTGTAGACCACGGTCATACGCCTAACGAACTGAGCGAAGCAGTTCTGGAAACGCTCATCGTGATGGCCCACGAATCCAGGATAAACCTCTGGCACAGGGAGACAGGGCTGAGTGTCAATTCACTCACTGCGCTGTACCGCTTATATAAACCAGGTGAAGGTTATTGCCACTCTCGAAGCTATGCCGATTATGAACTAGGAAGAAAGCAATGGGAAAATCCGTGAGCGTGGCGCGATCTACGATCGTAAGGTCCTCTTCTCCGTGCGGCCTTTGCGGGAAACCTGCTTTAATTGTCCGCAGTTGCTTTGCGGTTCACGCCTGATAAGCTCTCGAGATATCGTTCAAACTGATCCTGGTCAGCAATATTTGTGATCCTCGTGCCCAGCAGATAACCCTGACCAAAATAAGGACCATTGAGCCGTTCACACCTGACTGGGCTTACCTCCATATCGATGACGCCCTCCGGCACAAACAAAGAAAGCTTCAACCGGTTCGCCCCACTGCAAAACCGCTCGTCGATGGGGGTGGAAGGAAGGACCATCGCCATTCC
>JAICGZ010000141.1 GCA_025922875.1 Pyrinomonadaceae bacterium
CGCCGATAAAATTGCGATAAGTGTTCATATGAGTGGTGAAATATATCATTTCTTGAGAAGTTTTCCCGCAAAGCCGCAAAAGGGGCAAAGTAAGATTGGCAGTCTCTTTGCCCCTTTGCGCCTTTGCGGGAAAACTTCTATAAGACCACTATGAATGCTGAGTCACAGAGCATCCCGGAACTCTTAAATCAATGGGTGAGCCGGGCGCCTGACAAGCCCTTCCTCTTTTCGGAAGCTGATAAACGCCAGTTCACTTACAAAGAATTCGAAGCGGCAGTTAAACGCACCGCCGCGATGCTCGCTTCCAGGGGCGTGCGAAAAGGCGACGTGGTTAGCCTCCTGTTGCCCAACAGCGTCGAGTATGTGATTGCCTACTTCGCCTGCTGGCGCCTCGGAGCGCTCGCGGGCCCAATCAACTCGTTACTGAAGTCGCAGGAGATCGCATACGTCATCTCAAACTCCGAAGCCAAAGCGTTGCTAATGAATTCCGAGTTCCTTCCGGTGATCGATCCGATTCGCGGGGATCTCCCTGAAGTAGTCATTCCATTCGACAACGAAGCCGTGGCTACAGGATCGCACGCGCCTGAGTCTCAAATCGACGCAGATGACGAGGCAATCATCATCTACACCTCGGGAACGACCGGCAAACCAAAAGGCTGCTTGCTCACGCACGGCAACGTGATCGCAAACGCGCGACAGATCAGCACCTGGTTGGGATTCAATGAAACAGATCGATTGCTCACGACGATGCCGCTGTTTCACATGAATGCTGTTTCGGTCACAACGATGTCAGCGCTCTACGCCGGTGGCTCGACAGTCGTGAGTCCGAAGTTTTCGGCGTCGCGCTTCTGGCAAATCATTTCCGACTACCGGATCACTTCGTTCGGTTCGGTCGCGACAATGCTCTCGATGTTGTTGAGCACATACCCTGATGGAGTTCCGCCCGGTCTCAAAACCGAGCAGTTGCGGTTTGCGATGTGTGGCTCGGCGCCGGTGCCCGCGGAAGTGTTGCGGCGTTTTGAAGAGACGTTCAAATGTCTCGTGATTGAAGGTTATGGTTTATCCGAATCAACTTGCCGTTCGACTTTCAATCCACCGGACCAGCGTCGTCGAGCCGGGTCGTGCGGTCTGCCTATCGGCAACGAAATGCGAATCGTAGACGAGGACGATCGTGAACTGCCGGAAGGTGAGTTAGGCGAGATCGTCTTGCGCGGCGAGAACGTGCTCAAGGGTTACTACAAGAACGACGCCGCCAATGCCGCGGCTTTTCGCAACGGCTGGTTTCACACCGGAGATATCGGTTATCGCGACGCGGATGGTTTCTATTACATCGTCGATCGCAAGTCAGACATGATCATTCGTGGCGGTGAGAATATTTACCCGCGTGAGATTGATGAGGTGCTTTACCAGCATCCTGATATCGCGGCGGCTGCGGCAGTCGGTGTTAAAGACGATCTTTACGGAGAAGAAGTCGCGGCTGTTGTCGTGTTGAAGCCGGGGGCGAGCAGTACGGAGCAGGAAGTAATCGAATTTTGCAAAGCGCGCCTGGCAGACTTCAAGTGTCCAAAGACAGTTCGCTTCGTTGAAGATATTCCGAAAGGTCCGACAGGGAAGTTGTTGAAGCGCGAGCTTGCGAAGACTTTATCCGCAGATTAGACGGAGTTCATCTGAGTAATCTGTGGAATCTGTGGCTCATTGCTTCTTCGATCGATGAGCCACGCGCCGAGGAGCCACAAACCACATATCCCGATCATGATCGGCGAGAACCATTTGCCATACAGACCATCAGGTGAAAACTTTTCGGTGGCCTGATGAAGGAATTCGCTGTTCGGTAGTAATCCTGCCTCAGTAAACTCGTGGAACGAATAGATCGCCACTTGAATCATGAATAGCAGCAGAAAGATTCCGGTGACCTGGAAGAAGCGTTTCACATTGATCAGATGACCAAATCGCGCCCAACCGAGGGCAAACACGATCGCCGCGCCTAAACCAAGCAGGGCGCCTGTGATGACGTTTGGATCTTTTACCTGCATCAGCATCAACGCTGTTTCCATGCCCTCGCGCGTAATCATGAGGAACGTAAAAAGAAACACACCCAGCACGGCGGCCACCCGCGAGCTGTTCGAAGAAACGGCGCTCAATCTTTCACGCATGCGTTGCTGAATCTTTGGTCCAGTGCGCCACATGTGAATCACGAGCGTGCCCACCATCACCACTGCAATCGCGCCAAGAACCGCTTCTCGCAATGCCTCATTCGCAAAGAACTGGCTGACATACCCGCCGATAAAAGAACCAAAGACACTTTGGATCGTGGCATCGTCAACACCGGTTTTGAGAAGGTAGGCGATACCACCACTCGCCGCCAGGGCCACGGCGATGGCGACGTAGACCGAAGAGTTCAGCCATCGTTGTCCTGATTTGCGCAGGTAAGCAAGGATGACAGCAACGAGCAGGAAGGATTCAAAGCCCTCGCGGAGTACGATGATGAAAGAGTTCAGCATGGCGCGGCAGTATATCCTAATTGAAATTAGATTTCAATTTCGACAGGGCCATGAAGAGGATTAGCCACAAAAAGGCACATAAGGCACAAAAGGGTAAATCATCATGAGGAGGAGATTAATCAGGGAAGAGGAAGAAATGAAATTGTTTTGTGCCTTTTGCGCCTTTTTGTGGCTACCTCTTTCTATGCTTCTTGTGGCTATTGAGCGGCGGTGGGGAGGATGGCCAGGTCGGCGCGCAGCGGGCCGAGTTGCGTGGTGCAGGTGAAACGTAGTGGGAGCCGACGTCGATCATTGCTTACCCACAAACGCAACTGATACTTGTCGGGTTGGGGATCGTCCGTTGTTATCGACAGCGCAATGGCCGGAACGCTTCGATCTCCCAACTGAAGCGTCTCGCGCTTCAACGCGTCCACGAACAACGTCTTCGGCTCGTTTTCTACCAGTACAGAGACAGCGCTTTTCCTCGGCGGAGTGAGGTTGAAAGTTCGCAGCGCATAGAAGAACGAAACATAGTCATGAGTGCTCACTGGAATCTCGATGCGCGTTCCTTTGTCAGTCGTCGCTGTCCCGCCTTCCTGATTGAACGTCAGAATCTGATTCAAGCGCCGTTGATTCTCGACTAAAGTCATCGCAGTGCGATACGGCAACAAACTTTTCGGATCGACATACGAGTCGATCTTATCGTTTGCGATGAAGACCCGGGCAGCGGCGCCTGTCGTTTGCGCGCTGACAGTGAGAAACACGCCGTCGCGATCGAAATAACGCTGACGCCCGCGCACCTGAAAAGTCGCAAGGCCCATCGGGCTATTGTTTGTACCGATGAACACCTGATAGTTGAGTTGCTCGCCAACCGTGAACGGTAAGTCCGCACTGAGCGCGGGAGGCGACGCCGCCGCTGGAGGCGGACTCGGACTCGGCATTGGAGCGGCAACGATTGCAGGCGTCGGAGAAGGTGTTTCAATGGCCGGCTTGAGAATCTCGGAGCCGGCGAGTTCCGCTCTCAATTCACCTCCGCTCACCCGAGCCGTAATTAGTACCGGCACGTGTCGTTCGTCCTCAGTAAAATAGACTCGAAGGTTCTTAATGTCGGAATTATTGATTTTAATTTGGGTCACGATCGTCGAAAACGATCCGACGTTTGTTCTAATCATATCTTTCCCGACTACCTTCAACTCAGCCTGGTAATTCGTCGCCTCACCGTGCACGGAAAAGTTGTAGGCCGCACCGTTGGTGAGCGGAAGTGCACGCGCGCGATAAAAAGCGGAGACAAAATCGTAAGCCCCGGGGAAAGCGTTTTGCTTTGGCGGTATCGCTTCGTTGCCCGCAGCCAGGTTGAGGTCATCGGATGAGTCAGCGCTCTTGATCGCGTCGCGCGCTGTTTCTTCGGAGTGAAACGGCAGCCCGGTGCTGGGATCGATGTAGCTCACGTAATCGTTGTTTATCGCATACAGAGCAACGTTGATTACGCCTGTTGTCTCCACGTGCCCTCGCAGTTGTATCGCATCGCGACCGAAGTAAACTCCGCGCGAGACGACTTCGACTTCGGCGTGCGCCGCGCTCGGAAAATTTGAAAATGAAACGTTATAGGTCAGTCGTTCGCCGATTAGATAGGGCGCCTGCGAGAATGGAACGGGAGTAAGAACCTCCTTTTCCTGTGCAAACAATGGAAAAATGAGTGCGAGAAGGAGGACTGTTAATGTGGAAATGAGCCGGGGTTTCAAGCTGAGATTCACCGTGGCATGATAATTTCAAATCGATAGTTGGGCAATCGCAGGTCGCGACAATTTTTACACGCTGACTTAATTAATCAGTTCCGTTCTTCTGATCGATTCATGTTACTGGCCATCTCGGCGACGATTTCGCGCGCGGCTTCGAGCGGGTTTGCCGCGCCTGTTATTGGCCGGCCCACCACCAGATAACTCGCGCCTGCGGCGATCGCCGCCGCCGGTGTGGCGATGCGCTTTTGATCTTCACTTCGTGACGTCGATGGCCGTATTCCGGGTGTGACGATCAGAAGGTTTGGAGCAGTGCGTCTGATGCTTTCGATCTCCTGTGGTGAAGCAACTACGCCGTCGACTCCGGCTGCTTCTGCCAACTTCGCGAGTCGCAGCACTGAATCGTCCGGACTGGAGGTTACGCCAATTTCGGAAAGTATTGTCGCGTCGATGCTGGTGAGGACGGTAATGGCCAGCACCTTCGTTTCGCCTTTTTGGGAGACGGCATCGACGGCGCGCTGCATCATTTCGGCGCCGCCGCTCGCGTGGACAGTAAACAATGAGACTCCGAGTTCGGCAGCAGCGCGTGCAGCGCCTGCGACCTGGTGTGGAATGTCGTGAAACTTCAGATCGAGGAATACTTTTGAGTTCAGCGCGATGATGTCTTTGACGATTTGTGGTCCGGCGGAAGTGAAGAGTTGAGAGCCGACCTTGAACATACCGGCTATGTCGTGGAGTTGTTTGGCTAACTCAAGAGCTTTACCAGGTGTTTCAACGTCAAGTGCAACAATCAGTTTGTCTTTCATCCGTGTCCTCCGTGGTTTAAATTTTTCGCATTGCATCCAATCGCCGCGTCCAAATTCTTAAAACCTTCGCGAGCAAGGATCTTCGCGAGTCCTTCGTTGATCTGTTGCGCAATGTTCGGTCCTTGATAGATGAAGCCAGTGTACAACTGTACGAGACTCGCACCGGCAGAGATCTTTTCCCAGGCATCTTCTGCGTTGAAGATCCCGCCGACGCCGATTAGGGGTATTCGCCCGTGCGTTAGTTCATGGAGTTCGGCAATCATGCGTGTCGATCTATCTCTGAGAGGCTTGCCGCTGAGCCCGCCCTCGCCACAGTCCGCGACGCGCTTCGCATTCGTTAGCAGGTGATCGCGGCTTACAGTGGTGTTGGTTGCGATGATGCCGTCGACGTGTAAGCGTTCAATTACCTCGACGATCGTCTCGAGATCGCCGTGTTCAAGATCGGGCGAGAGCTTAACCAGCAGCGGGACTTTTTTCCCATCACGTTCATGTAACTCTCGCCCACGCGCTTGCAGAGCCGAGAGAAGGGAAGCCAGTTGTTCAGACTGCTGCAACTCCCGCAACTGCGGTGTGTTTGGTGAACTGACGTTTACAGCAATGTAATCGGCGACCTTGTAAACGAGTTCGAAACTTCTAAGGTAATCGTCGGTCGCTTCTTCGAGTGGTGTGATCTTGCTTTTGCCGATGCTGACTCCAAGCACGCAATCGGGTCGATGCTGCTCGACTCTACGTGCAAATGCGGCAGCGCCGTCGTTATTAAAGCCGGCGCGGTTGATCAACGCCTGATCCTCCGCAAGTCGAAACAGTCGCGGGCGAGCATTGCCTGGCTGCGGTTGATAAGTAACTGTGCCTGCTTCGATGAAACCGAAGCCGAGGGCGGCGAGCGGTTGTAAGGCGATGCCGTTCTTGTCAAAACCGGCAGCCAGGCCGACAGGATTCGGGAATGATAGGCCGAATCGGTTGATCGGATTATCGAAACGCCGCGCGATTAGTCTCGGTGGAATTAAAGATAGTGAATGCAGCGCTAACTCGTGAGCGGTCTCGGGCGGGAGACGAAAGAGAATGGGTCGGACCAGCGAGCGATAGACCATCAATGTTTAGACAGGATTGACATGATTTACAGGATTATCATGATAAATCTCGTGAATCTTGTAAATCCTGTACAGCCTTGCTAGTATCCGCGGAAATGGATTTCATCGAGAAGGCACGCATCATGGATGGCCCGCGCATCAATCGCGCGTTGGCTCGACTCTCGTCCGAAATCGTCGAAGAAAACCATGGCGCCGGCGACCTTTTCCTCGTCGGAATCAGGCGCCGCGGCGTTCCGCTTGCCGAGCGAATGGCGGCGAAGATTGCCGATCTCGAAGGCGCTCGCCCGCCACTCGGCGTACTCGACATCACACTTTATCGCGATGATCTTTCAACTGTCGGCGCGAAGCCCGTCGTCAATCGCACGGAGCTTCCCGGCGACATCGAAAACCGCAACATCGTCCTGATCGACGACGTGCTTTACACCGGTCGCACGATTCGCGCGGCGCTCGATCAATTGATTGACTTCGGACGCCCGCGACGTGTGCAGTTGGCGGTGCTGATCGATCGTGGTAAGGAACATCGCGAGCTGCCGATTCAGGCTGATTACATCGGTAAGCTGGTGCCGACGAAGAAGAGCGAGATCATTAAAGTGATGCTACAGGAGTTTGACGAAGAAGAAGGAGTGGTAATCGTCGAGCGACCGTCCGAGACGGCGTAACAAAGCGGCCATCGGCCGCTTTTTTTGTGTCAGGTTTTTTGCCCACAGAGGTTTATGCAACCAACTTTTACCCGCCGCCACCTGCTCGGCATTCGCGAGCTCAATGCCGGAGAGATTACGCACCTGCTCGATACCGCCGAAACGTTTCGCGAGGTCTCAAAGCGCCAGATTAAAAAAGTCCCCGCGCTGCGTGGCCGCACTGTCATCAATCTGTTCTTCGAACCTTCGACTCGCACCAGAACGTCCTTCGAGATCGCCGCAAAGCGTTTGTCGGCTGATGCTGTCAACGTGAGCGTTTCCACGTCGAGTGTCAGCAAGGGCGAGACCTTACTGGACACCGCGCGAAACCTCGAAGCGATGGCGCCTGATTGCATCGTCATCCGGCACTCGTCGGCCGGCGCGCCGCAACATCTCGCACGCATGACCAACGCACCGATAATTAATGCCGGCGACGGCGCCCACGAACATCCGACGCAGGCGCTCCTCGATGCACTCACGATTCGCGAATACAAAGGCCGCATCGAGGGGTTGAAAGTCGCTATCGTCGGCGACATTCTGCACTCGCGTGTGGCGCGTTCGAATATCTACCTGCTGACAAAACTCGGTGCGAATGTCAGTATCGGTGGTCCGGGAACGCTCGTGCCTGGCGAGTTTGCCGAGTTGGTTGACAATGGACTACGTGTTGAGCGGCACTTTCAAGATGCAATCGACGGCGCGGATGTCGTGATGATTCTTCGAATACAACGCGAGCGTCAGGACGCTGCTTTCTTTCCTTCGATGCGCGAATACGCAGTTCACTACGGCCTGCAACCGCGACATCTCGATCGTGCTGCGCCCGATGCGATTGTGATGCATCCGGGCCCGATGAATCGCGGCGTCGAAATCTCATCGGAGATTGCCGACGGCAGCCGCTCGTTAATTCTCGATCAAGTCACAAACGGAGTTGCCGTGCGCATGGCCGTTCTTTATCTTCTCGCAGGTGGTCCAAGTGAGGAGCCGACTGAAACCACTGCGCCCGTAAAGAAACAAAAACGAGAACGCAAATGAAGCTGCTGATTGCAAACGGTTACGTGATCGACCCGGCGCAGCAAGTTAACACCGGTGGCCGAAGTCTGCTGATTGAAGACGATCGTGTCGTAAGACTGCTCGACCGCGGCGAGCCGGTACCCGAGGACGCGCACGTTCTCGACGCCACGGGACTAATCGTGGCGCCGGGCTTCATCGATCTGCACACGCACTTGCGCGAACCGGGTCAGGAGTATAAGGAAACCATAGCAAGTGGCGCTTCAGCGGCAGTCGCCGGCGGTTGGACCAGCATCTGTGCGATGCCTAACACCGATCCCGTCAACGACAATCCCGCGGTAACACGTTTCATCATCGAACAAGGCCAGGCTGCGAAACTCGCAAACGTCTTCCCGATCGGCGCAGTTACTAAAGGAAGCGGCGGCAAAGAACTTGCCGAGATGGGTGAAATGAAGAACGCGGGCATCGTCGCGGTTTCAGACGACGGGCGTCCGGTTCCGACCTCTGCGATGATGCGGCGCGCAATGGAGTATGCTCGTGGATTCGATTTGACTGTCGTCGATCATTGCCAGGACCAGTCATTGAGCGCGGGCGGCGTGATGCACGAAGGACGCTGGTCGCTGATTTTGGGTTTGCGTGGAATGCCTGCCGCCGCGGAAGAAGTCGACGCCGTTCGCGATTGTGTGCTGGCGAAACTCACTGGAGCGAAAGTTCACATCGCTCACATCTCAACTAGCGGAGCGCTCGAGGCTGTGCGCCGCGCAAAGAACGAAGGATTGGCGGTGACGTGCGAAGTGACTCCGCATCACTGGACCCTCACGGATGAAGCAGTTTCCGAATACGACACGAACATGAAGATGAACCCGCCTTTGCGGAGCAGGGAACATGTGGATGCTATTCTCGAAGCAATGAAAGATGGGACGATCGATGCTATCGCGACGGATCACGCGCCACATCATCTCGACGAGAAGGCGCTGGAATTCGATCAGGCGCCGGTTGGAATCACGGGTCTCGAAACCGCAGTGGGATTGGCGTTCGATCTTGTTCACGCCGGGCTGATCGATTTGGAGCGAGTCGTGCAGATGTGTTCCGCGAATCCGGCCCGGATCTTCGGGCTCAGGGATCGTGGCTCGCTCAAGCCGAACGCGCACGCGGACGTGACGATTCTCGATCCTCAACTGGAGTGGATGTTTGATGTGAACCGATCGAAGTCGAAGAGCCGGAACACGCCGTTTCACGGGCGTTCGATGTATGGAGCCGCGGTGGCGACGATCGTCGGCGGGCGGCTGGTCTATCTTCATCCTGACTACACCCGAATTAACGAGCCGAAGCAGTGGACGGCCACGGCAGGTTGAAAAAGTTTCGCGCAAATCAAATCTGAACAATTCCGAAATAGCCGCTCCACACCTTCCATCGATTATTCCCGCCAGCCCGCCGCAAAAACATTGCGTATCGGGAAGTAGCACCATTAGAATGCTCCGGTCTTTTCGCCGGACAATTTCTTTCTAGAGTTCAAAACAATCGTAATTCTTTCGTTCGTACCCACCGAACTGTAGGAGGTCAGGATGAAGAGTAAGCTTTGCAGCCTTACTTGTGTCGCCGCCATTCTTCTGCTCGCTCCTGTTTGTATAGCCGACAAAAAAAACGCGAACAAGATTCTCAAGCAACAAGAGCGCTACACATTGTCGCTGGAACTGGAGTTTTCAAAGAAGAGTCAGAACCCACTGGAACAGGCTATTTCCGTCTTGTTTGACGTTGGCCCCAATGGGTATGCGACAGGATTTCTCGTAGGCAACGGCTTAGTGATGACTGCCTATCACGTAATCTCCGGTAACCTCAGCAGCACCAAAAAAGTGATGCTTGGTTTCAAGCCCAGCGACGAGCTTGCGGTAAAAGTTTTCGTGGATGGGTGTCGCGCCAGGGTCATCAAGGTCGATAAGGAAGCGGACCTTGCGCTGCTCGAAATGTGCCGCAATTCAAAGGATGCAAAAGCTCCGGTGTTTCAAACCGCGCCGAATAAAGACGACAAGTTGTTTCTGATTGCGCGACCGCACGGCGACAAAGTCGTGAGCCACGGCAGTTTTTACGGCAACTACATGCTCGGCAACCAGGAGTACTGGTCGGTTAAGATCGACAGCCGCGACGGCTTCTCGGGAAGTCCGGTTTACAACTCCAACGCCGAGGTGGTGGGAGTCTTCAGTGGTTACGACTGGTCGCAGAAGCTGGCGTTGATCAGTCCGAGCATTCGCGCGCAAAAGCTGCTCGAAGACTACAACTCCGAGCCAAAGCCTTAGAGTTTCTTCGGCAAGTGGTTTCGCAGCGAGCGTTTCAAGTGCTCGCGATGCATCTCCTTGATCACTTTTAGTTCGGGACGCTCGATACCCAGCATCCTGCGCTTCGCGATCTGCGCTGTGACAACGAGGTAGTTTGCCAACTGGTTGGCCGCGAGACGCCAGCGCGGCAATGCCTGGTGCTCAAAATTGAATCCTGCCGCGAGTTTTACTCGCAAACGCTCATCGTCCGTCCAGCGCTTGATCGAACTTGTTGCGCCGTGATGGATCACGACTGCTTCCGGAACAAACAGCAAACGCCAGTTTGATTTCGTTATACGCCAGCACCACTCGTTGTCTTCGGCGTACATGTGAAAGCGTTCGTCGAAGCCGCCCACCTGTTCGATCATCTCGCGCCGCGCCATGAAGGCTGCCCCGCCAAGCATCGGCACATATCGTTGTCGATCGTGGTTCCAATGCCCGCCCAACAGCAACTCGCCTCTGAGCCGCCGTGGCAGCAAGTGATAAAGCCACAGTTGAGAAAGCACGGTGTGCCAGGCTCGTGGTGGATTGAAGTAAGCGCTGACTTGCAACGAGCCGTCAGTGTTTAAAATTTTGGGACCGCACGCACCGGCGCTGGGATCTGACTCGAGTTTTTCAATCAACGTGTCGATGGCGCCGGGAGTGACTTCGGTGTCGAGGTTCAGAAGAAATACGTAACGCGAGCCGGTCAACGCGAATGCCTGGTTGTTAGCAGCGCCGAAACCGCGGTTCTCGTCGTTGATAAAAATCCGGAGCTGCTGAGTAGCGAGCATCGAAGCGGCGACTTCATTCGCGCGCAGTTGCGCCAGGCTGTCGTCTTCGGAGGCGTTGTCGATGATTACGATTTCGTAAGTTACTTTCGGAGCAGAGCTGACCACCGTTTCGATGCAGCGCGTTAAGAGACTACCGCCGTTCCAGTTAACAATGATTATCGAGAGGTCATAAGGCATCAGTACTGGTCCAACTAATTCAGGAAACAAGATCCTTCGCGGCGCTCTTAAAGCCGTTAGCGTATTCGTGATAACGCCGCGTCAGCAACTCGCGCAGGATCGTGGGCACGCGATTCAGTCGATTCTGCGGCAGGTTGGCTCGCACATTGAGATGAAACGAATAATCGCCAACAAATGAAAGCGCGTTGCGCGTATCGTAAGAGTTGCCCTGAGACAACAAACGTTCTTCCAGCGTCGTCAGTATTTTGTGTAAGTCGGTGCTCGGGTGGCGCCGGCGTAGCGCCTGCGTTGGGCTGAGTTGCTCTGTTGCTTTTTGCGCGCCCGGAGCGCCGATCTGTTGCCGCGCGTGCTGGCGATACTTGATCAAAGGTTCTTCGATCGGCACGACACCCGCAACCGCGGCAATAGTAAGCGCAATCCAGCCGTCGTGAATCATCGCTATCCCTTCCGGAATAGGTAGAGATAGCTTCACGAAGTTTGAACGGAAGGCCATTGTAGCGCCCGTGACGGTCCAACCTGTTATCAACACTTCGAGAGCGCGGCCCAGTCGAACGAGTTTTCTTTTATCCGCGTCGAAACCGACTTCGTCCCACATGCGGCGGTTCAGCGGCTCGAGGTTTTCGTCCACGATTTCAGCATCGGAGAAGACCAGCCCCACGGCCGGTTCGCTTTGAAACGCCTCAACGATCTTTTTGAGTTTATCGGTTCGCCACACATCATCCTGATCGCTGAGTACGATAATGTCGCCGGTGCACGAACGGACCGCTTGTTCGAAATTCTTGATGCTTCCGAGATTTTGTTGATTGAATTTTAGCGAGACGGAAACCGGCGACTCTTTTGCGAATTTCTCCAGCAGTGTTCGAGTCTGGTCGGTTGAGCCGTCGTCGCAAATGACGATCTCGTCCGGTTTTCGCGATTGTGCGACGATAGTTTCCAACTGCGCCGGCAGAAAAGCGGCGCCGTTGTAAGTACACATCGCGAGGGAGATTTTCATTGCGAGGCATTCTACATCTTGTTAATCGTGTCTAAAAAACCTTTCGCTCGCGTACTTTCTTTTTGGATGCGAGACTAAACCTCGTCTCCAGTTTCCCTGTACCTGAAATCAATCCTGCCACGTATTCCCCTACCGCCGGACCATGTTTGAATCCGTGTCCCGAACCGCCGCCCACAAGCCAAACGTTTTCGAAGTCCGGATGCCGGTCGATCAGAAAATCCCCGTTCCACGTGTTCTCATACTGGCAAACACGCGTTTCAGTAACCGGCGCATCTGCAAGCCGTGGTAGCCGTTGCGCCAAATACTCCCGCGCGGCCTTCAATCCTGACGTCGAAACTACTCGCTCACCGCTATCCGGATCGAATTCATGCCCGTGTTCGTCAATAGCGAGCTTTACACCACGTCCATCGAGGTTCGGCATTCCATAAACGAGATCGTTGAAGTCGATCCACGTCGGCAGAGCACCTCGACCAAACATGCTCTCTCCAGGTGGAACGCCGAAAAAGAAAACCTCCTGTCTGGTGACGTGAATCAAATCGCCGAGCAACGCGGGAAACATCTTCGGCAGCCATGGACCACAAGCAAACACAAAACGATCCGCGAGGATCTCTTTTCCGGAAACTGTTTGAATTGATTTAAGCCTGCCATGGACGGCTTGCAGAGGAGCAATCGCTTCCTCGCGGTATTCGACGCCGTTCGCACGCGCCTGTGCTGCAACTGCCTGCACGGCCCGACGTGCCAGCAAGACTCCCGAGTCAGGTTCGAGAATTCCCCAGGCCACCCGCGCAAGATCAAACTGCGGAAATCTCCGCGCTAGTTCGTCGTGGTCCAGTCTTTCGCGGTTCGCGTTTATTCGCTCTAAAGTTGCGAGCGTTGCGTCAGCATAAGGATCATGCTCGCGAGCAAGCCAGAGAACGCCGGTGGTTTCGAGTAGAGACTGACGCAGGTTCTCAAACAATTGTTGCCAGAGAACGAACGATCGTTGCGCCGAGCGTGAGTAGATCTCGTCTGGCCCGTAGCCAAGTCGTATAATGCGCGACTCGCCACCCGAACTGGCACGACTGTTCCCTGGTCCATACGCGTCCAGCAGTAGGACAGTCGCGCCATTTAAGTTAAGCTGGTGAGCGGTCCAAACCCCAAATACCCCCGCACCAACAACTGCAATGTCATAAGACATGCGCAGGATTGTAACTTATAGAGGAGGAAGTGCAGATGCGGACAATGATTGGCATCACAATTTTATCAGGGATGATGTTTCTCGCGGCTTGCTCAGATCCGGCAGCCGATAGCACGAAGGCGGTTACAGGGGAAGCGGCGCGAGTAGCGTCCCCGGCCCCACAGGGACAGAAGTATCAGATTACACCTCAGAATTCGAAGATTGAGTTTGTGGGTTCGAAAGTCACGGGCAGTCACAACGGCTCGTTCCAAACATTTTCAGGAGAGATTGATTATGCGGGGGCTCCGGAAAATAGCCGCGTCAATATCACGATGCAGACAGATTCTCTTACTGCGGACGACCCAAAGTTAACTGAACACCTTAAGACCGCCGACTTTTTCGACGTGGCCAAGTTTCCACAAGCGACATTCGTCTCAACTGAAATCAAGCCGGGGGGCGAGAAGGGAGCCACTCACACGGTCACTGGTAACCTGACGTTGCACGGCGTCACTAAAGCGATAACATTTCCCGCGACGATTGCTGTCACTCCTGATACCGCAACTGTCGACAGCAGCTTTTCGATCAACCGGAAAGACTTTGGGATCAACTATGCGGGCGCGTCTGACAATCTGATTCGCGATGACGTTGTCCTCAAATTGACCATCCGCGCGGACAAGGCGAGCTAAACTCGCAAGAAAGCAGTTCGCGCAAAAACGCAAAGACGTGCAAAGGCGCAAAGGAAAACCAGGAGGGTCTTCCTTTGCGCCCTTTGCGCGTTTGCGCGAAACTGCTTGTCCATCAACAGAACGCCGGTGAAATACTCTCGACTTTCTGACGCGCCTTTGGCGTAAGCCACTCGAGTGTATCGAGCACCTTCTGGTGCGTCATGCCGGTGCCGAGATACGTCCAGCGATTTGCACGTAGTTGCACGCGACGAAACTCTTCTCTCTCAGACTCAGTCAACGTGCGGCCGGTCGCCCGCTCGAAGCTGCTGAGATCGAACTCCACTTGCTGCTTGAGTGCACCATCGATAAAGCCGCCGATCTCGAGGTACTCATCGACTCCACGCATGCGCTCCTCTTCACTGCGATTCGCGGCCAGTCCTTCGATCATCAACGTATCCAACTTCGCGTGTTGCACTTCTTCAATCCAGTGATGTTTGAGCAGGCTCTTAAACTGTGCATCAAGCTCCTGATCGTCTTTGACACTGTCGATGTAGTGGCCCTGGACCATCCACTCAATATGCAGCGTAGTGATTGCGACGCCCAATGGATCGTGAGCCAGTATCGCAGCCGCGACTGCGTCAGGTGGACCAATCACCTCGCACTCCGTTCCGAAGCCATCTTCAAACTCCTGCCGAAAACGCTTAAAGAGCTGAATGTGTTTGGCTTCTTCACCTGCAAACTGGAGCAGGGCGCGCACGCGATAATCGTCTCCATATAGTTGTGGTCGCGCGTGATCCAAAACGAAAGGCAAAATGAACTCTTCTACAAGGCCGAAGATGCACAGGTAGGCATTGCCTCTGATTTGGTTCAGGATGCGTTTCTCGTCCTTCGTCAAAAACGCCAGTGGCTCAGTTTGGGCCAGCGCCTCGGGCATAAACGGTTTGGTGAAGTCGAGTCGTTTTTCACCACCGATGATGTCTTCGATACGCCAGTGAATCACTTCCGATGCTGCCAGCGCCCCTTGATAAGTATATCTGTCGAGCATTTTCGTAAACCCTCCCTCAATTCCTCTTGTACCGTAACGCGTAAAAGCCATGGATAAGGGGCCGTTTTATTCAGAGTTCATGCTGCTTTGCCTGAGAAGTCTGATTTCTCTGTGCAATCTCTGTGTCCTCTGTGTCTCTGTGGTTGTTTTTACGAATGGTCCTTAACCACAGAGGACACAGAGATTGCACAGAGAAGAAGTCCGATCAGGAATTTTCGGGCAAAGCCAGTTCAAGCTTTAGCTTGTGGTTTAATAGTGACGCGAGTAAGACAACCTGAAGGTTGAACTCTGAACATGAGCGAAGATTTGTCTCGTTATCACCGACCGGTTAGCGATCTGTTTCCCAAACTCACGAACTGCGAACGTTATCGACTCACCCGAGATCAGGTGAGTTTTTACAGAGAGCACGGTTACCTCGCGGGAATCAGAATGCTTGATGAAGATCAACTCGACGTGCTGCGACGTGAATTAGCGGAGTTGATCGATCCATCGCATTCCGGTCACAGCTTGTTCTACGAGTTCAACGCAAACGAATCTGCGGATCCCGAGCAGATACTGTTTCATGCGCTTGGCGCGTGGCGCATCATGCCTGGATTGCACGATTTGTTATGGAACCCGGCGTTTGTTGTTGCGGCGTCGCAGTTACTCGATGGACCCGTGCGCTTCTGGCATGACCAGATCTTTTACAAGCCGGCGCATCATGGCGGCGTGGTGATCTGGCACCAGGACTACTCTTATTGGACCAGGACGACTCCCATGGCCCACGTTTCATGCTGGATTGGCCTGGATGATTCGACTCGTGAGAATGGCTGTCTACATTACGTGCCGGGAAGTCATCGCTGGCCGCTTCTGCCACGCACCGGCTTTGCGAACCAGATGGACGCGGTTCTGGATGCGTTGACGCCGGCACAGCGAGATGAATTTAAGCCTGTGCCGATCGAGTTGAAGGCCGGCGAGTGTTCATTTCACCACCCCTTGATGGTCCATGGTTCCTACGCCAACGGAACTCCGCGGTCACGACGCGCGGTCGTAATCAATGCATTTCGTGATGGAGTTGTCTCTGCCTCGGATGCTCCGCTGCTCGAAGGCGTCCCTCCAATTCCGGCAGGGCAGAAGATCGACGGTCAATTCTTCCCCTTGTTGTTTAATCCCGCCATCTAAACGTAACAACGAGATCGAAGAACTGCGACACGCTTGCAAGCTGAGGGGTGTTTAATAGATCCATCAATTTTTGAAAGGGGATCTGTAATGACAGCAAAAGCAGCAGCGACTCCGACCCGAAAAAAAGTCTCAAACATGTTCAAGACAGCTAAATCGTTTTGCAGTTTTTCTGTGAACGATTTACAAAAGGCAAAAGAGTTTTATGGTGAAACGCTCCAACTGGA
>JAICGZ010000142.1 GCA_025922875.1 Pyrinomonadaceae bacterium
GGCCTTCTGCCCATATGCAAGGCCGCTATACCACCTGTCAGGTTCTCATATCGAACCTGATCAAATCCTGCCTGCTCCATCAGGAGCGAGAGTTGAGACTGGTCCGGAAACTTCTGAACCGATGCCGGTAAATAGGTATAGGCGCTTCTCGAACCACTGATAAGGCCACCCATCCACGGCAGTAGTTTTCTGAAGTACAGATTAAACAACGGTCGAAGAATCGCATTCGCGGGTCTTGAAAACTCGAGCACAGCCACCCAGCCGCCCGGTTTCAAAACTCTCGACAGCTCCGCGAGGCCTCTTTCGATATTCGATAAGTTGCGCAATCCAAAAGCGATCGTCGCTACATCGAATGTGCCATCTCGAAAGGGCAAGTCCAACGCGTCACCCTCGATCAATCGAACGCGTCCAGACGTCTTACCGGCCGCGATATCCAACATTGGCCGGCAGAAATCAGTCCCAACAACTCCTGCTCCTGTAATTTCAAATAACGTCAGCGATAAATCGCCAGTGCCACATGCGACATCCAGGACGCGCGAACTGCTCGACGAAAGTTTTTCGCGCACCCGGTTCGCTACAATCCGGCGCCAACGTTTATCGACGTTGCCGGAGAGTAAATGATTCAAAAGATCATACCGCTTCGCGATGGTCGCAAACATTTCGCGAACGCGGCCCGCATGCTCTTTTGCGGCACTTTCGTTCTCACGCACAATTAAGCCAAATCTGATGGAGGTTTGGTTGCAAGACGCTTGCAAACAATTTGTGATTAAAAGGGATTGTTGTTGCCTGCTGGTTTAGTCGCCGGTTTTGGTGATGGAGTTGGAGTCGCAATCTCACCGAAAACTTCAAACGGAACACGTCCCTGTAGCGCCGGTTTGAGTTGCAATGTCTCGCCCGCAACCACGGTCGCCACGTTCGCAGTTTTGAAGAGCCGGTTAGCGACACGCTGAATATCCGCGGCGGTTACAGATCTAAGTAAAGCGATCTGATCTTGCGCCTCGCTCAGATGATATGTGTTCATGTCGAGCCACGGATCCGGAAATGATTCAGGTTTACTCAGCTGAGCTGACACTTCGTTGATCACCTCTGTCTTCGCACGCTCTAATTCATCAGGAGTAACCGGCGTAGTCGTTAACGAATCGAGCACTTTTCGCGCGTTCGCCAGTGAGTCCACGGCGAGCTGAGTATTTACCGTGGCGCCCATCACAAACGCTCCGGGCAATGCGTAAGCATCGCTTCTGACGAAGACTGGTTGCCTTGCTAGCTCGGGAGTTGTCGCTTGCCATCGATGTTGCGCAACTCTCGCCAGCAGTTCCGCGGTATGAAAGTCAGGATCGGTTCGAGAAACACCGCGCACAGCTAGACGGACTTCAACGCTTGGCCCAGGGACATTCACGATCAGCGTTCGTGCGTCTGGAGGAGTGGGTTGGCGAAAGGTCGTTGGTACGATCTGTTCGCTTTTGCGCCATGGGCCGAGTAATTGCCGCAGTGTCCTCATCGCGCGCAGTTTTGTTACCCCGCCGATGATCGCGAGCGTGGCGTTGTTTGAATTCAGGAAGCGTTCACGTGCCAGCATCAGATCGGCGCGTTCGACGCGGGCAAGGTCTTCGGGTGAACCCGCCGCTGGACGCCCGTACGGGAAATCACCAAACAATCTTGCCGAGATGGCGCGATCAGCAACTTCGGCGGGTGCGACAGACAAGTCGCGAAGAGTCTTGATGCGTGCGTCGCGCATGCGGGTGACAACTTCCGGAGTCAATTGCGTGGCCAGTAGTCCATTACGCAAGACTTCGACGATCTGCTCGAATTCCCCAACTTTGCCAACCATCGTGATGGTGGTGGAATCGTAGGTGACCGTTACGTTGAGCTTTCCGTCCATTTCGTCAGTGAAAAAGTCGACGGTCGCGGGATCGGGAAAGAGCAAATCGCCGAGGAGGGCCATCTGGCCTGATTTACCCGCGAGGTCAAAGGCGGCGCCGCTGTTGATTTGAAGCTTTAGGATTACATCCTGGCTTCCGGGCTTCAGCCAGAGCAGAAGGCGAAGGCCGTTCAATAGCTGCTCGCGTTCGGGTTGGGGCGGAATTTGCGCCCGTAGTGGCTGCGCTGCAAGCGCCAGGCAAAGCAGTATGTTTCCGGCAAAGGCGCAAAAGCGCAAAGTAAGTCGCAAAGATTGAGTCATGGCGAGTTAAACGGCCAAAACATCTTAGATGCCGTGTGTTTGCTCGTCAACCGTTTGGCTTTTCAGTGCATCCTAAGCCCTGATTGACAAAGGGATCTGGTCGATCTGACCCGGCAAAATGCAAAAGAGTATGTACTTGCCGCCCTCGCGGGATTAAGATTTACCTCGGCGCGCAAGTTTTTTCCATTCGGACCGTAACTTTTTTCCGGTTGTCGGTAACAATAGCAGGAGCAAATCCTGCAGGATCGAGTGCTTGATTGCCCGAGAGAACCACAGACGAGCTTTTGCTTCAAAAGGCAGGAGAGGGTGACCAGGCAGCCTTTCTGGATTTGTACGATCGATACCGGGAACCAATTTTTCGTTTTGCTTACCGTTTACTGGGCTCGGTTGAAATCGCTGAAGACGTGACCCACGACTGTTTTCTCAGCTTGATTCGCAAGCCTGAGAACTTTCGTCCGGGGCGCGCTTCTTTGAAAACTTACCTGTACGCGGCGGCGCGGAACCTGGCCATGAAGCACTTCAGAAACCAGGGACGCGAAACCGGCCTCGATGAAGTCAGCGAGGAACCAAAGGATTCGCCTAAGCGAGGGCCTTTGCGAAGGTTGCTCGACGAGGAGCTGGCGACGCAGGTAAGAGAGGCGGTTTTTAGTCTGCCGCCACTCCAACGTGAAGCGCTCATTCTCTTCGAATACGAAGGGCTGAGCTTGAACGAAATCGCCGAGATCGCCGGCACAGACACGGGCGCGATAAAGGCCCGGCTTTACAGGGCGCGAGAAGGTCTGAAAAGGATTCTTCAGCCTTACATGGATAACAATCAGGAATTGAATAGTAGTCGGGAAATTGTTACTTTGAGGGAGGCCTGAGATGGGCGTTGAGCCGGAAGAGAGTTTTGTTTCCGACGATGAGCTCAAGTCGTTGCTCGAACGCTGGATCGCACCAGGGCCTTCGAGAGTTCTCGACAAGCGAATCGAAACCAGCTTTGCAAGAGAATTTTCTGGTGCAGATCGGCTGTCTCAGCCGGTGCTGCTCCCCCACAGGCGAGAAGAGGTAGTATCGATGAAGTTTTGTTCCGTATGCGAAGAAGAATTTGCTGATAAGTTCAGCTTTTGTCCCGTCGACGGGACGCCTCTAACGCCGCTTGCGGCGAGGGTCGAAGAGCCAAGCGTTACCGTTGCTCAGGATCCGAGCCTGACGGTCAGTAGAGACAATCAGGCGGCGGCGATTGAAGGCGCTGCGGTTTACAGTCAAAATTTGGTTGAGAGCGAACCGGTTTACACTGCTTCTTCTGGTGGTTCTTCAGCGCTGGCCTTACGCGACGAGTTTCACCTGACGTTCCTGGACGACGCCGGCCTGGTGTCTCGTCTTAGCCACGAACTCAAAGATGTCGCCCACGAATATGAATTGACGTGGCCCGAGTTCAAACGCGATCCGTTTGGTTTTACGAAGCGAGCCGTCGTCGGTTACGGCCAAAAGCTACGCGAGTTTCTGGGTAAGCCGAATGTTCTGCTCGCGATGGGCGCGGCTGTGTTAGGCATGTTTGCCCTCGTTGGCGCCGTTATGCTGATGGATCGGGCGCAGGGCACAGGTTCCTCGCGCGCGGGCTTGATTATTTTTGCACTGATTGCCGGCGGCTTGCTGGTTGCGCTGTTTTCGACCTGGCTGGGACGCGAGCGCGGCGCGGCCGTGATGGGTGCTGAGCCATCTGACTCGCGCAGCGTAGTCTTCGCGATGGTCTCGTCATTTGTGTTTCTGTTCGCCATTCTCGGCGTCATTATCGGACTCGAATACAGAAACCGGCAGCAGCAGTTAATAGCTCAGAACGAGAACGAAGAACTTCAGATCGAGCAACTGTTTGATATTCCTGACGAGCAACCGACCCCCGATCCGGGTACTGCCGGCTTGAACAAAGGCAGTGGCGGTGGCAGCAAGCCGAAGCCCGAAAGAGCAGCAGGCGGCGGCGGTGGCGGTCGTGAAGAACAGAAGCCCGCATCGTTTGGAAAAGTACCGCAGGCGTCTTTGGAAGTTCCGCAGGTAGTGGCGCCGGATCCGAAGCCGGTGCTGCCGAAGAACCCTGCATTGCCGGTGGCGGCGACAGTCGTTGCCGATCCTTTGCTGGTACCACCTGATGCGAGAGTGTTGCCCTACGGTGACTACAAGTCGAAGAGCACCGATCCATCGTCTGGTCCGGGTACCGGGAATGGTATTGGAACTGGAACCGGTGGCGGTATCGGTCCTGGTGAAGGCGGCGGTCTTGGACCCGGTCGCGGCGGTAACATCGGCGGTGGAGACTTCAATGCCGGTGGCGGTGGACCGGGCGGCGGTGGCGGTGGAGACTACTCGAGAATCTTCACTGGTAGAGATGTCACGACGAAAGCACGTCTGCTTTCGAAGCCTGAGCCGCAGTACACGGAAGATGCGCGAAAGAACCAGATCACCGGTACGGTAGTGCTGAAAGTGGTGTTCGCGTCATCGGGACAGGTAACGAATATCAGGACTGTTTCGGGTCTTCCCTACGGTTTGACCGAAAGAGCAATCGCTGCTGCGCGTCAGATTAAGTTTGTTCCGGCGACGAAAGACGGACGGCAAGTCTCGATGTGGATGCAGCTCGAATACAATTTCAATCTATACTGAGAACTTAACCACGGATTACACGGATGAAAACGGATTGGGCGCGAGAGATTCTCAGCGCCCAATCCGTTTTTTATCCGTGTAATCCGTGGCTAATTGTATTTCTCAGCGAAGCGTTTGATCCGTTTCAGGCCTTCCTGAATCTGTTCCATTGAGGTGGCGTAGGAAATCCTGACAAAGCCTTCTGCTCCGAAGCCTGTACCATCTGTAACGACTGTGTGCTCTTCTTCAAGCAGTTGCTGCGCAAAGTCACCGGAAGTTTTCAATTCATTCTTCAAACACCCGCGCACGTCAGGAAAGGCGTAGAACGCGCCTTCAGGCTCGCTGCATTTGATCCCGGGAATGTCTCTGAGTGCGTTCAGCAACCACTCCCGGCGCGCAGTGTATTCAGCCAGCATCGCGGCTACAGACTCCTGCGGTCCATTGAGCGCCTCGACTCCCGCCCACTGCGCGATGGAATTCGCGTTCGACGTTGAGTGGCCCTGGACTTTGCACATCGCCTTGGTCCATTCGGTTGGCGCGAGCGAGTAGCCCATTCGCCATCCAGTCATCGCATACGTCTTCGAGAACGATCCCGCAATGCAGAGGTGCGATCGCTGTTCCGCAGGCAAACTGGCAGCACTAAACACCTCGCCCGGAGGATAGACAAACCGCAGATAGCATTCGTCAGAGACTACGTAAATGCCGCGCTCTGTTACTAATTCCATGATCCGGCGAAACTCGGTTGCAGGCAGCACGCGGCCTGAAGGATTGGAAGGAGAGTTCAGAATAAGAAGCTTTGTTTTTGGTGTTATCGCCCGCTCAACTTGCTCGACGTTGAGAACAAAGCCGGTCTCTTCGGTTTCGATGAAGACCGGTGTGCCGCTTGCGAAAACAACAATCTCAGGAAACGTTACCCAGTAAGGCTTCGGAATCAGAACTTCGTCGCCGGGATTCAATAACGTCACGACCGCATTAAAAACTGCCTGCTTGCCGCCGGCCGTCACCATCACTTCGCTTGTCTGATACTCCGTCCCAAACTCCCGCTTGTAGAAATCTATGATCGCGCGGTTGATCTCGCGAACGCCGCCCGCGGCCGTGTACTTCGTGCGACCGGCTCGCATCGCTCTCTCCGCGGCTTCCTTGATGTTGTCAGGAGTATCGAAGTCAGGTTCACCGGCGCCGAAGTCGCAAACGTTTGCCCCAGTAGCGCGCAACGCTTCGGCGGCCTGCATTGCTGCCATGGTGGCTGATGATTGCATCCGGGCGACGTTTTCAGAAATGGGGAATCGTGACATGGCAGGAAAGGTTTTCATCCTTGATTCATCTTCTCTTTCATTCGTCTTTCTATAACTGGCGGTACCAGGCCTGTGATGGCCCCGCCAAGCTGAAACACTTCTTTGACCAGACGCGAACTGACGTATGAGTAAGTTTCGGCGGGCATCATGAAAACAGTTTCAATGCCCGGCTCGAGCCGCCGGTTCATCAACGCCATTTGCAGTTCGTACTCGTAATCGGAAATGGCGCGAATGCCTCGAACGATGACGTTGGCCTGTTGGGCCACGGCATAATTAACGAGCAGTCCGCGAAATGAATCTACGCGAACTGTGCAGTTCCCCTGACTGATGTTCTGAAGGACCTCACTGAGCATTTCACTCCGTTCCTCGAGAGTAAAGAACGGTTGCTTATCAGGGTTGACCAGTATGCTGACAATTATCTCGTCAAAGAGTTTGCAGCCGCGCTCGATGATGTCCAGGTGGCCGTTGGTGACCGGGTCAAACGATCCGGGATAGATGGCGCGTCGCATGTATGTGGATGTTAAAGGTTAAAACAGAAATCGTAAATAGCCGGAATTGACAAATAATAGCCACTTTCGGTTATTGCCGCGGAATCACACGGATGCTAGGCTGCTCGCAACGATAAGGAGTTAAAGAATGGCTCGCAATCTCACACGACCTGACGAAATAATTCCGCCAGAGCTGATTAGGTTAACGCACAGCCTGGTCACACCGGAACAGTTCGAACGACTCTGCGCCGAGTACAGGGAATTGCGGCTTGAACTCACCTCAACCGGAGAATTAATTGTTATGCCGCCAGAAGGCTCAGAAAGTGGTAGACGCAGCTTCGACCTCACAACTCAACTCGGAGTGTGGTCCAGACAGGACGCCGCCGGTGTCGGTTTTGGCTCTTCCGCGGGATTCACACTGCCAAACGGTGCAATCCGATCACCGGATGCCGCGTGGATTAAACGCGAAAAGTGGGACAGTCTGACAGAACAGCAAAAAGAGAAATTTGCTCCTATTTGTCCGGATTTTGTCGTTGAGCTTCGGTCTCCGAGTGACAACCTTACACAGCTTTACCTCAAGATGTTTGAATACCTTGAGAATGGCGTATCGCTGGGCTGGTTGATCGATCCCTTAAAGCGACAAGTGTATGTGTATAGGCCTAATCAGGAGACTGTTGTTCTGGAGAATCCGGAGACGGTGTCTGGTGATCCATTACTCCCCGGTTTCAAGTTGAACCTTACCGAACTCTGGTCTGTTGAGTAAGTCCTTCACAGGATTCCAGATTTACAAAAATTATCAAGATGTGGTTCAATACGCTTTGACAAATTGACGTGGTGAGTTAAAGCGACTTGCGGCCACGTAAAATAATCCGCTAAACAGCTCGATGACTCAGTTTCGAGGCTCCGCGTTGTTAAGCGCGGGGCCTTTATCATTGCCGATTTCCGATTGCCATTGAAAAGGCATCGTCGAGAAGTTCTTCAAATCGGAAATTGACAATCGGAAATTGACAATCGGAAATTGACAATGACTATATGTCGAACCTTCTCGAAACATTAAAAGAACGTATCATCGTCTTCGATGGGGCGATGGGCACCAACCTGCAGGTCCAGAACCTCACCCTCGACGACTTCGGTGGGCCACGCTTCGAAGGCTGCAACGAAAACCTGCTGGTCACCCGGCCCGACGCGGTTGAGAAAGTACACGCAGGCTTCCTCGACGTCGGCTGCGATGTGGTGGAAACCAATTCCTTCAACGGCACGCCCGTAGATTTTGCCGAGTACGACGTCGCCGACAAAGCCTACGAGATGAATGTTCTGGCTGCGCAACTTGCAAAACGCGTGGCTGCTGATTACTCGACCAAAGACAGACCGAGGTGGGTCGCCGGCTCGATGGGTCCCGGGCGTAAGCTCCCAACACTGGGCCACATCTCCTTCACCGAACTCCGAGATGCTTACGGTGTGCAGGCGCGTGGACTACTCGACGGTGGTGTCGATCTGCTGATCGTCGAAACCTGTCAGGACTTACTGCAAACAAAAGCCGCGCTCGCCGCGATCTTTGCCCTCTTCGAGGAAAGACGAACGCGGGTGCCTGTCATTGCTCAGGTCACCATCGAAGTATTTGGAACGATGCTCAACGGCACTGAGATCGCCGCTGCGCTTACGGCTCTTGCGCCGTTCCCGATCGATGTTGTTGGTATGAACTGCGGCACCGGACCAAAGCACATGACGGAGAGTATTCGTTACATCTGTGAGAATACGCCGCTGCCAGTGTCGGTCCTGCCAAACGCGGGCCTGCCTTCAGTCGTCGAAGGCAAGATGCATTACGACGAGACTCCAGAGAGTTTCACCGCGCAACTGGTCCACTTCGCGAGTGACTTCGGGGTCAACATCGTCGGTGGCTGTTGCGGCACGACGCCTGCGCACTTGCGTCTCGCTGTAGAAGCGATGCAGCGAATCACCCCGAAGCAGCGCAGCGCGAAGACTACTCCGGCAGCGTCGTCAATCTATTTTCAACAGCCTTACGTGCAGGACGCTTCGTTCTTGATTGTCGGCGAACGCGTGAATGCCAGTGGATCGAAGAAGATGCGCGACCTGCTGAACGCGGCTGATTGGGATGGACTGGTCGCGCTCGGCAAGGAGCAGGAACGCGAAGGGGCACACATCCTGGACGTCAACGTAGACTTTGTTGGCCGCGATGGCGAAGCCGACATGCACCAATTGGCGTCGCGGCTCGTAACAAACGTCAAGATACCTTTGATGTTTGACTCGACCGAGTGGCAGAAGATGGAGGCCGGACTCCAACACGCCGGCGGCAAGTGCATTCTGAACTCAACTAACTACGAAGATGGCGTGCCGCGCTACTTGAAAGTCCTCGATCTCGCGAAACGTTACGGCGCGAGCGTGGTTGTTGGGACCATCGACGAAGACGGCATGGCCCGCGCCGCTGAAGGCAAGTTCAAGATAGCGAAGCGGGCTTACGAGCAGGCGACTAACGAAGTTGGTTATCCTGCATCCGACCTTTTCTTCGATCCGCTGGCGTTACCGATCTCGACCGGCATCGAAGAGGACCGGCGCAACGCGCTCGAGACCATCGAGGCGATCAAACGAATCAAGGCGGAACTTCCCGGCGCCTTTACGATCCTCGGTGTGTCGAATATCTCGTTCGGTCTGAGTCCAGCGTCGCGAGTTGTTCTGAATTCCGTGTTTCTACACGACGCGGTCGAAGCGGGGCTCGACGCAGCGATTGTGAATGCGAGCAAGATCGAGCCGCTAAACCGCATCGGCGAGCAGGAACTGAAAGTCGCCCGTGAGTTGATCTACGACCAGCGCAGGTTTGAAGGGGACGTTTGCGTCTACGATCCGCTTACGGAGTTCACGAAGCTCTTCGAAGGAGTGAAGTCGAAGACGACTAAGAAGTCGTCGAAGGGCGAAACCGTCGAAGAGCGTTTGAAGAACCACATCATCGATGGCGAGAAGATCGGATTAGAAGACGAATTGAAACTCGGTCTCGAGAAATACTCGGCGCTCGACATCATCAACAACATCCTGCTCGACGGTATGAAGGTCGTTGGAGATCTCTTCGGCAGCGGCCAGATGCAACTGCCTTTCGTCTTGCAGTCGGCGGAAGCGATGAAGGCTGCCGTTCGCTTCCTTGAACCATTCATGGAGAAGAAGGGCGGTGCGACCGCAAAGGGAACGATGGTGCTCGCGACCGTCAAAGGCGACGTTCACGATATCGGCAAGAACCTGGTGGATATCATTCTCACGAACAATGGCTACCGGGTACTGAATCTCGGCATCAAGCAGCCAATTGACGCGATCCTGCAAGCGTACGAGGAACATGGCGCGGATGCGATCGGAATGAGCGGTCTGCTCGTGAAGTCGACGTTGATCATGAAAGAGAACCTCGAGTTGATGAACGAGCGCGGCGTTACGGTTCCGGTGGTGCTTGGTGGTGCTGCGTTGACTCGTCGCTACGTCGAAGACGATCTGAAATCGCTCTATCACGGGCGACTTTTCTACGCACGCGATGCTTTCGCGGGTCTGCACACGATGGACCAACTGGTCGGAGGCAACGGGGAAGAAAGCGCTGAAGCTGTTGGCGCAAAGGTCTCGGAAGTTGCCGAAGATGTTGAGGATCTGATTGGCGAAGAAGCGAAACTTGGCATTCGTAAAACTGCAAGGCCGCGGAAAAGCATTGGCGACACGACGCACACCGTGCGATCCAACGTCAGTCGTGATGTGCCGATTCCGCACGCGCCGTTCTATGGCTCGCGTGTCGTGGAAGGCGTCTCACTCGCTGATCTATTCTCCTTTATTAACGAGACGGCGCTGTTCAAGGGCCAGTGGCAGTTCAAACAAGGCCGCATGCCGCTCGAAGAATACCAGGCGCTCGTCCGCGAGAAGGTCCGTCCGATTTACCAGGAGCTGAAGAAACGTTCCGTAGAGGAAAAGCTGCTTGATCCGAAGGTGGTATACGGTTACTACCAATGCCAGTCAGACGGAAACGACCTGATCGTCTACAACGAAGACAGGGAAGTGCGATTTACTTTTCCGCGGCAGCCTGCCGGGAAGCACTTGTGTCTCGCTGACTTCTTCGCGCCGCGAGAGTCAGGCCAGATGGATGTGGTTGCGTTTCATCTGGTGACTGTCGGACGCCGCGCGAGCCAGTATTCGCACGAGTTGTTCAAGGCAGACAATTATTCCGACTATCTTTATTTCCACGGCCTGAGCGTCGAGAGCGCGGAAGCCCTTGCCGAGTTGTGGCACAAACGCATTCGCGAGGAGCTGGGCATTGCCGGCGCCGATTCGCCGGAGTTAACGCGCTTGTTCCGCCAGGAGTACCAGGGCGCGCGCTACAGTTTCGGGTATCCCGCGTGTCCTGATCTGGAAGATCAGGAGAAGCTTTTCACTTTACTCGATCCGGGCCGCATCGACGTTGAGCTCAGCGAAGAATTTCAGTTGGAGCCGGAGCAATCCACTTCGGCTATTATTGTCCACCACCCGGAGGCAAAATACTTCTCGATTGAATAATCTTCTCTGTGCAGCCTCTGTGTCCTCTGTGTCTCTGTGGTTAAATGTATTCCATTAAAGTCACCACAGAGACACAGAGGACACAGAGGCTGCACAGAGAAGAATTAACTCATTACCCTTCGGTGAGTGAGTTCGAAACCCTATCGCCGTTCGAGCGTTTGGCTTTCCGCCTTGTGCGGCGCATGAATCAAGGCGCCTGGAAACGATTCTGGACGTGGTGTCAAAGCACCATGGGCGCGGGCTGGATCCACCTATCCACTTACAACATCATGAACGTTTACGGTCTCGAGAATATCGAGGCCGCTTCGCGCGATCGACCACTGCTGCTTGTCGCCAATCATCGTTCGTTCTTCGATATGTATGCAGTCTCGACGGTGCTCTTTCGCAACACGAGTTGGCGTAAGCAACTCTTTTTCCCGGTGCGAGGCAGGTTTTTCTATCAATCGCCGCTGGGGCTGTTAGTGAATCTGATCATGGGTTGGTGGTCCATGTATCCACCATTTTTTACGGGCGGCGATCAACCGATTCCGGAGAAGCGGGCTTTTGACAAGTACTCATTTCGCATACTTACCGATCTGGCGCAGACTGGACCCGGCAACATCATCGGTTTTCATCCGGAAGGGACCCGCAACAAAAACGCCGATCCGTATTCGTATCTGCGTGCGCAGCCTGGAGTCGGTAAGTTGATCATGGATGCGCGGCCACAGGTGATCCCTGTGTTTATCGCGGGGTTGTGTAATAGTTTACCGAGACAAGTGGCGCGAAACTGGAACCGCGAAGAGGTTATTCGAATCCACTTCGGGCCGGTATTGGATTTGAGCGATCATTTCACCAAGCCTGACCGTTTGCGCACGCACAAGGAGATCGCAGATACCGTGATGGAGAAGATCGCGGAGCTTGGTGAACAAGATCGGGCGATGAAACTTAGCCGCGGATTACACGGATTCAGACAGATTGAACATGTCAGTAGTGATCGTTAATCCATCCTCAGCGGGCGGGAGCACGGGCGAAGCGTGGCCGGGAATCGCGAGTGACCTGCGGACGCACTTCGGCCCTTTCAAAGCTGTGTTCACGAAACATCGTGGCGACGCAGCGGCAATCGCCGGCGAAGCTGCGCGCAAGGGCGCGAAATTCATCATCGCCTGTGGCGGCGATGGAACTGTTTCCGAAGTCGCTAACGGCATTCTCTCCTCAGGAAAGGACGTTGAACTCGGCATTCTGCCGAGCGGCACAGGCGGCGACTTCCGGCGGACACTCGAGATTCCTGCGCAGAGCCGAGCCGCAGCGCGGGTTTTGAAAACGGGCCGCACGGTGCGCATCGATGCCGGTCGAGTTTCGTTCATCGACCACAACGGCGCTGATGCGATGCGTTACTTTCTCGGCGTTGCTTCCTGCGGCATGAGCACCAAAGTCATCGAGCGAGTAAAGGTCGAGAAAGTCTCCTTTGCTTACTCGCTGCTGCAAACTGCGATGCGTACGGAGCCAATACGTCTCGTGGTCCAACTCGACGATTCTCACGAGCGCCAGATCGTAGTCTCGAATCTTTGCATCGCAAATGCACGCTACTTTGGCGGCGGAATGAAGATCGCTCCCAACGCAAAACTGACTGACGGGAAGTTTGACGTCGTCGGTGTAGCAGATCTGAGCACGCTCAAGATTTTCACCAGCGCACCACGCGTGTATCTAGGTTCGCACCTCTCCATGCCGGAAGTGAGCCATGCATTAGCTCGCAAGATCACAGTACGAACAGCCGATCGCGGCGCTGAAGTCGCACTGGAAATCGACGGTGAACTTCCTGGAAAGCTTCCCGCCACTTTCCAGATCATCCCCGAAGCCTTGCGGGTGCGGGTTAATTGCTGACAGGATTTTCTCTGTCCAAAATTTTCTCTTTGCCTGCCTAGCTAAAACTTCCTATGATGGCCGTAGCTCATGGACGATAGACGATCTAAACCCCGGCTGAGCGTTCATCTCGATGCGGTGTGGGATGGCGGCGAAGAAAGACATACCGCACTCATCACCGATCTCTCCGAAGGCGGCTGCTACCTCGATACCGTGGGCGAGGTAATGGCGGGCGAGATCGTTGCCTTTCGTGTGTTACTTCCTGACGGTGATTGGCTTTACCTGGAAGGTGAAGTCCGCCATCACCGCCACGGAATGGGTTTTGGTGTTCGATTCGTTGACTTGAATGAAGAACAAACGGAGAACCTGTTGCGTCTGCTGAAAATCGCGAAAGAAGCCGGACCAGGGGCTCCAGCGATTTCCGCGGACCTGGTCGAGGAATAGATCTGCTTAAGTCTGACCTTCTGTGGTCCACGAACAGGAGCTCCCCCAGAGGTTCTCACGATGTAGGCCCGCCAGCGAGGCACCCGACACAAACCATCAGCAATGGCAATTCAAGGCACTTTGAAAACAATGAGTCTGACCGACCTGCTCCAGTTTCTGGCGGCAGGCAGGAAATCGGGCACACTCAAGTTCGATCACGGCAAGATCACCAAGCAGGTCTATTTCAAAAACGGTCTAATCGTAGGCTCAAAGTCGAACGATCCAAGGGAGTATCTCGGACAGGTGCTGCTGCATTATGGAAAGGTCGACGAGAGCCAGTTGAAAGCCGCGCGGGAAGTGCAACGGACATCGGGCGCGAAGCTGGGCGAAGTTCTTGTCGAGCAGGGTTATCTAAGTGAAAACGAAGTACTCGAAGTACTCAAGACCCGCACGCTCGATGCGATCTACGATCTGTTTGTTTGGACTGAGGGCGATTTTGAGTTTTACGACGAGGAATCGCTGCCCGACGATCTGTTGCTGATTGAAGTCGAGCCGACGAACGTCATCATGGAAGGCATTTACCGGCTTGACGAGTTGGCGCGCTACAAAACGCTGGTTCCCTCTGATCGAAGTATCCTGGAGCTCAATGCCGGTTGGACCTCTTCGCTGAAATCGGGCAAGGAGTTTCGCCAGATTCTTTACTTCATCGAAAAGCGCATGTCGGTGGCCGAGATCTGCTATCACATGCACGCCTCTGCATTTCACGTTTACGGACAACTTTATACGCTGATCAGCGAGGGCGTGGCTCGTGTTGCCGGCGAGGCGCCGGAAGAAACTCCTCCGCCTCTTGCGGAGATCGAGGATCTACCCGAGAGTGTGACGGAGATGGTTTGGTCGGCTGAGCGCAAGCTCGAACAGGATCCTGAGGCCGCTCTGCTGATCATCCAGAAAGCTCTGCAGGAACAACCAAACAATCCTGAAGCGCAGTCGTTGTTACCCACGGCCGAAGAGAAATTTATCAAGCACGTGTATGAAACGGGCGAAATCTCGCCCAAGTCAGTGCCGAAGTTGCTGGCTTCGCCGTCTGAGTTAACCAATCAGCAGATCGATCCACAGGAAGGATTCGTGCTTTCACGAATTAACGGTTCCTGGGACATCCAATCGATCCTTTCGATCTGTCCCTTTCGTGAAGCCGATTGCCTGCGCATGATTAGAAAACTGATGGAGCGTGGCATAGTCGGGATCAATTGATTTGCCGTTAGCCAGCCTGATTACAAAGAACCGGCGCGCTACTGGATGCGCGACATTGCGCCAACGAGAAAGCGCACGCTCTTTCACAATCTCAAATCCCGCCAAACTAAACACCCTGCGCCAATCATGTTCCGCCTGAAACGTGCATGGTCCAGTGCGGCCACGCCACTGGCGATCGTGTGTCCAACAGACTACGCGATCCCACCAGATCGAGGGTATGTCTTCGTAGATGATTGCAAGGCCTCCGTCTCGCAGCACTCGGTTGACTTCGTTCATCACGAGGCGAGGATCTTGCGCGTGATGCAAAACGTAGCAGAGCAGCACGGCATCGAAGCTCTGGTCTTTGACGGGAAAGTGCCGGCCGTCGTAGGGAAGGTAATTGATACGAGCATCGGTGCTGTTGCCGATGTCCAAACCGACCACCGTTTTGCCGAGCATGCTTTGGAGATGGTGCGCGATGAAACCGTTGCCGCAGCCGACGTCGAGCACGTCCGCATGTGGCGGAAGCACTCTGGCGACTTCAAGCGCCATGTCGTAAGCTCGCCCGACCTTGCGGCGTCTTCGCATGCGATTGAAGCGACGTTTGATGGTTGTGGTTAAGGTTGTCACCGGCGGTTAGTAGTGCAACCACGGTGCCTCGAGAACTCTTTATAAATTGAGGTAAAAATCGGGTGCAGCAAATTTGCGTCGCCAAGATTAGCTGACAATCGGATACAGAATTCTAATCGTGTAAATCCTGTGGCAAAATGCGCGCATGACTAAACTTTTGATGACTGCCTTGATACTGACTCAAACACTCCCCACCGGTTACTGGCCACTCGAAAAAAGCCAGCCGCTCATCGACAAGACACAAACGATTCGCCTGGCTCCGGATCTTTCAAAACTGTCCGCGGGCGAGCGCACAGCCGTCGCCAAATTGATCGAAGTCGGTCACATTTTTCAGAAGCTCTACGAAGAGCAGCGCCATCCCGAAGCGCTTTCGTCTTATCGCGCGCTCGAACAACTCGATAAACGAACAGGTTCGACACCAGCAACACAGAACCTGCTGACGCTCTATCGTCTCTTTCAAGGTCCAATCGCTACGACACTCGAGAACAAGCGAGAGCCGTTTCTGCCAGTTGACCCTTCGAAGCCCGGAAAGAACATGTATCCATGGGGAATCACCAAGGACGAGATTGACGAGAAAGGTAAAGACATTCTCGATCTGCGCACCGCGGTTCGGTTTACTACTGCCAAAAACCTGAACGAGGACATCGCCAAACTCAACAAGTATCCGGCACTTCAGACTTTGCACCCCGGTCTTCTTGAAGAATTGCGAGGCCTCGCTTCCAAACCGGCTGCTAAGGGTCTGTATGCCGTGCCTTATTCGGTCGCCTACGCGGACGAGTTGATGAAAGCTTACGGGCTATTGAACGAAGCGGCTGACGCAGTGGAGAAAGACGACGACGAGTTTGCGAGCTTCCTGCGCAATCGCGCGCGCGATCTTCTGTCAAATGATTACGAGTCGGGCGACGCGAGCTGGGTAACCGGGCGCTTCAAAAACCTGAACGCCGAGATCGGTTCGTACGAAACATACGACGACGAATTGTACGGCGTGAAGACCTTTTTTGCGCTTTCCCTGTTGCAGAGTCGCCAA
>JAICGZ010000143.1 GCA_025922875.1 Pyrinomonadaceae bacterium
ACGAATAGCCGGACTGTCTGCATCGATTGCGCCCGTATCGATAAAGTTTTGCAAGCGACGCTTGTTTATAAAGAACAAGCGGTACCAACCGCGCATTGAGTCTGCCGGTGAATCGTAGACAGTGCGATACTTACCGGCGACACCGTGAAACGTTTGCACGCGACGAGTACCGCGCGGCAGTCTCGCCCAAAGAAAGTCAGCCGTCAGGTACGCGTCGAAGTGCATCAATGCCGCTGTTTTTGGGTGGACTAATTTATAAGGTGGGTGGGCATCTGCGTAGATTTCCCCAAGCGATTGGGGACTTTCACTCGCAGTGAAGAAAATTTTGACTCGTGAATCTTTTTGCAGTCCTTCGACAACCGGCGCGACCGTCGCATAATTCATTGCGGTCCTTCCGTCCACCAGGATCTGGCGTCTTTCGGCGTCACGACTTCGTTGCCAACGCTTGTCCAGCCCACGCAACCACTCTATAGATTTCATAAGCCACAAAGGCACAAAAAATGCCGTTAACTAATAAATTACACTGTCTCCAACGTCTCTGTATTTTGTGCTTCTTTGTGGTCCAACAAAATTCTCGGATAGATCTCGTCTTTGGCCTTTCGATAATCTTCAGGAAAGTCTATTTCGATCCACGGATAATCGTCAGTGCTGATGGCGTGTAGTGGAAAGCGAGTAGCGAACTCGCGAAACGCGCGCGGCGCCCAGTCGCGTTCCTGACCACGTGAAATTATTGAGTCCATTGCTTCGATGAGCCGCTTCGCACCAGCAGCGCTGAACTTCACTATGCCCACATTCTCGCCGTCAGCTTCAGCCGCTTCCATATCTTTCCGAATATCAACAACCAGACCATCGCTGACTTTTACTTTCATCTCTTCATCGCCGAGTTGTCTGTTGGCAAAGTCAACGAGAAGAGCATCGTCAAACGGCGATGAGATGAGTTTCGCCAACAACTCGGGATGAAAAAGCACGTCGCAGTTGAGCACGACAAAGCCGTCGAGCAAATGTTCTCTGGCAAGCCACAGCGAGTAGAGACTGCTTGTCTCTTCAAATCGCGCATTTGTCACGAATGAGGTGTTTGGCGGGCAATGCCGGCGGATTCGGTCCGCTTCAAAACCCAGAACAAGCACGATCTCATTTATCTGTGCTTCAGTTAGTGCCGATACTTGCCAGTCCAGTAGCGTTCGGCCACCGACTTCAAAAAGGCATTTTGGTTTGAGATCGACGCCGTTAAGGCGTGTGCCTTTGCCGGCAGCGAGTATGATTGCTTTCATTCTTGATTAATTATCCTGCAGAGTGACTAAATCTCTTCGCGGGGGAATTGGCTGCCGCCTGTCCTTCCACCTCTCTTTAACAACGCCTGCAAAAAACCAAAGACCCAACTCGTGTTCAAAGGCAGCGGCCTGGTCCGCGCGAACAAACGCCGAGATCATCGAGAAGAACGATTGCAGGTAAGTACGAAACATGTAGCGCGGAATGCCGGCGATATGGGGCACAGTCGAAAAGTCCAACGCCGTGCTTTCAGGCGACTCCATATCGAGCCCTTTAGTTTGATAAAGGATCGCGCGGCTGATTCCGTGCCAGTAAAACCACTTGCGAAAGTATTTCTTTGTCAGTCGATCCGCCGGGATAACGTGATGGACCACCAGATCCGGCGAATAAAAGCCTTTCAAATTGGCCGCGCGCGCGCGCGAGCACCACTCTCTTACTTCCTGGCCCAGCAATGTTCCTGCTTTACGGCCGATCGTGTTGTCCCACAATCCCGCGCGCTCGAAAGCTTCTCGTCGAAAGACCATGTTCACGCCGATCGCCACGTAATCGTCGAGGGGAAGTGGTTTTGGACCATAATCGAGTAGCGCGATCACAGCCCAGTGGATGCTTCGTCCTTCAGGGATCCAGGCGGGACGTTGTCCCGACCAGATTGGAAGAGCTTTGCCGCCGAGATAGTCGCACCCAAGCTGTTGCAACGCGCGCTCGGCATTGGTGAGCCAGTCAGGGTCGACGCGCACGTCGTCATCGGTGGTGGCGATTATTTCACCCTTCGCTGCTTTTATTCCCGTGTTTAGCGCTGCGGAACGACCCTGCTGTTGTTCGTGCAAATAGCGCAGCGGCACCGGGAAATCTTCGGCCGCTTTGAGTACGACTTCTTTCGTGTTGTCGGCAGAATTGTTATCGACGATCAATACTTCCCACGGATCCGCGACCTGAAGTTTGCGCAGCGAGTCGAGCGTCTTAACGAGCTCCTCGGCGCGGTTGTAAGTAGCTATAACGACTGAAAACTTCATAGTCGGACTGAACTTTATCACATCAACGCGATCACTCCGCCTCGCGGCCCACGCAAGCACAGAAAGCACAAACGATCAGGAAGCATTCGTGCTTTTTTGTGCTGCTTTGTGACAAGCGCCTCCTTGGAGCGCGGCGGCCTGGCGCCGCTTTGGTCTTTGATCGCGAGATCGAGACCAAAGCGCCAGGCCGCCGCACTCCAAGGAGAGCCTAAATTCCAAACTGCACCACTACCGCCTGCCCAAATTTTGGACAACCCGTGGCGTGTAGACACGCACGTCGGGATCCAAGTCTCGTAAAGATATATAGACAGATGTATTTATACATTCCAAAAACGAGACGGCTGTCCGAATATGAGACGGCATAAAGCTGCCCTCTTTCAAACTTTAGGCGATTGGAGGCGAAAAGTCGTGGTGTGATTTTTGCTGTGGAATCGAGTGATATCAGTGGCAAGTTAAAACTCCGAGGTCACTCAATTCTCTCCAGGAGGACCCAAAAGGGGTTAGGTTTGCGCGTTTCAGATTGAATCCACAGCGGTCGACCAGGTTTTGATAACTCCCGCTAAACCTATTGGCTCTTTGGTGGTGTTGGTGAACCTTTAGATCGATTCGAGACTCTAAGCGACTCTTAGATTAGACAAGTAGGTCCATTATGCTGGCTCCCAAGCTACTCATCTCGCTGGTTGTAACTCTCCTCCTAATACCAGTCGTTAACACTCAAGCTCAAGAACGTCTCTGCGACACAGCGTTTGAGGACTGCCGCACTCCGTTGTGGCAACTCATCGATGCTGAGACCCAGGGCATCGATGTCGCGTTCTGGTTCATGCAAGACTCCTCTTATGCGACGAAGCTCATCAATCGACACAACGCCGGTGTTCCGGTTCGAGTTATTGTCGACCCACGAGCGAATCCGACCTATGCCGGCAACGAAGCTGTGCTGACGATGTTGAAGGACGCCGGTATTCCCATGCGCTATAAACTCGGCGGCGGCATCGTGCATTGGAAGATGATGCTGTTCGTCGGTCAGGGCAAACTCGAGTTCAGCGGCGCCAATTACTCAGGTAACTTTTTTGTTCCTGACTCGCCGAACGTCAATTACATGGACGAAGCGATTTACTTTACTAACGATGTATCGCTGATCCAAAGCTTTAAGACAAAATACGACGACGTCTGGACCAATACGGTCGATTACGGTAACTACGGAAACATTACCGGTCCGCTTACACGTAGATACCCGACCTTTCCGATTGATCCTGAGCTGAACTTCCCGCCATCAGCCGACAGTAGCCAGGACTTTTTGCTGCGAACGCAACAACGCCTCAATGCCGAGACGCAAAAGATCGACGTCATCATGTATCGAATCACCAACCAGGGATTCACTGATACTACGATTGCTGCTGTCAAGCGTGGAATTCCTGTGCGGCTGATTCATGAGCCGGATGAGTATCGCAACCTGGCCAGGCAATGGGACTCATGGAACGTCGATCGTATGTACATGGCGGGCGTTCAGATCAAGATGCGTAAACATCTTGGTCTCAACCATCAGAAATCCGTGCTTCTGTATGGCCAGGGCATGACGATTTTCGGATCTTCAAACTGGACCGGTCCATCGTCAAACTCTCAGCTCGAGCATAACTATTTCACTACCAAGCCGTGGTTCTTTCAGTGGTTCGTCAACCAGTTCGAACGCAAGTGGAATTCGACTACGGAAAACGAAGTATTCGTACCGGGATTGCCAACCCAGCCGAGCTACGTTTCTCCGGCTAATTCAGCAACCGGTCAACCCACAGAGCTGACGTTGAAATGGGAAGGCGGCCCGTGGGCACACAAGTACGACATCTATCTCGGCACTACGAACAATCCGCCGCTGTTAGTCGAAAACGCGAGTACTTTTCAGAGTGGCGCACAGCAAGGGCAACCGCTGCTCGACACAGGTTCGGTTGATGATGGGGTGATGGAGTCGTATACGATTCCAGTAGTACTTCAACCAGGAACGACCTATTTCTGGAAGGTCGTGGGCAAAACAATGGCGGACAAGACCGCCTCTGGTCCGGTTTGGAGTTTTACGACTGCCGGCACCGGCGGCGGGACTGCACCAGCGGCTCCGACCGGACTAACCGCGACGGCCGTTTCGCCTACCCAGATCAATCTGGCGTGGAACGACGTGAGCGGGGAGACCGGGTATCGAGTTGAACGTAGTCCAAATGGCTCTAATCAGTGGGTTGAGATTGCGAGCCCCAACGGGGACCAGGTCGGCTATCAGAATACGCAACTTACTGCGCAGCAAACTTACTTCTACAGAGTACGAGCAGTTAACGCCGTAGGCTTTTCACCATATAGCAACGTCGCGAATGCTACGACGCCGGCGAATCCAACTCCGGGTGCAGGTGACATAGTTCTGTGGGCCGCTGAAGCGTCGAATAGAGTAGGCGCGTGGTCAGTAGTGGCCGATGGAACCGCGGCCGGAGGTAGTCGCATTTCAAATCCTGATGCAGGCGCTCCGAAGAGATCGACAGCCCTTGCGAACCCAACCGACTACTTCGAAATGACGTTCAACGCTCCAGCTGGAACAAATTATCGTTTGTGGTTGCGAAGCAAAGCGCAGAACGACGCGTGGAGTAACGACTCGGTATTCGTTCAGTTCTCGGACAGTGTGGACGGCGGTGGTAATCCCGTTTTCCGCATTGGAACTACCGGGGCGACCGAGATGAATCTCGAAGACTGCTCCGGGTGTGGAATTCAAGGTTGGGGCTGGCAGGACAATGGCTGGGGAGTGGGCGTCTTTGGACCAATAATCAAGTTCCAAACTACTGGCACGCACACCATACGAATTCAAGTGAGAGAAGACGGTCTATCGATCGATCAGATCGTGCTCTCACCGGAGACATATGGTAGTACGTCTCCCGGAGCGTTGAAGAATGACAACACCATTCTTCCGAAATCCGGCGGTGGTGGTCCAACTGCTCCGGCGCCGAACATTACCTCGATTCTGCCTGCATCTGGTCCAACCACGGGCGGAACTTCGATCACGATTTCGGGCGGTAGCTTTGTCCCTGGCGCGACTGTTTCTCTCGGTGGGGTTTCCGCGACCAACGTCAACGTAGTGAACGGCAACTCGATCACCGCAACAACGGCAGCGCGCAGCGCAGGAGTAGTCGATGTTGTGGTTACCAATCCCGACGGTCAGTCAGCCACGCTTGACGATGGCTTCACCTATCAGGCAGCAGCAACTCCGGCGCCAACTGTAACTGGTGTCAATCCTGCTTCAGGACCTACCACCGGCGGAACTTCGGTCACCGTTTCCGGAACCGGGTTCGCTGCCGGTGCGACAGTGACGTTCGGCGGAACGGCAGCTACCAACGTTGTAGTGACCAACAGCTCAACGATCACGGCTACGACACCCGCTCATGCTGCCGGAACTGTTGACGTGGTAGTCACTAATTCCGATGACCAGAGTGGCGGCAAATTGAGCGCTTTCACCTACACAGCGCCGCCGTCCGGTGAAACGATATTGCTGGCTGATGATTTCAACGATGGTTCACTGAACGGGGCGAAGTGGCTCGCTAACAGTCTCTTTAGCGGATACACGGATTCGACAGTTGCTGTTAACGAAACCACAACGCTCGCAATCGGACCGCTAAAACAGAATAGTGACGGATCACACTACAACGGGATCCGATCGCAAGCCGCTTTCGACTTCAACGGCGCGTATTCTCAAGTGCAAATCGTGCAAGCGCCAAATGCGGTTACGTCTGCCGATGCCTTCTTTACGATCGGTCTAAATGTCGACAATTGTTACCGGATGTATGTCGAGTTCGGAAACCTGATCGTCCAAAAGAAAATCGGTGGCGCGAAATCGACGTTGCTTACGACGACGTTTAACTCCACCAGCCACGCATTCTGGCGGATACGGCACGACGCGATCTCCGGACAGATCGTGTTTGAGGCCGCGCCGTCCAATGCGGGAACGCCTGGCGCCTGGAACATGCTTTACGCTGAGGCATGGAATACGTCAGCGGTGCCGTTGACCGCCGTAATTTTCGAGCTGAAAGCGGGAACCTGGCGCATTGAGGGCGCGAACCCCGGCACCGTTGTCTTCGACAACTTCAAAGCCGCCAAGCCATAACCTTGCCGCTTAAAAGCACAAAAGTCAGGAACCCCACCAGGGCTCCTGACTTTTTGTTTTTGAGCTGAGAAGCGGGCTTTGCCCGAAAACTCTTTGCCTGAGCCCTGCAGCTACGCCACCGCGATGTGGTGCGGCTACGCCGCCGCGATGTGGTGCGGCTACGCCGCCGGATGTGAGGCGAGGCTATGCCTCGCCGCCAGGTTTTCATTAAATCCTTGGGGCTCCGCCCCTAGGTCGGCCTTTGGCCTTAAAACAGTGGGGCAGAGCCCGGACCAGGGGCACAGCCCAACCTGATCAATCAAATCTAATCGGCGGGGCGGAGCCCCGCCTCACATCCGGCGGCGTAGCCGTTTTGTCACATCCGGCGGCGTAGCCGTTTTGTCACATCCGGCGGCGTAGCCGTTTTGTCACATCCGGCGGCGTAGCCGTTTGTCACATCACGCGGCGTAGCCGCTTTGTTAAGCTAACGAACTTCCAGAATCGCGAGCATCGGATTGTGATCCGACGGTCTGACGCCTTTATCATCAGCCGTGCCCAGCCAGACCACGACATTCGTATTGTTTAAATCTCGAACGTCGGCAATCTGCGCGCTCTTCACTGCGATGGTCCCGCCTCGAGAGGTCCAAATGTAGTCGATTCGTCCTCTACGTGTCCTCGTGTGCATGTAGACGGGATTGTCGGGATACGCGGAGGCAGTTCCGATATTCATCGCCTGCACCCAGGTATCGTAATAGAGCTCTCCCATGTGAATCGCTTCAGAAAGATCCGGACCGGCATTGAAGTCTCCGGCAACAATCTTCGATTCAGAGAAGCTGTTGGTGTAATTATGGAGTTCGGTTACCTGCTGGTAACGCAGCGATGAAGAAGTGTGATCGAGGTGAGTGGCGAAGAATTTGACATTCTTCCCTCCCACACTCACGGTCGCTTGTGCCACTGATCTTTCGTAGCTTAGATAACGTGAACTGGTACTCACGAAACTAAACTTTGAAAGAATAAGGTTCCCCTCAGGAATACCCGGCGCCTTGGCGACGAAGTGGTTAAACCACGTGCGCCCTGTCTTTTGTTGCAGCAGGCCCACAAGCGTGCCGATATCGTCTGGCGGCATTTCACACAGCGCGACGAGGTCGGGATTGAAATTTGCAATCGAGTCTGCGATCCGGTTCCAGTTTGTGACTCCATCGGTGCCGGTGCCGAAACTCACGTTCCAGCTCAACACCTTGAGTTGCGACGTTGTCGAGACCGGCGCACTGACGTTTATCCAAACATTCGCAGTTGTCCGTGCACCGCTGTTGTCCGTCACAGTTAGATAGGCCAGGTAACTACCGGCGGAGGAATACGTATGCGTTGGATTTGCGGATGACGACGTGGTGTCATCGCCAAAATTCCAGAAGTAGCTCGCGATGTATCCGTCCGGGTCACTGGCGGAAGAAGTGAAGCTAACGAATAGCGGACCCGTCCCCGAAGTCGGCGACGCCGATATGCTGACTTGCGGAGGCTGATTGGATGCCGGCGGCGCCGACCCTGCTCCCAGAGTGCTCGACAGAATGACACCGTCGTTCTTCGAAGCTCCTGGAGCCGACCACATGTATTGAACGGGTGAAAGCACGATCTGATCGATCGAGAAACCATCTTCGCGTGTTTGCACCCGAAGCGTTTGCGTTCCCGTAGACTGGAAGAAAATCGCCGGTCCTAAAACACCGACACCCCAACCGTCATCTTGCCAACCCCAGGCTTGAATTCCACAACCTGAGCACTCTTCGAGATTGACATCCACAGCGCTCGTTGTGCCGATGCGATATGCAGCACTTCCTGAGGAATTCAGGCTTCCGGAGAACTGCACAAAAACAGAGTCGTTGCCCCAGTAATCACCGTCGCCTCGACCGCGAACCCACAGTCTGTATCCGACGCCGCCAACTGCATTGAATGAAACGTCGAAGTAGTTGGATGGATTCGCCAGAGGACTGCTTAATTTTCCCGCTCCGGAATCAGGATGACGTAGAGCGACTTGTCCCGCAGCACTGCTGTTTGACTCTTTCCGCCAACCACCAAAATACGACGTCACATTCGACGCCCAGATAACGATATTGGAAGCTGTCGAGGATGGTGCTGGCGTCGGTGTTGGAGTTGGAGTTGGAGTGGGAGTGGGAGTTGGTGACGGTGGTGCGGCCGCACTTCCTGTTTGCGTTAAGATCACACCGTCGTTCATTAAAGCTCCCGGGGACCAATTGAGGTACGTACTTCCCGAGAGAACGATCTGATCGATCGACAACCCATCCTCGCGTGGTTGAATTCTGATGGTTTGAGTTCCGGTCGATTGAAAGTAGATTGCTGGTCCCATACCACCCCAGCCGTTATCCTGCCAGCCCCAGCCCTGGAGGCCACACGCAAGGCAGTTCTCAAGATTTATTTCCGTACCCGAGGTAGTACCAATGCGGTAGACGGGCGAGCCGCCGCTGGTAACGCTGCCGGAAAACTGAACATGGACGGAGTCGTTGTAGGGCGAGTCGCCCTGGGCTTTGCCGCGTATCCATAAGCGATACGGCTGCCCAGCGTTTGCGTAGAACGAAAGTTCAACATAGCTGGAAGGAGAGGCAGCAGGTGAAACCACCTTTGCCGCGCCCTTGTCAGAATTAGCTAACCTGTAACTGCCCGCAGCAGTGGAATCGGGAACAGCGCTCCAGTTACCGACTTTCACCGGCGCCTGAGACGCATACAACACAACTGTTTGAGCTGAAGCGGATTGAACAAGACCGAGGGGGATGATTGCGAAAATGAATGCTGTTAAGAAGCGTAGGGGTCGAAGTAACAATTTAACAGTTCTCCCTTCTAGAGTGACAAAAACATTGAAACTGCCGGGAGGGGGATGTGACTTGTAATGCACAGACGGATTGAGAGGGAAAGACGGCGACCAATCGGGAAACGCCGAATGACCGAAGGTAAATACCATCAAAGGTCGGGAATAAAACGTCTAGTCGGATATCGACCTCCGTATAAACACGAGCGCACCACGGGCCTGCATGCGACTGCATGCACACAACAAAGCAGGCCAGTGCACTACGGAGTAAGAGCCCGATCGTGGTCCACCTAAAGTGGACGCCGTGATCGAATGCTAAGTTTTAGTGTTATCGATCTCGTTGACTCTGAGATCTCGAGAGACTAGAACGGATGGAACGTTGTTCTAATCCAAGTTTTGTTTGAGGTGCTAAGCGAACAAGCCGCACGAATTTGCCCAACTCGAAACCCACCCCAAGCTCGACGTAGACCACCCTAACACGTTACGTCTAAATGTGTCAAAATTCTAACGAGTTTTGTCGAGAAAACAATTCTTTTGCAAAGTTATCGCAACACTCGGCCCCAGATGCGGGGAACAATGCGGCAAGAAGACACGAAATATATAAAAAATTCGACCAAAAGTTTGTCCACGTTGCCAAAAGTGATCGGCCCTCGAAGAAGGCCGATCAGGACTTTTCGGGCCAGTTTGCATCTTTGACTTTGGTAAGCCCTAGGGTGGGGCAATTTTCAGCGTAACGCTGTTACTGCTTACCCCGTGCAAGGAGATGCTCATCGAAATGTTCCCTTGCAGACTCGGATCCTCCGGTAATCTCACCGTTACGTGCCAAAGCCAATCGTATCCCGGCACTTTAGCGGCATATTCCACCGGCAGCTCGTAAACGCCGCCAAAAGAACTTACCGCCTTCCCTTTTATCGCGGAGGCAGTTTCTCCTGCGAGCAGATTTATGTTCGTGCTAAACAGCGTGATGCGCGTACGTTTGTCCGTACCGGGATTAAGCGGCGACGTGATCCAGAACGGATCGCGTGTGAACAACGTCGAGTGCAGCGCTACGCCGCGATTGGTAGAACTGTCCGTCAGAAGCACCGGAGGCGCCGGTGCCGGTGTCGGAGTCGCTGTTGGCTTCGGAGTCGGTGTCGGAGTCGGTGTCGGTGTCGGTGTCGGTGTCGGCGCCGGCGTTGTTACTGAATCGACGTTCAGATCGAAGTCAGCGATTACAGCGTTATGATCTGACGGTCGCACGCCTTTGTCGTCGAGAGTTCCAAGCCTGATCACGACATTCGTATTGTTCAGATCGCGACTGTCCGGAATCCTCGCAGCATTCGCAACGAGCACCGAGTTGCTAGTGTAAAAAACGTAGTCAATTCGTCCGCGTCTCGTTCGAGTGTGCATACCAACTGGATTATCGGCATACGCGGAAGCTGTTCCTCGATTCATCGCGTCGGTCCAGGCGTCGGAATAGCTACTTGTCATCGCTAAAGCTTCCGCGGTATCAGGACCGCCATTGAAGTCGCCGGTGAAAATTCGCGTCCCTGAAAAACCCGAAGCAAAGTCTTTTATTTCACCAGCTTCTACAACGCGATTTGACGACGCTGCGTCGTCAAGATGAGTCGCAAAGAAGTTTATATTTCGCCCGCTAATATTGACGGTGGCCTGAGCAACAGATCTATTCACGCTCAGAAATCGACCGTTTACGCTTACAAATGCATGCCGGGACAGAATGAGGTTTCCCTCGTCTGTACCGGAATACTTTGGAACGAAATGAGAGACCCAGGTACGGCCTGTCTTCTGATTGAGCAGCGTTACGAGTGTCGAAACACTGCCCGATGGCACTTCGCAAAGACCCACGAGATCGGGATTGAACTTGGCAATCCATGATGCAGTGCGATCGTAATTCTTGACCGCATCCGTGCCATCGCCAAACTGTATGTTCCAACTCATTACCCTGAGTGGAACAACAGCAAACGGGACGGGTGGCTCAGCTTTTCCGGCAGGCGCGTGTAAGAAAGCTAGAAGGGTAAAGCATACAAGAACAGCATACACGGAGGATAATTTTCTAATAACCAACCTACTTCTTCTCCTTGGTTTTTGTTGGCCGGGGTAACTTTTTGAATTGATTTAGAACGAAGGACCGCCCACGAGGGACCAACTACCTACCCTATGTTGATGACGATTAGAAGTGGATACAGAACTCGTTCCACTCAGAAGTTAGAAAGCTAACATCTGTTAGTAGGACTGTCAAAAACTTTTTTCCGCGTGCCACGGCTCATGGTCCAATATTACATTTTGATGTACTCAGAATTATTTTTGAGCAAGATCCCGGTATAAACGGACCCATTGCGGACCAACAACTTCCCATGTGTACTTCACGCATTCCGCACGTGCTCGTTGGGCCATGATGGCAGGATCTTGCCGGGTAAGTAGATCAAGTGCACGATTTGCCAACGCTTCGTAATCGTCAACGCGAACAACGAAGCCGGTTTCACCATCCGTAACCATGTACGGAATGCCGCCCGCATCGGTCGTGACTACGAGCAAGCCGCAAGCGAATGCTTCGATAATTGAAAGCGGTTGATTGTCAACCCTGGAAGCATTGAGGAATACGTCAGATGCTGAGTAATGCGGATAAATATCGTCGTGCTCGATCCGTCCGGTGAAAGAAACGTTCTTCAGGTTCATTTCATTCTTCAGTCTCTCGAGCGCTTCACGCTGGCTCCCATAACCAACAACCGTCAGCGATGCTTCCGGTACCTGGCGTTGGATCAGAGCGAACGCGCGCAGGATAGAATCCACACCATACAGAGCTTCTAAATTGCGGTTGGAGAGAAAGACGGGTCGCAGCGGCACACGCTCACGAAATTCAAAGCGATTCAAATCGATGTCGTTAACAATCGCAGAAGCCTCGATTCCAAACTTTGAAAACACCCTGACTAAAAACTCTGACGGCGCCACCACCTTGTGCACGAGTTTCAATATCGGAATGGTGGACCGTCGCCAACGTCGCAAGTGTTCTTCAAGTTGTCCGCTGTGGTAATTGAGCAGAACCTTCTTGCCGTACAGTCTGCCAATCAAGATCGCAGGGGTGGGCGCAATCAGGAACGAGAGGTGAGAGGCTGAAAATACATGTATGACATCGTACTTTGGTACCTGTGTCAGCAGGTTCAGGCAATAGAGAATCGAAGTCGTCACCGTGCGGACGTATTTAATGGACTGTAACTTTCTCAGCACACCGGGAAGACGAGGATTGATGGGCAGGAACGACACTTCGAGTGAGGGTTCCTTTTGTAGATGTTGGACCAGCCGCTGCGCCTGAACTGCCTGTCCGCCGAGGATATCGAGTGAAGCCGCAATGATTAAGACGCGAACTGGTTCAGGCATATGTCTCTAGCCACAAAGAAGCACAAAAAGCACAAACGATTGAAGAACACTTAAGCCCATTCAAATCACTAAACTGCATTTGTGCTTTTTGTGCCTTTTTGTGGCTCCAGGAATTTTTGATAGAGCGTAGAGGTATTTGCCAAACGGCTTTCGCAGGAAAATCTTTGCTCGACGAGACGACGTCCTTTCAATCCCATTGCACGTCTCTTGCCGGAATCTCGTAATAACGAAATTAGACGTTGGGCCATCGCCTGATCGTCTCCTGCCTCGACCAGGTGGCCTGTTTCCCCTTCGACAATCGCTTCGCTCGCGCCTCCAACGTCAGTGGCGACCACTGCGCGTCCGGCGGCCATGTATTCGAGAATTGAATTCGAAAAACCTTCAGCCTGTGAGCTCAACACACAAATGTCAGAAGCCTTCAGGAGATCGGGCACACTTGCACAACGACCAATAAACAGAGACGTCTCTTTCAAACCAAGTTCTTCCGCCAGTCGTTGTGTCTCCTCGCGCAACTCGCCTTCGCCCGCCATTATGAAGAGCGCTTCCGGAACTTCCGCTTTCACGCGTTGCGCCGCCCGCAAGAGCATCGGATGATCTTTAACTCGAAATTCGAAGTTGGCCACCATCGTGATCAACGGACGGCCTTGAAGTGAAGCCAGGTTCAGGCGTTGCAGCGCTTCACTCGCATTGCCATTCTGCTGAAAGCGTGTCAGATCGATTCCGTTATGGATGACTACAACCTTCTCGCTGCTCACTCCCTGGTCGACCAACTGTTTCCTGACCGCCCCGGCGTTGGCGACAACCGCGTGTGCTAAACGAAACGCATATAGTTCTACAGTGGTTTGCGCGGGCGTGCGCGTGCCCGTGGTTTCGCGTTTCGACGCGATGCGGCCGTGAATACGAGCGAGAGTAGAGCCGCTCATGGCGAAGATGTTCGAATAGAAATCGTGTGAGTGAACAATTTTTATCTGGTGCTTTTTCAGGTAAGAAACGAACCTCCGCGTTTGGCGAACCATGTTTGCGTCGTAAAAGCTTGTCAGCGGAAAGTCAATGATGGGTATTGACAGGCTCTCTACCTGAGGTCTTAGCACGCCACCGGTGGTCAACGACGCGATGTGTACCTGGTAGTCGCCGCTCTCGTGCAGCAGCTTCGCCATCTGGATCATCTGACGTTCCGACCCACCCTCGATGAAGCCGTGACCGATCTGCAAGACATTTGGCTTTGGCATTTATGGTAACGCGTTCAGTACTTCGTAATCGTGCGAAAGTAAAGTCGATCGCGTAAGTCGTAGGCGCGCAACAGGAGTCGTGGTGCAATGCGCAACATCACCAACGTAAAAGTGATCTTGCGATTACGAAAGAATCGGTTTGCTTCAGTTAATCCTTCTATCGCCGCGACCTTATCGCCGGAAAAGAACGCGCGTTTTCCCTCGTGCAGACTTAAATGTGCCCGAAAGCGTCGTCGATTCAAATTCACGCTGGATTGTTCCGAAGGAGTCAGCTCCATAGTCTGCTCAATCTTGTCCAGCACCTGGACCGCATTCCGGTTCAACCATATTGGATCCGCAGTGAGACTGTCTGAACGTCGCCGGTAGCGAGCGAGCACGTCTCGGTGATAAGCAATGCGGCCTCCGTGTTTGATAACTCGCAACCACAGATCGAAATCTTCGGAGCTGCGCAACGACTCATCGTAAAGCCCGGCACGAATGATCGTATCGCGTCGAGCTATGGAACAATTTGAAACGTTGCACTCCTGTGAGAGCAGTCGTTCAAACGTGACCTCACCGCTTGAAGGGAAAGCCGTCATAAACTCTTCGCCGCTATCCGAGCCTCCAAACATCATCACGTTTGGGTAGAGCACGTCGACGGTTGGATCCGCTTGTATTCGAGCGACCTGAACCTCGAGGTAATTCGGCAGCCATGTGTCGTCAGCATCAAGAAAGGCAAGGAGCGACCCACGAGCTGCTTTGATACCCGTGTTGCGCGCGCCGCTGACTCCGCGGTTCTCTTGTTTGATATAAACGATGCGCGACATGTACGGTGCAAGCACGCGTTCCAGAGCTTCGGTATCAGGCGAGCCATCATTGACGACGATAATCTCGTAATCAGTGAAGGTTTGGGCCAGGACAGAGTCAAGCGCCTCACCGATGAATTCAGTGACGTTATACGCCGGTACTATGACACTGACGAGAGGCGTTTGATTCAACGAAAGCTCCGTAATTTCAGTTTACTGTCGCCATATGAGGGCTCACGTCAATGTTAGCCGACGATAGAAGATCTAGCCAACAATAGACACCTCAGGAATTTACTGTAGGGGCGGCCCTCCGTGGCCGCCCCTTGTATTGCGCTTCTTCGGGAGAGGGATGACCCCTCCCTGGCCGCCCCTTGTATTGCGCATTCTTCGGAAGAGGGGCGGCCACGGAGGGCCGCCCCTACAATTGCGCCCCGCGCAAAAGCTCTTCAATCATGCCAAACCCCGGCGGCGGCCGAAGCTTGCCGCTGCTGAATCGTCTTCTTCTCGTTAAACAGTCAATCACCGTGAGTTCGCCGGCTGCGTTTAACGTGTGCACCCCCAGAATGTCCTTGTCCCAGTCCGGAAGAATTTTCGCAACTTCCGTTTCACCGTATTCGGTTGGGCTAAGAGTGTCGATTTTGCTGATGGTAGTTGCGTATCCATACCTCATCGAACTGTCCTGGCTTGGCCGGTACAGAATATCGTTAGCCCAGAAGAGTCGTCCGGCGGGCCGCGCCGACCTGACATCGGAGATCACAGGATTGCGCGCATGCGGTTTCCACGGTCCCAGCAGGCTATCAGAGTGATAAAGGTGCAGCTCATCCCAGTTAACCAGAACGCCTTCTTCCTGAATGTTCACGAACATCCACCACCTGCCGTTTACTTCGATCAATGTCGCATCCAACGGCTGCTTTGCTTCGAGCAAAACCTGTTGCAGTTGCCATTCGAAGGGAAACGACGTGGCGCGGTATAGCTCGACTACATTCTTGTCGCCCGTTTCGGGAATCATGTAGTAATCGCCGCGCCATTCAAAGACAAATGGGTAAGACAGATGACAGTCCAGTTTCAATACCTCGGCTGGACCACTCACGATTCCGTTTTGATCGACTTCGATTACAGAAATGTGAGCTCTACCCGCACTGTTCAAATACTCCTCGAAAAAAATGTAGTACTTTCCTCCGACCTTGATCGGAAAAGGATCCGCCCAGAATCGATCGACAGGTGGAACAAGGTATTTGAATTCCGTGGGATTGATACGATACGCAAGTACCCACTGCTCGAAGGATGAAAGCTTTTCGACCACTCGCGCAGCCGCTCGCCCGGAGAGTTTGAAAAACACCTGGCCCATCGCGGCGTTTGTCGGTTGTAGCGAACCGTTGATGCGAGTGGTGATGTCTACCGGCGTGTCGTTGCCTCTGTAAAGATCGACAAGACTACGCGCGACAAACGCCGCAGACTTCCAGTA
>JAICGZ010000144.1 GCA_025922875.1 Pyrinomonadaceae bacterium
ATCTCCCATGGGATGGCACCAAACTTTTTAGGTTGAGCACCAGAGAAACAATACTTGCATCCCAAGCTGCAATCGTTTGTGGGTAAGAAACAGATCGTCGAATCCAACACTTCTCCCTGCGGCAAAGGATTCGCGTTCTCGTACGGCTGAAGCGGGTGCTGAAAATGAGTTGCGAAACTCTCCTTCATCGCCTCGGTGAGAAGACGGTCGTAACCGTTCGCCTGATGATCGATGAACTCTTTGGTGCGTTTGAGCTCTGGAGAGACAAACATCAGATGATAGCGCGGGAATAGTGCAGCCCAATCACCTGTATTCAGACGAATATTGAAGCCCTCTGAGAGATAAGGTAATCCATTCGGTTGAAATGGTTCGTCGTATTTGACCCAAGGAGTTTCTTGCCGTCTTGTGAGTTCCTGATTTGTACGAAAACGGTGAGCGATCTGAACTAGTTCCATTATGTCCAGCCCCTTAGTGACACACAGATTTCACGTGAGAGCTATAAAGCTCAATCTGTAAAAGTATTTGAGGACAATGTGGGGGAATAGTTGACAAGCAACGATATAACAAATAGGAATTCAGGTGTCAGTAGGTGACTGTCAGTAGGTGACTGTCAGTAGGTGACTGTCAGTAGATGACTGTCACTAGCTGACATAAGGACGAAGCTGAGGAATCAGGAGTTCAAAGAGTGGTCGAAGAACTCTTTAGTAATTCGATAGCAGTCGCAGCAGAAGTTCTCCATGCCGGCCTGATCAAGGATCGTAATTTGGCTGCGGTGGTGCTGGATCAGGCCAGCCCTTTGGAGTTTATTCGCCGCCATTGTGACTCCCGTTCGACCGGTGCCTAGCACTTGAGAGAGAGATTCGTGCGTCAAGTGAAAGCTTCCCGATTGAACCTGGAGACTGCTGATAAGGAGCCACCGACATAGACGCTTTTCTACGGTGTGGAAGTGGTTGCAGACTCCTAATTGCGACATGTAGGTAGCGAGGGCGTGAGTATAACGGAGCAGCCGATTTTTTAACTCGCCTTCTTTTTCAAACTCCTGTTTAAGTATGTCGGCACTGATCGTCAATGCATCTCCCGGCACCTGCATCACAATTTGATGAGGGGTCTTAACGTGTCTCAAAAGTACAGGAATACCAACCATCCCTTCATTGCCAACGTTACCCACTTCAATGTTGTTGCCTTCAGTAGAAATAGACATAAATGAAGCCATGCCACTGTTGATGAAATAGGCGGACCGGATCTCATCTTCGGCGCAATAGAGAACCTCATGGGCATTCAGGCTTACGGGCCTAAGATTGGCAAACAGCCTGGCGTATTTTTCACGAGGCAGTCCGGTTAGGATTTGATTTCTAAATGGAGCAGTTTGTGTGAGGGCAATCGGCATCAACTCTTTCCACCCCCTTGTTGTAGGCCCAGGGTCATGTGATTGGCCTACTACTGACCAGCTTGAGAAAACTCTGACAATCTGGCAGCAGGAGACCACGCGACGCCCTTACCGAGCCTCATCTGACAACGTTGTCTGGGTGCGTCACTTCGGCTGTCTGAAGGAGGACGGAACAGCGGAGGAGTGAAGTGACTCCTATTGAGCAATTGAAATACCTGAGACCGACACTTGTGTACACTTGTTTCCGGATGTTGTCAATCCCGCAAAGGTTGATTGACCAATGCGGCGAGCTCGGTGCTGTCACGAGCTTCTATGTCTTCGATACGGCGGAATTTAAGGGCACGGGCGCGGAGACTGCACTACTGCTCGCGTAAGCGGGCACCACAATAGGGTTACAGTGGCCTCCGGGGAAGGTGCATAATGACACGAGTTCGCTAGCGACCAAGCGCGATTGATAAAGCCTGGGCCGATGTGCGATCTGTCGAAGCGCTAAGGTGTGATGTAAGGAATCTGGAGCGGGTGACGGGATTCGAACCCGCAACCCTCAGCTTGGGAAGCTGATGCGCTACCGTTGCGCCACACCCGCTCAGGTTTGTGAAAAGATACCACGGATCTCGATGGAGAGACACGGATCCATCTGTATTAATCCGTCAAATCCGTGGCTAAATAATTCTTCACCACGCCGTCCCAGCGGCCCTGCGATTTGAGAATCAATTCGACAGCTTCACGAACAGCGCCGCAGCCGCCGCGTGCGGTCGTTACATAGTGCGCGTGTTCGCGAGCTTCAAGAGCAGCGTCAGCAACCGCGATGCCCAATCCTGATTGCAGCATCAGCGGAATGTCGTTGAGATCGTCGCCGATAAACGCGACTTCCGAGTTCGTTAATCCTGCCTCAACCACCGTTTCGGCAAATGCTTTTTGCTTGTCTTCACATCCCTGGCAAACGAATGTCATCCGAAGATCTGCAGCCCGGCGCTCAACAGCGCTCGACCGTCGCCCAGAAATGATCCCCGACTTGAGTCCCGCACGATGTAACAACTCGATTCCGAGCCCATCGCGAGTGTGGAAAGTTTTCTGATCCCCACCCTCCTCCATCACCCAGATGCGCCCGTCGGTGAGCACGCCGTCACAATCCATCAAAAGCAGTTTGACGCGCGCAGCACGTTCCTTAATTTCTGAAGGTATCATCGCACTTCGAAGAGCTCGATGCCCGAAAGTTTCCAGCCCGCAGGCGTCCGCGCAAGCATCAACACCGCCGTACCTGAACCAACAGTGCCGAGCTTGTTCGCACGGATCTGCACGTCGGCGGCGATAAGATTCGCGTTGAGTTGTTCGGTGCGCACGACCTTAGTTTCCCAGGTCTCAGTGCCAATGCTCGCGTTGATGAATCTCACTAACTCACCTGAAACAATCCGCGATTCCAACTCGGCCTTCTTGTTGCTCACCACCGCTTGCGACAGTTGAGTGACGAACGCGCGCGCAGTCTCATCAACCGGCGGCGCACTGTTGGCTGCTGCTTCAGCACGAATTCGCGCCGCCCGCGCGGCCAGTGACGAAGGATAGTCGCGACTCGCCACCACCGCGGCATTGAATAGCTTAGCAGCCTCCGCGGGCTGGTTGCGCTTCATCGCTATCTCACCCAAACCGATATTGGCCCACGCTAACGTTGCCGAGAACGGTAGTGGCTCTTCGAGTGCTGCACGAAACAATCTCTCGGCATCTTCAATCCGGTTCTGACCGAGCAATGCACGAGCGAGGATGATTTGCGCTTCCTGGAAACGTGGCGCGGTTGCAAGCATCGCCCGCGCGGTAGCTTCGGCTTTGACAAAATCCTGTGCTCCCAACTGCAACGACGCTTCGTTTAAGGCTTGTGAAAGATCCTTACCGGTCGGCATTACGTCGTTACCGTAATCGAGCTGCGGATAAAGCTTGTCAGGATCAACTTCGACGCGCACGATCTTTGCCGGAGTTTTGAATACTGCTGATCCGAACTCTTTGGCAGGTACAGTCGCTTCCGCGAGCACCTGTTCACCCCGGTCAGTCGTTGCTGCAACAGTAACGTTCACGTCGATCGAACCGAGATTTCTGAGCGCCGAAACCCACTCAGCACCGCGTTGCTGAGGCAAGCCAATCATCAGATCGGTATCGATGACCTGGTCGAGCTGCTGGTCCAACAACAGTTTCAGACTCTCGCCTCCCTTCGCCACCAACGCTTCACGCAAACCGGCGAGGTTCAAACCATTTGGATCAGTCTTTCCGGACTGAAGCGCGGCACGAAGCACGCCCATCAACACTTCCCGTCCCAGACGTCGCTCGACTAAACGCCAAAACATCGCGCCACGATTCGGCACTGAAGCAAAGTACGTGTTATCCAACTGGCTCGCGCGCGCCAGTGGACCATCGCGCTGGGCCACCGTTGCATAAGCCAAACGCTGCCGGTACAACTCCGACTTCACCGCCTCTGGTCCAAACTGCTTTTGGAGAAACTCCGTCGCGAAAAAACGCACCAGCGCGTCGCGCAAGACGCCGCCTCCCTCACCCTGAACGGCTGTTTGACCACCGATCCACACGCGCGCGATCGCTTCAGCCACCGAAAGCGCCGTGGACGCGTCGATCTTTGGAAGACGCACCGCATCTGCATCGAAAAGAACAGTGCCACTATCGCTAAAACCGGCGCCACGACGAACCGCGACCAGTTTGAGAGGAACCTCAGGCGCTGGGCCAAGGCTTGCTGCATAAAAAGCACGCGCCGCGGCCGCAAACGCGATCAGGGCCTCGGCGCGCTTGCGATCATCGGCTGCGGCGCCTTTCTCAAGGAATGCGACGATGCCTCTTCCCTCGCCTGCACCTTCAACTCTGTCCCAATCCCCTTGCACAAAAAACGGCTGCCCGTGCAACGACTGCTCAAACGCCATCGATCCGTTTGGGCCAGGTTTCTCCACACCCGAAGAGATGATGTTGGGAATGTTGACTGTCAGACGAAAAGGCGCTGTGTCTGCCCCACGAACGGAGTAGGGAGTGTTGGGCATCGGATACCAGAACGAGAGTGGCAGAAACTGTGTTCCGATCGGACTGATCGCAGTGAGTCCGCTGTTACTCTCGATCGGAATAACGTAAGTCACTGCAACTGTGACACTGGAATTTGGAGCGACCAGAGACGGCAGCGCGATCTCGATTCGCTGAAGATCTCCGCGCGGCTCTGCACCCGGTCTGAACGTCGTGGGCGCGCCACCGGCGGTCACTGATTTCACCACCGCTTTTGCATGAAGGCGAGCGGTAAGAGTTCGACCTGGACCAGTACCGACATTCGTCGCGTTGATAGTCGCAACCGCATTCAACGTACGTGCGTCCTGCTGAACGTTGGCGTTAACGTCAAATGAAGTCACCTGCCAGATTACGGTCGATGTCTGCGCACTGGCTTCGGTCAATAGACACAAAAGGAGCGTCAGTAAAAGAAGTATTCTCATGGTTTACAGATTGATCTAACGATCTGGGCCGCGAACAAGCTCGTGAATGTCGCGCAACATCAGTAGCAGCGGCTGCAGTCGATCCAAAGGTAATGCATTCGGTCCGTCTGACAACGCCTTCTCCGGACACTCATGCACTTCCATGAAGACTGCATCCACGCCACACGCAACGCCTGCACGCGCAAGCGGTTCGATGTATTCCGATTGTCCGCCGGTTGCATGCCCGAGGCCGCCGGGCAATTGCAATGAATGCGTTACGTCAAAAACTACCGGCACTCCAAACTCGCGCATGATCGGAAACGAGCGCATGTCGACCACCAGATTGTTATAACCAAAACTCGCGCCGCGTTCGGTCAACAAAAGCTTTTCACAACCAACTTCACGTGCTTTGTCGACGATATTGCGAGCATCGTGCGGCGCCAGGAACTGTCCTTTCTTTACGTTCACGGCCTTTCCCGATTTTGCAGCGGCGACAATCAGATCCGTTTGGCGCGAGAGAAAGGCAGGAATTTGTAAAACGTCAACGACTTCGGCTACGCGATCGACCTGTGAAACTTCGTGCACGTCGGTGAGCACGGGCACATCGATCTCTTCCCGGATTCGTTGCAGCACTTCGAGACCGGCTTCCATGCCCAGGCCGCGAAAACTCTTGATTGACGATCGGTTCGCTTTGTCAAACGACGCCTTGAACACGTAGTCGAGGCCCGCTGCGTGGGCGCGAGCGCGGCACTCGCGCGCCATCATCATCGCGTGATCCGGTGTTTCTACAACGCAAGGGCCGGCAATGATCGTAAGCCGGCCGTCTCCAAAAGTTGCTTTGCCAACTGAAAAGGATTTGGTCATACCGATCAAGAAGTTTTCCCGCAAAGGCGCAAAGCGCTACCGCGTTTTCCAAAGGCTTTCTTTGCGCCTTTGCGGGAGAAACTATTTCTTGCCGAGTATACGCTTGACCTTGTCTAGAAATGAACTGGGCCTGGTTGGTTTTTCAGCAGCCTCTGGCTTGACATTCTGCCCGCCTAACACCTTGATCTCGTTCGATCCGGAACTGAGCGCGCGCTTCTCACGCAGCCTTGATATGTCCACCACTAATCGTCCCGAAGGCGATTCGACGCCGGCATCTCGCAATGCTTCGATATCAGGGGCACTCTTCAATGCATGATGCTCTAATCCGAGCCGCTCGGCAGTCTCGAGGAGTTCGCGTCTAAATTCTGCCGCATTAGCAGATCGATGCGATGATTGTTTCTCGAGCGCATGCAACACAACGCGCTCCACGTCCTCAGGAATCGCAGCCACGATCGCTCGCGGCGGATGTGGCGAATCGTTCGTATGTTTCTGCGCGATCTCAGCCGGCGTCGAGCCGGTAAAAGGCGCCATGCCGGTCAACATCTCGTAGAGAATCACACCCAGGCTGTAAACGTCCGCCGCCGGTGTTAACTCAAATCCGTTTGACTGTTCGGGCGCCATGTAACGCGGCGTTCCGATCACTGAACTCCTCTGGTCCAGTATTGTCGCATCATCATCGAGTTTATCGGCCCCGAGTTTCGCAATACCGAAGTCAAGCACTTTGACAACAGCCGGCTGATCTGCGCTCTGCGTAACAAGAATATTTGACGGCTTGAGATCTCGATGAATGATTCCGGCTTCGTGTGCTGCCGCTACAGCGTCTGAGACTTGCAGCATTATCGAGACCGCACGCGCTGTTTCGATCGGTGCTTCCCTGCTGAGAATTTCTCGGAGGGTGCGCCCTTCGAGCAACTCCATCACGATGTAGACACAGCCTTCGGACGTTTGCCCGAAGTCGGTAACCGACACTGCATTGGAGTGCTGCAACAGGACTGCTGCTCGCGCTTCTATTTGAAACCTGACTCGTGCCGCTTCGTCTTCGACCAGGCGCTGGTGCAGTACTTTGATCGCCACTGGCCGATCCATCAACAGGTGACGCGCACGATAGACCGCGCCCATGCCGCCCGCACCAAGGCGTTCTTCGACACAATACTTTTCGTCGAGCGTGCGGCCTACAAACGGGTCCTTAATTTCGATCATCTGTTATTTCAACGCGAAACAGACTACGGTCCAGTTGGGAGGGTTATTTGAGAGGTTAGTCTGGGCAAGGCCACAAAGATACGATAATTGGGAGATTATACGTGCGGCACTTCTGCTTTTTTGTGCCTCTTTGTGGCTAAAATTCTGCGCCTTTTTGTGGCTCTAATCGCCGCTGGTGGCCGTCAACCGTTCGTGCACCACCAAATCGACCTCCCCATTCTTCTCCATAGAGGTCTCAGAGTGCAAACGATTTTCGTAAGCGGCCCGAACAAACGACGCAAACAGCGGGTGAGCGTTCAGTGGCTGCGACTTGTATTCAGGGTGAAACTGGCAGCCGATAAACCACGGATGCACGTCGCGCGACAGTTCAATCATCTCCACAAACTTGCCGTCCGGCGAGACACCGCTGAACACTAAACCTTCCTTTTCGAGTCGTGGTCGAAACTCAGGATTAAACTCGTAGCGATGGCGATGACGTTCGCTGATCTCCTCTGCACCACTGTAAACGTCCCGGACGAGCGAACCGGGCGCCAGCCGGCAGGGCCAGGCTCCAAGGCGCATCGTTCCGCCCAACTCTTCAACACCAACGAGGTCTCGCAACTTGAAGATGATCGGATGCGGTGTTTCGAGATCAAACTCGGTCGAGTCGGCGTCTTTCAGTTCACAAACGTTGCGCGCATACTCGATACACGCGGTCTGCATTCCCAAACAAATTCCGAAAAACGGTGTGCGCGTTTTGCGCGCGTAGTAGATCGCGCGAATCATTCCGGCAACCCCGCGTTTGCCGAATCCACCCGGAACCAGGATCGCATCGAAGTCGCGGAGACGATCTTCGTAATCGTCATCCATCAACTCTTCCGACTCGATCCATTTCACATCAACGCGAAGATTGTTTGCCACGCCGCCATGCGTGAGCGCTTCGCGCAGAGACTTGTATGAATCCTCGAGCTCGACATACTTGCCGACGATCGCGATCGACGCTTCTCCACCCGAGGGCTCGCGAATCGTCGCTACCAGTTCGCGCCATTCGGAAAGGTCTGCCTGCGGCGCCTGCGCTTCCAAACCCAACTGCGCCACGATCAAACCATCGAGACCCTGTTCGTGAAATGCGAGTGGAACGTCGTAGATGGTGTCGACGTCCTGCGCGCTGATAACCGCTGCTTCTTTCACGTTACAAAACAACGCGATCTTGCCGCGCAACTCGCGAGACAGGGGTTTTTCCGAGCGACACAAAAGAATATCGGGCTGGATACCGATCTCGCGCAGGTCGCGCACCGAGTGTTGCGTAGGTTTCGTTTTTAATTCACCCGCCGCGGCGATGTAAGGCACGAGCGTTACGTGAATGAACAGAGCATTGCCGGCGCCTTCCTCGTTTCCCATCTGGCGAATGGCTTCGAGAAAAGGCAGCGATTCGATGTCGCCCACCGTGCCGCCGATCTCGACGATGATCACATCAGGCTTATCGTTGTCGGCGACCTTGCGCACGGCGTCTTTTATTTCGTTGGTGATATGCGGAATGACTTGAATAGTTTTGCCGAGGTAGTCTCCGCGACGTTCTTTCTCAATCACTGAAAGATAAATCCGTCCGGTGGTCCAATTGTTGGCTTGCGAGAGATGTGCGTGAGTGAAACGCTCGTAGTGACCGAGATCGAGATCCGTTTCGGCGCCATCGTCGGTGACAAACACTTCGCCGTGTTGAAACGGCGACATCGTTCCGGGATCGACGTTGATGTAAGGATCCAGTTTTATGAGCGCGACGCGCAGGCCACGGCTCTCGAGCAGGCATCCGATCGACGACGCTGCCAGGCCTTTTCCGAGGCTGGAAACCACACCACCAGTAACGAAGATATATTTAGGCATCCGCTTCTCCATGGGTTCCTTCTTCATTGCTGCCCTCACCCGCCTCCGGAGGATCTCCGGACTCTTGTTCCCCGTCATAACGCCCTTGCTTTAAATCTTCCAGCACCTCGACCGATTTTTCCTTCGCCGGATCGAGCGCGCTTTGCAGTCCTATGAGACTCGCACCGAGCAGTCCCGGTCCTTCCTGCGCGCGTCGCTCGAATTCTTCCGTCGATACATCGTAAGGCTTGCTCAGACGTGATAATCCAAACAGCCCGCAAAGGACGATGAATAGGATCACGCCTAATCCAATCCAGTCGCTCATGCTCTTTGAAGGGTTGAAGACTCGATAAGTGCTCGCACCCGATCGAGGTCTGCAACGGTATCGACTCCCGTTGAAGCTGTACACGCTTCGACGACTTTAATCTTCACTCCGTGGGCCAACGCTCGTAATTGCTCGAGAGCTTCGATTTTTTCGAGCTGCGACTGAGGCCACTTAGTGAACTCTAACAGCACATCGCGGCGATAGACATACAACCCGGTGTGTTTACGAAAAAGCTGTAATAACTCGGGTTCGTTTTTCAGTGCAGCCTCGGGCGATCCGTATCTCTTTACCGCATCGCGAGGATACGGCACGGGCGAACGAGAAAAGTAGACCGCGTGATCGTCATCATCCAGAACAACTTTCACAAGATCGGGATTGAGTAAATCGTCAATCGATTCGATCGGCTCCCAGGTTGTTACGATTCCAGCACCGTTTTTTGAGATCTCATCAGCCATCGCATCGACTGCTCGTTCAATCGTCTGCGGTGAAATCAGAGGTTCGTCGCCCTGAACGTTAACAATGATCTCCGCGTCTGGAATTGTCGCTGCGACTTCGGCAACGCGATCAGTTCCACTCGTGTGGTGAGCGGCAGTCAACACCGCCTCAATATCCATTGAATGGACCGCGTCAACAATCTCCTGGCTGTCGGTCGCGACTATCACTCGGTCTACATTACGCGCGGCGCGTGCACGCTCCGCGACCCAGCAAACCATTGGCTTTCCGGCAATTTCGATTAACGCTTTTCCTGGCAGACGTGTCGAAGCGAGGCGTGCTGGAACGATGGCGACCGTGTGATTCACGGGATAACAGATTAGCTTGCGGCAACAAATACTGTCAACGAAATCACCGCCACAAAGAAGTACAAAACGCCCACCGGTACTTTTGTGCTTTCTGTGCTTTCTTGTGGCTATTCCTTTTAATGGCTTTGCACGAAATCAATTCGTGGGCGTACGAGTAGCGCACACGAATTTCCGACGTGTCTCGTGCTAACAGACTATGAATTCCCTAACAGCAAGGTTCATACCTTGGTCTGAGATTTGCCCGCCTTATAAGAAACACAGAAGGGAGTATTGCAGCATGAACAAAGCATTAACGTTTGGCGCCGGTCTCGGACTGGGAACGGGCCTCATGTATCTCCTCGATCCTGATCGAGGAAAGAGGCGACGCGCACTCTTGCGTGATAAGTCCGTCTGGGCCGCGAGAAAAACCGGCGACTGTTTGGAAGTCACCGCTCGCGACTTACGCAATCGTACGGAAGGAATCGTTGCTGACATCCAGTCGCGCTTCTCTTCAGAACCCGTTGACGACGCGGTACTGGTCGATCGCGTGCGTGCGAAGCTTGGCCGGATAGTGTCGCATCCGAGCGCAGTTCATGTGACTGCGCAAAACGGCAATGTTACTTTGAACGGACCAATCCTGGCGGCAGAAGTACCTGAGCTTCTGGCGTGTGTAAATCGCGTGCACGGGGTCAATGAAGTTTTTAATAACCTCGAAGTACACGAAGAGGCCGGCAATCATCCCGCGTTGCAGGGAGGACGCGAACGGCTGGGCAATCGCTTCGAATTTTTTCAGGAGAATTGGTCACCGGCAGCACGCCTGGTCGCAGGCGCGGCAGGAGCATCACTTGCGACGTATGGCGGCGTCAGGCGCGATGCGTTAGGAGCCGGACTCGGTGTCGCAGGACTGTTACTGATGACGCGAGGAATAACTAACACCGGATTCAAACAGCTGGCTGGTCACTAACAAACGGGAGACGAGCAAATGGAGCAATCGCAAAAAACCGGGATCAAATCAGACGCACAGAAACAACAGCGGGCGCGCGAGGGTTACGATCCTCTTCCGGCCTCCAATCCAGTCGCGGGAGCGTTTGGCGAACACAAGCGCGACACACCGACTGATCAGGAAGTGTCTTTAGATAAGCACACTCAAAAGAAAGACGCTTAAAAGATTTACAGGATGTGTAACAGGATGAACAGGATATCTTGTTCATCCTGTCGAATCCTGAGAATCCTGTCTAAATTTCCCGCCACAAACTCACGCCCGTGGGTGTTCTAATGTTGAAATCTCGAATTCCCCGGAGGTCCGTATGTCAAAGACTGTTTGGAACCGCTACTTTTTCGGTTTGGCCTTGATAACCAGCCTGATGCTACTCGTTTGGATCGCGGGCGCAAATGCCGGCGCCCAAAGCACAGTAACCAACCAATGGACGGCTTCAGTCTCCAAAGACGGCTCGAAAATCCAGCTAAACCTTGAGCGTCGCAACACGAGAGGCGGGAGGCATCAGAACGGCAATTCTTATGACTTCTCAGAACTCCAGGGCTTGACTCGCGAGCAGGCGCTGAACGGAGGCCCGGTCAATTTCAGCCTCGTGCGCGAAGCAGGAAAAATCGACTTCGAAGGCAGTTTCCAAAATGGAAAAGGCTCCGGCACGTTTCGCTTTACTTCCAACCCGGCTTTCGTCTCGGCGATGAAGAGCCGCGGCTTCGATTTCCTACAAGGCTCGGATGAAGACGAAGACCGTCTGTTTACCGCCGCAACAGTTAACGTTACAACCGCACTCGCGGACGAACTCATCGCGGCGGGTTTCGATAAACTCAACGTCAACGATCTCTTCAAAGCAGCAATCTTCAAGGTCGATGCCTCATTCGTCCGCGAAATGAAGGCAAGCGGTTTCAACGATCTCGGCCTGGAAGAACTCGTCAAAGCTCGAATCTTCAAAATCGACGCACAGCTAGTCAGGAAAGCAGCTGAGATGGGATTCCAGAACGAACCTTTTGAAAGCATCGTGAAAATGCAGATTTTCAAGGTGACACCGGAGTTTGTGACGGAAGTCCGAAACGAAGGCTTAACCAATCTCGACATCGAAGACATCGTCAAACTCCGCATCTTCAAGATCGACGCTGAGTTTATTCGCAAAGCCAAAGCTGAGGGGGCAAACGTGGACGTCGAGAGCCTCGTACAAAGAAAAATCGGCGTTGCACGTAGATAAAAGCAATCCACGGATTACACAGATAAGAAATATCTGTGTAATCTGTGGATGCCATGAACGTCTTCCAAAACTACATCAACGGGGAATGGCTCGCGAGCAAGTCAGGAAAGACATTCCCCAACATCAACCCCGCCAATACTGACGAGACTGTCGGTCTCTTTCAATCTTCAAACGCAGACGATGTGGACCAGGCCTGTAGCGCGGCCGCGGCGGCGCGCCTGGCCTGGGCCGATCTGCCTGCCACAAAACGCGGCGAATACCTTTTCAAAGCCGCCGAACTGCTCGAGGACCGTCTACAGCAACTCGGCGAGGAGATGACGAGAGAGGAAGGCAAGACCTTGCCTGAAGCGATCGGCGAGGTGAAACGCGCCATAAACATCTTCCGCTACTTCGCCGGCGAGGGCTCGCGCCAGTTTACTTACCAGGTTCCTTCAGAACGCGAGAACGTACTCTGCTACACGATTCGCAAACCGCTCGGGACAGTCGCGCTGATCACACCGTGGAACTTTCCGAGTGCGATTCCTGCGTGGAAAATCGCGCCTGCGTTAATCGCGGGCAACACAGTTGTTATCAAGCCCGCCTCGCTCGCACCACTGAGCTCCTACAGATTGATCGAAGCGCTGCACGAAGCAGGAATACCGCCGGGAGTAATCAACTACGTGACCGGCAGCGGCGGTTTGGTTGGAGACGCTCTTACGAGCAATCCGGAAATCAAAGCAGTCTCATTTACCGGCTCAACCTCGGTCGGCAGTGCCCTATATAAAAAGGTTTCTGAAAGAAGAATTCGCGTGCAGCTCGAGATGGGCGGCAAGAACCCGACTGTCGTTCTCAGTGACGCGGATCTCGACTATGCCGCTGACATTCTGATCAACGGAGCATTCTTCTCGACCGGGCAGAAATGTACCGCGTGTAGTCGGGCCATTATCGAGCGATCGATTTACGAGCCATTGGTGGAAAGACTTGTCGAGAAGACGCGCAAACTGAAGGTTGGGAATGGTCTGGAGCCGGGAGTTCAAATCGGTCCGGCAGTCGATGAGGAGCAACTGAAGACGGATCTGGAGTACATCGACATCGCGGGCAAAGAAGGTGCACAACTGCTGTGCGGTGGTAAACGTCTGACGGGCGACAATTACGACAAAGGTTACTTTATCGAGCCGGCGATCTTCACCGGCGTGACGTCAGAGATGCGCGTTGCGCAGGAGGAAGTTTTTGGTCCTGTGTTGGCGCTCATGGTTGCGGAAGATTTTGACGAGGCAATGCGCATCGCGAACGATGTGCGCTTCGGTCTTTCCGCTTCGATCGTCTCGAAGGACCTGACGCGTGTACACGAATTCATTAAACGGATCGAAGCTGGGTTGATTACAGTGAATCTTCCAACGGCGGGAGTTGAGTATCAACTACCTTTCGGTGGCACAAAGGAATCGAGTTTCGGAATGCGTGAGCAGGGCCCAGAGGCTTTGGATTTTTATTCAGAGTCACGGACGGTCTATTTGAAATACACGCAGTAATTTCCCGCAAAGACGCAAAGGCGGCAATGTTAAACCAGGATCTCCTTTGCCCCTTTGCGTCTTTGCGGGAAAACTTCCTTCACGCGGTACACGCAACGCTGATCCCCGCGAATGATGTGTTCCGCGCGTTCGATATCAACCCCTGGTCCAAGCACCGATCGAAACAACTCCAACTCCGTCGAGCAGAACCCCTGGCACGCATTTGCCGCAGCGCAGATCGGACAGTGGTTCTCAACCAATAAATAACCACCATCGTCATCCCTTCTAATCTCGGCCATGTAGCCTTCCTCGGTCCGCACCTTCGCCAGCTCCTGAAGTTTTTTCGCTAGTGAATCTCCAGGCCGGATGCGCTTTGTGTAATCACTCTTTTGACGAGCACAACGCGAGGTCAGCACGCGCTCCAAACCTTCATCGCCAAAAGCATCCTTCACTGAATTGATCAGCGCCACACTCAACTCAGCATAGGCTTCGGGAAACAGGTGATCGGCTTCACGCGTGAGATGCCAGAACTTTGCCGGCCGCCCGATCGGCACCGGTCGCTCTTCGTGTGTCACGAGTCCCTCGCGCTGTAACGCGTAGAGATGTTGCCGCACGGCCATGGCCGTCAGTCCGAGCCGCTCGGCAAGCTGCGCGGAGTCGATCGGCCCTTCCGTTTTTAAGAGTTTCGCGATCGCCCGACGCGTCTTTCGCTCGCCCGGAGGCTGTGTTTTAGCACTCATGATAGTTTTCTAAAGAATTCTCTTTACAAAGTCAATAGCCGGTGCTAGGCTTCTACTTACTAAAGGTTAGTCTTTAGAAAGTAGGGGCGATATGACAACAGATCCTTTTGCAGGTCTTCGAGTCGCGATAACGGGCGGCACTTCGGGCCTCGGTCTCGCTTTCGTCCGTGAACTATCGCGCAGAGGCGCTCGCGTTGCTTTCATTGCGCGTACACGCGAACGCGTCGAACAAGTCATGCGCGAGCATCCAGGCGTTCACGGAATCGCCGGCGATGTCTCAGACAAAAACGATATCTATCCGATGGCGATCCAAATAACGGGTGAGCTCGGCGGCCTCGACGTGCTGATCAATAACGCTTCTGATCTTGGACCAACTCCGCTGAGGATGCTTTCTGATACTGAATGCGAAGATCTCGAGCACGTGTTTGCGACCAACGTCTTTGGTCCGTTCCGGCTGACAAAGGCACTGATGGGAGCGCTCGCAGCTTCTGCTCGCGAAGGCCGCGGCGCTGTTGTACTCAACATCTTTAGCGACGCCGGGCTAAACGCTTATCCCCGTTGGGGAGCTTACGGTTCGAGCAAGGCCGCGCTTCATCATATGAGTCGCATTTGGAACGAAGAGCACGCAGCGGAAGGTGTGCGATTCCTTTCGCTCGATCCGGGCGACATGGATACGCCCATGTACCACGCAGCAATACCGGATGCAGATCCTTCGACTCTAAAACGCCCGGAACAATCGGCTCATGAACTTTTAGAAACCATCGCAGAAGTTTTGCCACAGATGGTACAAATTTAAGGAGTGGCCATGATTGCCGCCGAATTAGCTGTCCAGCGTCCACCTGACGCCAGACTTCTCGTCGTCGATGATCACCGAAACATCATTCACGTTCCACGGTCGGCGTTTGTCGAGTTCCTGCGACCAAACGATCTCGTGATCGCGAACGATGCTGCCACACTGCCTGCCAGTGTCAACGGTGTGCACCAGCAAACTGGAAAAACCATTGAAGTACGGCTGGCAGGCCGGCCTTCGTTGGATCCAACGGACGTAAATCGCTTCAGCGCAGTCGTATTCGGCGAGGGTGACTTTCACACACGCACCGAAGATAGACCGTTGCCACCTGTGCTCAAACGTGGCGACACCTTGCTGCTTGGTCCATTACGGGCGACCGTTGAAAACCTTCTCGAACATCCACGACTCGTATCACTTCGCTTTGCCGGCACTCCTGATGATGTTTGGGCTGGCTTAGCGAGTCACGGCAGACCGATTCAGTACGCGCACATGCAAACCTCTTTGGAGCTTTGGGACGTATGGACCAGAATCGCGGGACCGCCGGTCGCTTTTGAACCACCATCAGCCAGTTTCGTGCTTGATTGGCATGTACTGTCTACGATGCGCGAACACAAAGCGAACTTCGCGACGATCACTCACGCAGCAGGTATCTCCTCAACAGGCGACGAAGATCTCGATCGACTGCTGCCCTTTGACGAGCCATATCGTATTCCGGAAACGACGGCGAGAGCCGTCGAACTCGCTCGGCAACAAGGCGGTCGTGTCATCGCGGTGGGAACCACCGTGGTTCGTGCGCTTGAAGATGCAGCGACTGAAGACGGTCATTTGCGCAGCGGCGAAGGGCTCGCGAAAGGACGGATTGGTCCATCGACTCGCTTGCGCGTTGTCGATGCGATCCTCTCGGGCACGCACGAACGCGGCACGAGTCATTACGAACTGCTCCGTGCCTTCCTGGAAGACTCGATACTCGAACGC
>JAICGZ010000145.1 GCA_025922875.1 Pyrinomonadaceae bacterium
ACGCCTTCGGCGTAATTGCGGACGTCGGCGTAATGAGCGCACGCCTTCGGCGTAATTGCGGACGTCGGCGTAATGAGCGCACGCCTTCGGCGTAATTGCGGACGTCGGCGTAATGAGCGCACGCCTTCGGCGTAAATACCAAACGCCTTGGGACGTAATTTGTCAAATCAAAACTGACGCACTGCCGAAAAACTAATGCTTGAACTACAGTGCGCTCAGGATGCACAATGGACCTGTTCTAGCGGCTAGAACGGCACACCTGAACGCTAACAAAGACAATTGCCTTTATCTTCTTTTCCGAACCCAAACCAGGGAGAGTCGATGACTGAACAGGACAAGGACGAGCAGCTTGCCCAATACCGGCTAAAACTCGAAGAGACTACCGCCCTCGTGGCTCGTATTCGCCACGAGATTAATAACCCCCTTACCGGTGTGTTGGGTCAGGCCCAACTCCTATTGCGTGAAGAGTTGAGCGAACGATCGCGGAAACGAGTCGAGACGATTGAAGATCTGGCGCTGCGGTTGAGAGATGTGGTGGCCCAGTTGCGTGAAGTGCAAAGCCCGGCCGCAGATGAAGGCGGATGAAACACAGATCTGTGTCTATCCGTGGCTCGTAATACGCTTCAGTGACTCTTTCAACATCAATCCCCGGCTGCTGATCGTCGCCATGTGAAAAGGGACCACGCATCCGCAGCGGTCGCAATCGGCGTTATCGCCCATCATGCATTTTCCCTTTTGCTCGCCGGTTGGTCCAAACGCGAAAGCTTTCAACCGAAACTCACAATTGTCCGTCACTTTTTTCGCTTTATTCGATCTCATCAGCTCGAGCGTGGAGTCGAGCATGTTGATGTATCCCGGATACTGCTTCTTCAGCGACAGAATCTGATCTATCAGACGATCGCGTACGGGCCAGTCGAGCCACAACGCTTCGTCCAGGCCCGTCACTGGCGTGAAGAAGTCGAAGATGATTCCGCCGCGTGCGAGTGGGCCCCACTCCTTCACCAGGTCTTCGACGCAGTCTTTAGTGATACTCGTCAGCACGCAGGAGATCTGAATGTTCAACTCGGGATGAGCAATGACGTTCTGCTTGATCTTTTGATAGATGCCGGGCGCACGCATGCGCGCAAAGGCTTCTTCGGTGCCGTCGATGGAGATGACCCAGGTGCAGTTGGGCCAGTTCGGCAGCTCCATCGTGCCGTTGGTGACGATGGTGTTGTGTTTGAAGTATTTCCTGCCGGCATCGATCAGTTGCTTTCGCACCATCGGTTCGCCGCCAACCCACGTGCAGAGCATCATGGGGTGACCGGCGGCCTTCATCGCTTCGAGCTTTTCAAGCCACTTCTCGATCGAGAGCTCTTTTTCGTTATCGTGATCTTCAGCGAAGAAATAGCAGTGCTCACAACGCAGGTTGCAGCGGTTGGTGACGTCGATCGAGCCGATGGCAAACTTCGGCAGACCGAACACAAACAGCTTTGTGGCGTCGCGCAGTTTACCGAGCTTACGTCGAACGTTCATTGTGTTAGACAGGATTTATAAGCCGGATGCACTAAAGCGACACCGTTTCTTCGTCAGGTGTCTCGACCAGATAAGGACTGACGAACGACGGTTTCTCTTCGGCGTCTTCTGCAAGCACTGCCTGAATAACAGGCAGGCTCAGAGAGTGTTTCGTAGTTTTCAGCGGAACCGGCTTACCGGCTGCGTAAACTTTATGACGACCATGCTCTTCGTACCATTCAGCGAGGTTGGCCGTCTTGTGCATGTTCTCGATAATCTGCCGCCAACCCACGCCGGTGTTGTAAGCGCAGAAGGAGATCTCGCCTTCCTGAGTGCCGTACGGAATCACGCACATCTCAGTGCGGCGAAAATCGTAATTGAAAAGATCCTGGAACCACATGCCTTCGACGCAGAGCACGCGCCAGATGTCGTTGGCATCGGTCTTCTGCTGGGCCATTCGATCGTTGCGATCGGAGTTTGAATTCGTAGACGAAGGCTTGAACAGGTTAATGATCTGCGAAATCGGAAATCCTTCGGGCGCGCGTTCGGCGTTGAAGTTTCGCATGATCGCCATGCCGAGCTGCGCGTAGGAGAGTTTCCGCCCGCGTGCGGTGTCGGTAATCACCGCTACGTCTTTCATGAACTGTTCGTAATTGAAGAACTCAAACAAGGATCTGAATTCTCCAGTCTGTTTATTCACGACCAGCAAGGTAAAGATGCCGCAGTTTGGATGGCAGTTACAAGACGACCAGCCCCAGGGCGCATCGGCGCCCTGCAACATGTCCATCACGCTGGTGAAAGCTGAGTAAGACGAGAGCGGGAACCAGTCGCGCAACGGTTGAATCAGGCCGCCAAGCTGGTTCTTCAGATCGTGAGTCATGCCGGCGAGTGTATAGCGCCACTTTTTGCGCAACTCATCGGAAATATCTTCGTCGCGGCCAGTGAAAGAAACGGGTTGAAAGGCGATTGTCTGAACTTTGTCGATGTTCTTCGCCGCAAACTCGACGATTTGTCCGATGCCATCGTTGTTAAGGTTGTTGACGATGGTTACGACCAGCGTCACCTTGATACCGGCTGCCGCAAGGTTCTCGATGGCACGCAACTTAACGTCAAACAAGTTACCAACGCCGCGGTGCTTGTTCTTCTCTTCGCTCACACCGTCAAACTGGAGATAGACGCCGTGCTGTCCGGCAGCTTTCGCAGCTTTACAAAACTCGAGATCTTCAGCGAAGCGAATACCATTCGTCGCCGCGAGGATTCGGTAGAAGCCGATCTTCTTCGCGTAAGCGACAGCTTCGAGGTAGTACGGTGAAAGTGTCGGCTCACCACCGGAGAAGAGAATGATTACCTGCCGCCGTGGTTTGAACGAAACCGCGCGATCGAGAATAGCTTTCGTATCTTCGAACGTCGGCTCGTGAACATAACCAACCTGGTTTGCATCCATGAAGCACGGATTGCACATCATGTTGCAACGATTGGTCAGGTCAACAGTCAAAACTGCGCCGCGTCCGAATTTGATATTCGAAGTTCCATGCCGGTGCACGTCTTTGTCTTCGGCAGCGCGAAAGTCTCGACCAAAGAAGAGCGACTCGATTCTTTCTAAAAAGGCAGGGTCGGTCGACATCACATCTTCGAACTGTCCGTGCTTCGGACAATCCTTGCGCATTACGACCTGACCGTTGTCTTCAAGGATCTGTGCCTTGATTTCACCGGGGTGCTCGTGCATCAAGGTCTCGAGCGGCACCTCGCCGGAAATCACGGCGTTGCGAACTTCCTTTACGCAGGTTGGACAAAGACTGTCGGTTTCGCGTGGGAAACCAAGTGGCGGAGCACTGCGCTCGTAGGATTTGAGCAGCGGACCGGGCGCCCAGTTCGGACGTATGGATTCACCTTCAGGAAGGCGCTGGTTAACTGACTGGAATGCTTTCCAGGCGACATCCGAGAGATTGGAGATTAGTCGGGATCCTTTGACTCCCGACAGCTTGCTCTTTTCAGATTCCCCTCGGCGAAACTGGTCACTAAACAAGGGCTTTTCGTCTCCTCCGCAATCAAACGCCCAGAACAGCAAAGCATCATAGTGGCCCAAACCGGCAAAGGCAAGACACCATTTGCAGTATTTTGATGTGGGCGTCTCCCTGGAGTGCGGCGGCCTGGCGCCGCTTTGTTCCCGATCACGCAGATCGAAGACCCGAGCGGCGCCAGGCCGCCGCACTCCAGGGAGACGCCCAACGCGGGACCCAAAACGAAACGCTAATCATTGACATAGTATTTATGGAGGCGTATAAGCACGGTGTTTCCTGCGATTTCACGCGAACCGATCCGCCTGCCACCCAGGCGCAGGGTTCGGCCGAAATGTCCGAACCTTCTAATTTCAAATGGCGTTAGTCGCCGCCAGTTAGTTCTCAACACCGTCTCATGCAGGTTTGTCTTGCCTGATCGTGAGTTTATTCCCCCTACGACCTTCAGGAGCTGACACCCAATGTTCGATGAACGAGCTTTTATTTCCCAGGTAGAAAGATCAAATCCCGACGAGCTGGCGAAGCTGCTCGTCCGCCCGACGCTGGAAGAAGAGAAAGCGCTCCGCGCGCATTTAGGCGACGAGCGTTATCAGCGCATGCACAGCATGGCATTGAAGCGAAAGGTCAGTCGCAGCGTCGTCGATAAGCCAAAAGGAAATGTCGTGGTCATCCACGGCATTATGGGCGCTGAATTGAGTATCAGCAGCAACGGTAGCGCCGGAGATCTCACGTGGGTCAATGCTTTTCGCATCCTGCGCGGTTGGCTCGATCGTTTGCGACTGACGGACGATGGGCGCTCGGAGTTCAATTCAAAATTCACGGTAAGCGCCTCCGGCATTATGAAGCGCTACTATGGCGAAATACTCCTCGCGCTGTCGGAAAATTGGAACGTTAAAGACTTTTATTTCGACTGGCGAAAGGATCTCGAACTCGCCGCGGACTCACTGAACGTGAGACTCAGCACCTGGCTCGACAATAAAGAGCCCGTCCACATCGTCGCTCACTCAATGGGCGGACTCGTCGCGCGCACCTTTATTAAGAAATATGAAAACCGCTGGCGAACGATGTGGGACGAAGAGGGCAAGGGAAAAAACGGCGGCAGGCTGATCATGCTCGGCACGCCGAATTACGGATCGTTCGCCATTCCGCAGGTCATCACCGGTGTTGAAGGCCTCGTACGAAAACTGGCAAAGCTCGATTTCCGACACGATCGTCATGAGTTGGTCGACATCTTCAACACCTTTGTCGGTTCTTATCAAATGCTTCCGTCGCCAGCGGTGATGAGCAATATCAAACGTCTATACGATTCGGCGACCTACAGCAAATTCAATGTCACAGTCCCGCAGCAACATCTGAAAAGAGCCAAAGATCATCACGAGTGGTTGAAAGATGCTGTTGATCCCAGCCGAATGGTTTACGTCGCCGGTTACGATCAGCCCACCTACTCGGATATCAGTGACTGGGACAGGCTGGACAGCACGGAAGGATACGCGATGACCGTCGATGGCGACGGCCGTGTGCCACACACGCTCGGTTTGCTGAAGACTACTGACGGAGTTCAGGTTCCGACGTATTACATTCGTGAAGACCACGGCAATCTCTCGTCCAATGGAAGAATCCTGGCGGCACTCGATGCCCTGCTGACAACAGGTAAAACGGAGGCCCTGCTTTCGAAATTACCAGCAGACCGTGCGATAAAAGAACTGAGCCAGGAAGAGTTAAGAAAACGGTACGAGGAAGATCTAAAAGCCGACGAAACCACACTGGCGATCTCACTGGGTCGTATGAGCTCGAGAAGCGTTCCGTTTGCGCGCGGTGTGGACGAAGAATCTGCCGAACAGCGTGCAGTCGATACTCCAGCCCCGCCTGTAATCAGTCCTGAGGAACGAAAAGTGGAAGAAGCGATCACTCGAGGATTTCTACCTTTCCGCGGCGATGGCAAAGCGGCCGACGAGTCGGTGGAAGTTGATGAAAATCTGGAGCCCGCAAAGATAGAGATCGGACTCGTGTTCGGGGGCATTCAGAGCATCGACTACGACAATGTGCTAAGCGATGGCCAGCAACCTGTAGATTGCATCTCGGTGGGCCACTATATCGGCGTTCAGCCACAACAGGCCGAGCTGGCGCTGGACAAGGCAATCAGCGCCGCTTTAGTTGGCAAAGGCCCGGGAGAAGGAGTCAGTAAACCTGACCTCATCCTCACTCAATACACGGAACGAGGAATTATCTACGGCCAGTTGGGCCAACCGTTTTTAATGCCTGACCCGCGCGTAGCTCGCGAGTCAAAGAACGAGCGTTTGATCGCGATAGCAGGTATGAACGAGCCCGGTCGTTTTGGCGTGCCGGAGTTGACCGTGCTTGCGCGGGAATTATGCTGGGCCCTCGGGCGCTTGAATAAACTCCACCTTGCAACCGTACTGATCGGCAGTGGAGAAGGTAATCTCGCCTTACGTGATGCGGTATCCGCGTGGCTAAGCGGGATTCGACGCGCGATAGCTGGTTCAGGATTTGACGCCGACAGAAGATTGAAGCGAGTAACCTTCGTCGAAAACGACCCTCGCAAAGCAATTCAATTAAATCAGATTATTGCCGCTCAGCAGGCGCAGCTGGCGAAGCAAAACTTCACCATCGTCTACAACAAACTCAGCGACACCGACATAGAAGAATTGAAGGAGAAAGCTTATGAAAAAGCCAGGAAAGATCTGGACGCGAATTGGAAGAAAGAACTGGACGGGAACAGTTTCAATCCCGACGCGGTGCCTTCCCGCGTGACGCTGAGTCTCGATTCAGAAAAACGTACCTATCGGTTTGGTGCGATTACGGAAAACGCGTCGATTCCGGAACGCGATACGGTTATCGATCCCCATCTCGTTTGGACAGCTAATGATGAACTGGCAGGTGAACAGACACCCGCAGTGCAGTTGGAACGCGGGCGGTTTCTCGAAGGGTTGTTGATGCCCGCAGACCTGCGAAAACAACTTTACGGCGCGGCCCCGCTGGTCATGATGCTGGATTCGACAACGGCGCGCATCCATTGGGAGATGGTGGCCCAACCCTCACTCGATTCTTCTCCGCTTCGACGCACCGCGTCGACTGACGGATTCAAGTACGAAGATGATTTTCTGGGTACTTGTCGAGGGTTAACGCGGCAATTGCGCACGACGTTTGCTCCGCCACCCGAACCACCACCGCCGCCTCAGAGTATTTTGCGAATCCTGATCGTCGCTGATCCGGCCGAAGATGCACATTTACCCGGCGCCGAAGAAGAGGCAGTTGCCGTTGCAGACCTCTTTGAAAGCTACAACCCCTCTGACGACGCTTCCAACAGTACACGTGTCGAGGTGAAGCGTCTGTTTGGACCTATCGACGCAACTCGCACAAACGTGCTGCGTGAGTTGATGCTCCGCCGTTATGACATTTTGCACTTCGCCGGCCACTGCGTCTATCAATGGCACGGAGATCCAAGTCTGTCAGGATGGATTTTCAACGTGAAGCGCCAGGAGTTGTTGAGTGCGAATGAACTCAACCGGATCGATCGAATACCGAAGTTTGTTTTTTCAAATGCGTGCGAGTCAGGAATAACACCGGATCGCGCGCGAGATCGAGACGACCGGCTCGCTCCGAGTTTTGCCGAAGCTTTCTTCAACCGGGGAGTAGCAAACTTCGTCTGCACGGCATGGCCGGTGGACGACGTGGCCGCGCGTGTTTTTGCAGTAACACTTTATTCGCATCTGTTGGGTCACCAAAACGTCCCAAACAAAGCCGGCTCACAGCCTATAGGTGAACCGGTGGCGATGCATGAGGCGATGAAACAGGCCCGGCTCGCCATCGCACGCACACTTAACGGGAGAACCACCTGGGGAGCCTATCAACATTATGGCAACCCGTACTTCCGACTGTTTTATGAGACTAAACAGCGTCCTGATACGGCAGTGAGTTCGAAGGAGGCCGCTGGATTAGAACCGCAAGAGCGTTCAGCAGAGGAAACAGCGCCTCAGGCTGCCGCCAAGTAGCAAACGCAAGGATCGCTGATCATTCAAGAGGGATCCCATCATGTCGCAAGTGTTAACTGAAACCGAAGTACCGATGCCGCGTACGCTCCTAAAAACGGACTGGACGCTCCTGTTAAAGAGAATTCGCGAGGGACGATGCACGCCTTTTCTCGGCGCCGGAGCTTCCTACGGGACCTTGCCGCTCGGCGCTGCCGTCGCTGAAGCCTGGGCAAAAGAGTTTGGTTATCCCCTCGAAGACTGCGACGATTTGATCAAAGTGTCGCAGTTTGTCGCGGTCGAAGTGGAAGACGCGATGTATCCGAAGGAAGAACTGGCTGCCCGGTTCCGAAACGGCGGACGACCTGATTTCAGCTCACCTACCGAGCCGCACAGGTTCATGGCCGAGTTGCCGCTTCCGGTCTACATCACGACGAACTACGACGATTTCATGGTCCAGGCATTGCGCGAGCGCGGAAAGAAGCCGGAACAGGAGATCTGTCGCTGGAACAGTCAACTGTACAGTCTGCCGTCGGTGCTGGATCGTCTGGATTACGTGCCGAGTGAAAAGACGCCTCTCGTCTTTCATCTTCATGGTCATGCCGGAATTCCCGAGTCGCTAGTGTTGACTGAAGACGATTATCTCGACTTCCTGATGGCGATATCCAAAAAAGAAAACAAACTCCTGCCGCCGCGTGTGCAGGAAGCGATGGCGAACGCGTCGTTGCTATTCATCGGCTATCGCATCGCCGACTGGAATTTCCGTGTGTTGTTTCGCAGCGTGGTGACCTCACTCGAAGCCGGTCAGAAGCGAAAGCACGTGTCAGTGCAGATCCTCCCGATCGGTAATGCGACCGAGGCGGAGCGAAAGTTGAAAGTGTTGAGTTATCTCGACAAGTACTACCAGGAACTCAACACGCGCGTTTACTGGGGACGGAGCGATGAGTTCATAACTGAACTGAGAAAGATCTGGGAGGGAACGATGACATGACTGTTCAAACCCGCGAGCTTTATGTCGGACCACGCCCTTACGAAGAGAGCAACGCGGCGATCTTCTTCGGGCGCGAGCGCGAGGCCCGCGACCTGCTGTCACTCGTAATCGCCAATCAATTGCTTTTGATCTATGCGCCATCCGGTGCGGGCAAAACATCACTCATCAATGCCCGCCTCGTGCCGATGCTTGGACGCGTGAAGGAACCGGCGCTGGCGGAACAGCTTGGAGCAGGCAAAGGGTTTGAGATTCTGCCAATCGCGCGTGTCAGTGGTCTGGTTCCGGAGACGATCGATCTGGATGCGATTCCGAACTCGAACATTTTTGTCTTCAATACTCTCGTCAGTTGGAGAAAGAAAGACGCTGGAACGCAATCCGCGCAAGAGCGAAAACTCGCGGAAAGAGAACTGATCGGAAAACGGCTTTGCGACTATCTCGAAGAGACGCGACCAGTCATGCGCCAACCGGCGGAGGAAGATGAGGAAGAAAGCGAGCCGTTGTCGCCGCGAGTCGTGATCTTCGATCAGTTTGAAGAGATCTTCACTCGCCACTTCGAGCGCTGGCAGGACCGTGAAGGATTTTTCGAGCAGATCACGGATGCGCTGAAGGGTGGCCCGCTGACGCTGAGACGTTGTGACATCCGTCGTCCTGCCGCACTGATAAGCCGGATCATGAGAGGTGCGAATTCCGTTTGCGTTGCGCTGCGCGGGCGTCTTCAGGAAGGCGTCGATCGTGTGCTCAAAAACGAAAGCAAAAGTTTGGCTGAGCGCATGGACATACTTGTGTCTGAGCTGAACACGATTCTGAAGGGTGAAAGCCTTTACGATGAAGAAACATTTGCCGGGATAAAGCTGCGTGAGGAAACGGCGCAATCGCTTCAGCAAAAGCGCAAGGCACGAAGCTGCCTCCCTTCAAACCGGTTGCTGCTCGAAGACGCTTTCCCGGATGAGATTTACCGGCGCGCACACGGAGACCGCGCCTTGCGAGTAGTTTTTTCCATGCGCGAGGACTACATCGCTGAACTCGATCCTTATACACATCTGTTGCCGGACAGGCTCGGCACTCGCTACCGGCTCGATCGCCTGCGCCGCGATGCTGCGCTGGTGGCAGTAAAGAGCCCATTGCAGTTCACACACGTGAGTTTTGCTCCGGGTGTTGCTGAGCGACTGGTCGATAGCCTGTTGCAGACTCCGGTGAGAGTCGCGGCACCGGTCACAACCGGTGAGGAGGAGTTGTAGGAAGTTTTCGCGCAAAGACGCAAGCGTGCAAACGCGCAAAAGCGTGACTTACTTGAACCTACTTTGCTCCTTTGCGTCTTTGCGGGAAAAAGGTTTATCGGTTTGATGCGCGATGGGGAGGCCCGAAATGAGTGACAAGACCTGGATAACTGGTGAATTCGTCGAGACGGTGCAGTTGCAGGTAGTCTGCCGAACACTGATCAATAAGCTCCAGCCAAATGCGACCGAGATTTCGATGGAGCATCTGGAAGCTTACGGCAGTCTCGATAAAGCGCTGCAAGTGTTTTACGAAGATTCAATACGTGAAGTGGTTGAGAAAACCAGTGCAGCACTGCGGCGCAAAGGCGAGACTGAGATCAAAGAAGGAGTCTTGCGTAATTGGTTTGAGAAGAAACTCATTACTCCGGCACACACACGCGGCCTGGCTTATCGCGGCACCACGCATACCGAAGGTCTCATCAACGAAGCTGTCGACGTATTGGACCAGGCCCACATCATTCGTGAAGAGCGACGCGGCAGCGGCCGCTGGTACGAGTTGAGTCACGATCGTTTTATCGATCCGATCCTCACGTCCAACAAAGAGTGGTTGCTGCAATACTCAGGCGCGGCCCAGGTGCGTAAATGGCTTGAAGAACGGGCGGCCCGTTGGAACCAAACTCAGGATGAAACAGCGCTCCTTACTGAAAACGAACTTACAGACGCAGAACATTGGGTCGCGAGCCCTGAAGCCTCTGAACTCGGTTACGACGCTTCAGTAACAAATCTGATTCAGGCAAGCCGTACGAACATAAGGAGCAAGCGGTCTCAACGCGAACTCGAGGTTGAGAGCGCGGTACGGTTGGCTCGATCCGCCCGGCGTTTCAAGTGGGCGTCAGTTGGACTGGCGGTAATGTTTCTTTTCTTCGTTGCTACCACTTTGATTGCAGCGGACCAATGGAGGAAAGCGCGAGTTAACTACCAGTTGGCTGAGGCTAACTATCAGTTGGCTGAGAAGCAGAAAGGCGATGTCGAATTAGCAAGGCAGGAAACGTTCAAGTGGGCAACCAGCGAGTATAAAGCGAAGGAGGAAGCGGCCAAGCGGGCCGAAGAAGCAGAAAAAGCCAAACAAGAAGCGGCAAAGCGCGCTGACGAAGCTGAAAGGGCCAGGCAAGAAGCGGAAAACGCCAGGAGTCAGTTAAGAGACGCCCTCAAGAAAGCCGAAGACCGCGCGCGCGAAGCTGAAAGAGCACGAAAGAGCGATCAGTTATCTCGAGAAGCGTTTCGTCTCTCGAGAAGACCGGAGAGCCAACAGGAAGCGATCGCACAGTTTGACAGCGCGATCAATGTCTACAAAGAAACAGGCGACCGTGATGCGCAGGCAGATAGTTATTTGAATCAAGGCCAGGTCTATAGAGACATGGGTGAGCATGAGCGGGCCGAAGACGCATTCAATAAAGCGTTGCAACTTTATCGACACGCACCTTCAGACCCGCAAAAACAGGCCAGCACGCTAAACAACATCGGCATAATTTATAGCTCGTCCGGTTCATCGGATCCGGTCACGGGTGAAGCCAATCAGGAAGCTTTGGCAACTGCAAAGACGAAGTTCTACAGCGCGCTCACCATGTATCGCGCGCTCAAGGATGCATTGGGTGAAGCTGCAACGTTGACGAACATCGGTGACGCCCAATTGGTGATGAACTCGAAGGATGATCGCAAACGGGCGCTGGAATATTATGAGCAAGCCATGGGTGTCTACATATACGCGGCGGATGATAAGCCCACAAATAAGGAAAAGCTGTTAAGGGCTCTCCTGGGAATGTTTATTTCATTAGGCACCAAGCAGGCTTTACTGGCTGAGGCTGATGAAACATTTTCGTCGGACGATCGCGTTAAAATGTATCAGGATGCCCTGGAGGGGTACACCGATCTCAATGATAAGCGTGCTATGGCGATGACCAATACAAAGATCGGAGAGGCCACTGAAGAGGCTTTGCAAAGCGCGCAAGGTGAGAACGCCCAACGTTATGAGCAGCTAGTATTGAATAGTTACAAGAAAGCCGCGGACCTTTACAAAGATTTAGGTGATGCAATTGGAGAGGCTGGCGCGCACATAAGATTAGGGCAGTACTACAAGACGCTCCAGGATCCCGAAAAGCGAAGTAAAGCAATTGTTGAGTACAGCCAGGCTGCGACTATCTACCGGGGCATTGGCGATCGTGCCGGGCAAATTCGTGCTCACAGACTGCTCTATGAGTTTTATGCGACGTCCTCTGATCCCGAGCACAAAACAAAAGCTGTTGCCGCTTTGGTCCTTATGAATGATCTCTACCGAGCGCTCGAAAATGTGAGGGGACAAAGCGACACTTATCTCAAACTCGGTGCGCTTCACGAGAGCCTTCAATTCCACGACAAGGCGGAAATGGCTTTCGAAGAAGCCTTGAAGCTTTATCGAAATTCAGGTGACAAGAAAACAGAAGCAGACGTACTGGGAGAAATTGGCAAAGTATATGCTAAGTCGAAGGACAAAAAGGGCGTGCAGTTAGCAGTGCAACGACTGAACCAGGCCGCGGAGATCTACCGGGAAACGAACAGCACAGAGGCGTTGGCCGCGACCTACAACAAGCTCGCTGAACTTCACAGCCAAAGCCCCTGGAGATTAGCCTTCCCGACTAACGAAGCGACCCAATGGTACTTGAACGCTGTTAAGTACTATGAAATGGAAGCAGACGTGTATCGCGGTAAAGGATCGAAATCCGACCCGCTGAAGGTAGCGAGAGTGCTGCGCTTCATTGCGTCAGTGTACCGCGACCGGTTGGACGATAGAGCCAAAGCGTTAGAGTCATTGAATCAATCTCTGAAGCTCTACGAAGAGGCGCAAAACTCTTCAGGCATCAGAGCTGTTAAGGTTGACATCGCAAACCTGTCGAAACAAAGCGGCGCTCCGGCCAAGCCCTGAATATTTATAGGGCGTAATTGTAGGGGCGGCACTCCGTGGCCGCCCCATTGTTTAATATTTCGCATTCGGGAGAGGGGCGGCCACGGAGTGCCGCCCCTACAACAATACCCTAGCGATGCCTATCCATCCCGCAGCCGTCATCGGCAACCGTGTCGCGATATCTGACAACGTCGTAATCAACGCATACGCGGTTATTGAAGACGACGTGGAGATCGGTCTGGATTGCGAGATCGGATCACACGCGGTCATCAAGCAGTTTACAAAAATCGGTGCACGTAACCGCATCTTCGAGCATGCCGTGATCGGCGGAGAGCCGCAGGACGTAAAGTTCCACCGTGAGCCAAGCTATCTCGAGATCGGCGACGACAATCTGATCCGGGAGTTTTGCACGTTCCATCGCGCCAGCGGGGAAGGCCAAGCAACTACAATCGGCTCGCGCAACTTCTTCATGGTGGGAGTGCACGTCGCGCACAACTGCCGTATCGGCGACGACAATATCTTCGCCAATGAAGTCGCGCTTGCCGGACACATCACTATCGAGGATCACGTCTTTCTTTCCAACAACGTGGGTGCGCACCAGTTTGTGCGGATGGGCCGGTACGCGATGGTTGGCGGAAAGTCGAAGATAGTGCAGGATGTGTTGCCGTTTTTTATTACTGACGGCAATCCTGCGCGTGTTCGCGGAGTTAATAGCGTGGGCTTAAGGCGAGCCGGTTTCTCAGCCGGCGCAAGGCGTGCCCTGAAAGATGCTTACCGGATGCTTTTCAGGTCCGCAACGCCGGTTGAGGAAGTTCTGGCCCAACTGGAACAGGTTGACGACGAGCATGTTTCGCACCTGGTGAATTTCATTCGCGGATCGAAGCGAGGATTTATTAGAGCGGCCACGGAAAGCACGGATGACGCAGATGAGAACTGATGAGCTGGCCGAGTTGGTGAGAGGTCGAGTCGCCGGCGATGGCGCGACTGTCGTCGAACGAATAGCTGACCTCGAACATGCCGGCGAGTCTGAAATTGCATACGTTGAGAACGAAAGCTTCCTTGCGGTTGCAAGCGAGAGTAAAGCTGCATGTTTGATAGTTAACGAGCGGCTCAGTGAGCAGTTGCCGGGCCGGACGCTTATCGAAGTTGTTAATCCGAAACTCGCGTTCTCGCTTATTGGCGCCGCGCTTCACCCTCCGGTTCTTCGCGAACCTTCAATTCACCCGACTGCTGTTGTTGCGGAAAATGCCGACGTTGCACTTACCGCTTATGTGGGACCGAATGTTTGTATCGGTGAATACACGCGTGTCGGCGCTTACACCAGACTCGAAGCCGGCGTAGTGCTGGGCGCCAATGTCACTGTTGGCGACGATTGTGTGCTACACCCGAACGTCGTCTTATACGATGGCGTCTCAATTGGGACGCGCGTGATCCTGCACGCTGCGGTGTGCATCGGCGCTGATGGTTTTGGTTACGTGCGACACGAACTCGGGTACCAGAAGTTTCCGCAAGTTGGAACTGTGCTTATTGACGACGACGTGGAGATCGGTGCACACACGTGCGTTGACCGGGCGGCGTTGGGTCGCACGCGCATCGGCCGCGGTACGAAGCTCGACAACATGGTCCATGTGGGACATAACTGCGACATCGGCGAACGCGTAGTGATTGCCGCGCAAACCGGGATCAGCGGCAGCGTCGTGATCGAAGACGACGCCGTGATCGGCGGCCAGGTTGGTTTTGGAGATCACACGCGAGTGCAGAAGGGCGCGATCATTGGATCGAAGGCAGGTATCTTGCCGGGTAAGATCGTTCGCCCGGGCGTGTGGTGGGGAATACCTGTGCAGCCACTGGACCAGTACAAGCGAATGAACGCCTACCTCAACCGGCTGCCGCAAATGTACGAACGCCTCAAACAACTCGAGAACAAGTTAGCAAGGATTGACGAGATTTTGCAGGATGAGCAGGATTAACCTGTCCATCCTGAAAAATCTTGTCAATCCTGTAAAAACTTCAAGATCGATTGCGCGGCGCGTTGGGAGGCGCCGGGTTGGCCCAGTTTCTCAGCGACTTCTCGTAAGCTTACACGTGCGGCGCGGTTTGTTTCCGGCTCGAGGAGCTTGAGAAGTTCATTTGCGAGGTTCTGGCCGGTGAGCTGATCCTGCATCAGTTCCTTCGCGATCTCTTTGCCCGCCACCAGATTCACCAATCCGAAATGCGGCACTGTGATCAACCGGCCCAACGTGTGCCAGTTGATCGGCGATTCCTTGTAAACAACAACCATCGGCGTCTCGAGCAGTGCTGCTTCGAGTGTCGCAGTGCCGCTGGCGATGGCGGCAGCGTCTGAAGCGCCCAGAGCTTCACGAGTTTGTTGTTGGACCAACTTGGCGACCTCAGATTCCTCGTGGGACATGATCGCCAGCGTCTCTTCTGCTGTGCGACTGGGCGCCACGACAACGACCGGCTGCACGTCAGGACGCGCAATGCGCAACGTTCTGATCGCCTCGATCATCGGCGGCAGAATTCGTTCCAACTCTTTTCGACGGCTGCCAGCTAAAAAGGAGACGATTGGCCGCGACGGATCGAGATCGTTACGCCGGCAAAACTCTTCGCGTCCAAAACTCGCCTTCACTTCGCCCGACAGCGGATGACCCACGAAGTCGATATGGACCACACCGCGATCTCGATACCATTCGGCTTCGAAGGGAAGGATTGACAACAACAGATCGACGTCGCGCTTAATGTTGCTGACGCGACGCGGCCGCCACGCCCAAAGTTGTGGACTGATGTAATAGATCACTTTCAAGCCGCGCCGGTGCAGCGCTGACGCGAGTCGCAGATTGAACTCAGGCCAATCCACGAGGACTACGGCGTCAGGCGATCGTTCGATAGCTGCTGTTCTTAGTTTGCGGAAGGCGCTGATGAATCTTGGCAGCACGCTGCCGACTTCAACGATGCCCATGATCGCAAGGTCGTCAGAGTTGACGATCGTTTCGACGCCCGCGGCGCGCATCCGTGGTCCAGTCGCACCGAAAAAGTTGAACCCGGAATCATTTGCTTGCAATGCAGTCACCAGTGCAGCGGCGTGAGCATCACCCGACGGCTCACCAGCAACGATCATCAAGTTGAGCACGGCGCGAATGATAACAGATCGTAAATTCTGTAAATCCTGCCCATTCGTGTTAGCATCCACGCGCCCTATGATGATGCGCTCAGTGCCCGCACTCCTGATCCTCGTCTTTGCCTGTCATCCGGCATTTGCACAACAAACTAATCCGGTCGATCGGAAAGTCGCGAATCCGATGACCGACACTCCGAACGTCAATCCACTCAATCCCGATCAACCCGTGCAGCCGCGCCG